>CAZVQB010000045.1:0-1588 GCA_964629235.1 uncultured Candidatus Saccharibacteria bacterium | reverse complement strand
CCAGTTACGTAGTTCCAACTTGTGATATCGTATCTACGATTACCACGAGATGGTGAATGGGCAACCCGATTGTAATCTGACCCAACAAGTCTTACAATATTAGTAGTTACACCACTAATTGTGTCACTAACACTACGAATTACATATTTATTCTTAGCTTGATATAGGAATGTACCAGAGCTATATGGTTTTCGTACCCCAGCAGTTGTAGTTTGTGCTACTATTGTATCTTGTGAGGCGTTATTTTTAGCTGTATTTCTTAGGGACAAATCAGCCCATTTTGTGGTATCGGAAACATTCCCAGCGGCTAAAATTTTGCCGATATAAAGCTTATATGCGTTTCCTGTGATAATTTTTTGTTGTGCCATTTTATTCTCCGTTATAGGTCATCTCACCTATTTATACACAGAGTTTTACAAATCATTCACAAATTTCATTTTTATTTTTTCCAGTATTTCAATAATTTTTTGTTCAATTCTCTGAATTGAGACTCCTTTTTTATCAGCTATTTCTTTGTAGGTTTTCGACATAAAATATCTATCTATTAATAATTCTCGGTCATTTTCATTAAGTGAATCTAGAATTTCTTCACATTGAAGTTTGTTAATGTAGTCTGATATCGGGTCATATGCCTTATCTAATTTTTTCATATCCATTTCTTTAAATACTTCCATTTTATTTTTGAAAGTTCTGTTCTTAGGAGACCTTGACCAAACTTGTCGTCTACATAACCATCTTACTTTGTTATATAGATATGTTTCAAATTTGGAACGTTTAGGGTCATGGGTTTGAAGTGCCATCCAGAGCGCGTCATCTTTAATTCTGACAGCTTCAAAACTGTCTATCTTAAAAGGAGACATTGCTTTTGATATTATACTTTTATATTGTTCATTAGTATATGCTTCATAATATTCTTCATTCGAAATCTTCTTCAAGATAATTCTCCAATTTTTCTGAACAAAATAATCTACCAGTAGAAAATCCGTTTAATTCTTTAAAATAAGATACAGATTCTTCTAGTTTTTCTAGAGAGTCAAAATTTTCTATACAATATTTACCATTTGGAAACAGATAAGCTAGCCAATATTTACTTTTTTCTGCCGCTTTAATAATTAAAGCGGATTCTTCATCTGTTAAATTTTCCAAAGAAATATTATTTGTATCAATATCACACACTTTGTTTATTTTTTCTACAACTAATGATTCATCAAAAAGAGAACCAACCATTATTATCATTGTATATCTAGATATTACTCTAATAGATTCTACACCATCAACCTCACAAATATTTTGTATTAACTTAGCGGTTAAATTAAAGTTTGTATTAGCAATAAGTATAACATGGTCATTCATTGGATTAAATTGACTATCTGCACGATAAACACCAAAAGGTGTAACAACATGACTATTAATCATTTCATGAATCGAATTTATATTCCTATTGTTATATTCCGATTCATCTTTTCCTTCTACTTCTTCAAGTTCTTCATCTTCAAAATCATCATTAAATTTTAATTCTTCCCATCTTATATGCTTTTTCATATCGTTTCCTAGTTTTATATATTTTAGACAAAAACAGTGTATATAT
>CAZVQB010000044.1:0-1709 GCA_964629235.1 uncultured Candidatus Saccharibacteria bacterium | reverse complement strand
AGTAGGATAAGCGTAAGCGATTGGTCACAGGTTCGAATCCTGTCTCCGGAGCAGAAAATTTTTAGTTTTACTGTACATCAATTATAAAATCTAATTATTGTTCTGGTATGCCTAATCCTCGACCATAATCAACGGCATCAAGCCATGTTGATTTGTCACTGTGTTTGAATTCAAATATTTTGTCTTTGAAAACAGCTACCACATCATCCCCTTTCCAAAAATGCATATACCATTTGCCGGGCTTTATATATTCGGAGATTTTTTTGATATCATCTTTGCCAACACTTACTGTATATAAATGCCAACGATCGGCAGGGTTCTCATCTTTTGAAATTCTAAAGTCAATAATGTCTATGTCGTTAAGAATTCGATTGTCCTCAAGACTTTCTTCTACGATTGTGCCTTTGTAATTTATGTTCATATTATTTTATAAAAAAATTAAGACAATATTCGACAGCATCATCGGCTCGCTCAAAAGTAGGATAACCATATTTCAATGCCTCTTCCTTGTAGTGTGGTCTTTCAACATTAAAAAACATATTTGCTTCAGCTTCTTGTAATTCAATAGTATTACCCCAACGTGGATCTTTTTTATTTCTTTCAATAGTCTCTTCGAGAGTTGATCCGATCAAAACAACACCATTAAAGCCGAGATCTCTTTTTACTAAATGTGGAAGCATATTTACACATTCAAAAATAACTGGCTTTGATTCATCTTTAAATTTTGATATCTCTCTTAGAATAGCAGGCCATAGTCCTTCTGATTGAGCTACTAGATTTTCCCATTGCTTTTCACTACTTGTCGTAGATAGATATGATTTTTCATCCTGATCAAGGTAAAAGTTTGTCCATTTCTTATATCGATCATCAGATGAAAGTCCTTCACGAAAATCATCAAGAATCACAGCAATACCACCAACCTTTTCAGCTAGAATTTTTGCCAAATATGATTTACCAGAAGTCGGAATACCTGTAATAAATAATCGTTTACCTACATGATTCATAATTTGTATTTTATCATTTCCTGCTTTTTTCTGCAGAATTACTTTTACTATAAAAATCGTTCAAATATTTCTAAGAGATTTTTCCCAACCCCTTACAATTTCCAAAGACTGTTCCTCAAGTTCAGCCAGATGTACCAACTTAAGTGGTCGAGATAATTACGGATTCTTTTGCTTTTTCTATTGCCTTGATTAAAAAATCTGTATCTCTCATAACTTTATTTCTTACACACAACCTCAAGTTTAATTCGATCTGGATCTTCAAAAAACACAGCGTAATATTCACCTCCGTATTCAGGAAAAACTTTAGGTGTGTCGTATAGGGTAGATATTCCTTTTGGTTTCAAAAACTCATTTACAAAACGATCTACTTTTTCTCTTGAATCCAGTCTAAAGGCAAGATGATTAATGCCAGTATTTTTTCTATGAAATCTGTCTTTGCGAGCTTTATCTGTTTCAATAATCCAAAAATCGGTACTACCATTACTAACCCCAATATGTTCTGGGCTTTCATCAATAATTTTATATTCTAGATAAGTGAAAAAGTCCTTATAGAATGGTAGTGACAATTTTGCATCGGAAACATTTAGATGGATATGGTAAAGAAAGGCTTTCATTTTATTTATCCTCAAAATCTAATGGTGCATTACGCTCATCTTATCACCTCTGACCATTTCCTGCATCTACCGAAACGCAATTGTAATTACT
>CAZVQB010000043.1:0-1717 GCA_964629235.1 uncultured Candidatus Saccharibacteria bacterium | reverse complement strand
ATATTATTAAAATGTAATGTCTTGAATTAATTTTCATATTTTCCAATTATTGAAATTTTAATAGAGTAAGAAATATCTTTACTTTTTGCCAGATCTGAGACTGGTAATTCTAAATTAGATATTAATGGATCAGATTCCAATTTATTTTTAAATGAAATCAAAGAATCTCTGGTTGCTGCTTTCCCTTGTATAATCACATCTACAGAAGAAGTAGCGTTAGGATTTTTTGATACATCGAACGATTTAATACTCAATCCATTTGTCTTATATCCTATGATTTTAAATATTATTTTAGAATAAACAACACCATTTGTATTTTCTTCTAGTTGCTTTATAACTAAATTAGTTGAGTTTAATTCCTTAATTATAGAATCCAACCCTTTATCTTTTCTATTTTTCTCTACTTTTTTCAAATGTTCCAAAGCTTCCCTCTCTTGTGTATAAGAAAGTATAAAAGCAGGTGTTAAAGAAAATATACCAGCAATCACTGCTATAGACATAAAAAACAAAAAGAATATTACGAGTCTCATTCTATATTCTCTCTTCAATGCTTTTATTTCTTTTTCAGGTAAAAGTGTATAGTGAATCATAAAATTTATGGTAAAGCCAAACCGGCAGCGGTTGCATAGTCTAAAGATTCTTCGAATGAGATTTTTGGCACATAATGATTTACAGAAAAAGCATTTTGCCAAATGTCTGCAACGACGAGTTCAACAGCGGGGTCAGGTGATAGATGAGAAATCTGACTTACAACAGTTGCATCACGTCCTGAAACAATAATCGATTGAATTTTTTGGCCTTCACCATGTTGTGACCAGTAGAAATAGACTCTTTCAATTTCATGCTTTAAACTGAAGATCAAATCAGGTATATCAGCCATATTTTTACCTCGTATTTGTTCTGCTCCCCAAGAAATAGTAGATGTAAAACAAATAACTCCACTAGAAACAACATATAGTCCAGTTTTTTTATTCATTAAATGAACAATCATGACTGTCTCCGTAGAATCAGAAGCAACCACAGCTCTAGCTATAGCTTTTGCTTGAATCTCAAATGACACCGTAGTAAGACCAGCTGTTTTTAGAGCACCTAGATAACTATCAACAAGTTCGCGTGGAGTTACAGATACACTAGCAAATATCTTTCCTTTACTTAGACTTACTGGCATTTTATCAAAAAAGAAAATTGCTTCAGAAGCAGATATTGGAACATTCTCTTCCAATTTAAATTCAATATTTTGTCTTATTTGATCTTCATCTACGTCAGGAACCTCAGTCTTAAAAAGATACATTCTTTCCTCAGGTAGAGAGACTTTTACAGTTCCCAGTCTCAAATCCTTTGTAATTTGATTTAACTCTTGAATCAAAGCGGGTTGATTCTTTATATACCCTGCTTCTATGATACCTGGAGCAAGATTTCTTGTTCCGTATTTTTTTAATGTATAACCATTTCTATGTTCAGAATATTCTATACATCTTATTGCATCGTCGGAAATATCAAGTCCAGCATATGGAATATTCAAATACTTTGGTGGTGGGAATAGTTTGAAAAAAAATTTGCTAAACATACTAAATATTTAGCCTTTATTATATCACCCTTTTCTTTGTCTAAAAAACTCAATTATTGCTGGTAAGAAAGATACTGCTATTATAGTTAGTATAATTGGAGTCAAATATTTCTCAGCATTTGGTATAAGATTACCGAGTATATATCCAGC
>CAZVQB010000042.1:0-1824 GCA_964629235.1 uncultured Candidatus Saccharibacteria bacterium | reverse complement strand
TTATTTCAAATCTCCCCAACTTTTACCTATAGCAAAACCTACTGTACATCTCACACCCTTTATATCTTTTGGATCTATAACATTCTCCATTATATTTTTTATCTCCTCTACTATTTTCTCTGCCATATTTTCTCGTATTTCATAAACCAATTCATCATGAACTTGTAGGATCAAGTACGCATCTTTATCAAATCCTTTTGAAATCAAGAAATCATCAATTCTTTTCATGGCAATCTTTACTATATCTGCATTTGTTCCTTGTATCGGCGCATTGATTGCCATTCTTTCAGCCATTGCTCTTATAAATGGAACTTTAGAATCTATACCTTCAAAATATCTTCTTCTACCAAAAAATGTTTCTGTATAGCCTTTTCTCTTTGCTTCGGCTTTTACTTGATCCAGATAGCTAGCGAGACCAGAAAACTTGGCGAAATAGTCATTATAGAATTTCTGTGCTTCTGCGCGTTCTGTACCCTCTCCAAGATTCGTCTTCAAAGCAGTTACTCCCATACCATAAAGAATTCCGAAGTTTATTATCTTCGCCTTTCTTCTCATTTCTTTATCTACTTTATCTTTTGGTACTTCAAAAACCTCAGACGCAACTGCTGTATGTACATCCTCACCATTTTTAAATATTTCAATTAGTTTTTGATCTCCAGAAAGAAAAGCAGCGATACGAAGTTCGACTTGAGAATAATCGAGTGATGCCAATACGAAACCTTTTTCAGCTATAAAAGCTTTTCTAATAGCTTTACCGAGATCTGTTTTTACAGGAATATTTTGTAATCCTGGACCTTTAGAAGCCATACGACCTGTTGCAGCTCCTGCTTGGATGAAATGCGCATGCAAACGATTGTTCTTATCAACAAGAGTAGGAATAGTGTCTATATAAGTTGAAAGTAACTTTTGTAGTTCGCGATATTCAAAAAGCAAAGGGATTATTGGGTGTGAATCTCGTAGCTTCTCAAGTTCAGATTCACGTGTAGAACGAGCACCGCCTGTTGTCTTCTTTAATCCTTTTGCGGTAAGTGCCATTTTATCAAAAAGAATATCTCCAAGTTGTTTCGGTGAATTTATATTAAACTCTTCTCCAGCATATTCCCAAATCTTTTTTTCCAACTTAGAAAGTTCAGCATGATATGTTTTTGAGAGATCATTTAGAAAAACTGTATCAATCTTTACTCCTTTTTCATCCATTTTATCTATTATAGGAATAATAGGTGCTTCAATTTCATCAAAAACTTTTCTAAGCCCTCTTTTATCTAGTTCAGTAAAAATAATTTCTCTAGCCTTTTTAAAATCATCAGTTTTCGCAAAATTAAAAATATCATCAACGGTTGGATCCGTGAGGTTAGAATTCAAAATCCAAAGTGCGATAGAAGTTTCCACAAGCTCATTCTTTGGAATTTCTTGTTGTTCCCTCTTTTCTTTTTTCTCTTGCTCTTTTGCAATTTCAATTTCATTACCCAAAACATTGTTAAGTCTTGATAATAAAGTTCTAAAATCTAGTTCAGTAAATAGATTTGAAAGCTTTGGTAGATCTAGTGTTTCTTTAAATTCTTTTGGCAGAATAAAATCAATTGGCGCATCCCTTCTTATTGTTGCTAGCATTTTACTAAACTCAGCTTCCTCTTTACCCTCTTTTAAAAGAGTTATTATTCTCTCTGTTATTCCAACTTTTTTAAATTTCTCCTCACCATCCTTTTTTTCTAGCGCTCTATAAATATCTTCTACACCACCAAATTCAGTTATAAGTATTGTTGCAGTCTTTTCTCCAATGCCTTTTATTCCAATTATATTGTCAGATGGATCTCCTCTTAGACC
>CAZVQB010000041.1:0-1875 GCA_964629235.1 uncultured Candidatus Saccharibacteria bacterium | reverse complement strand
TCGATGAGTTGATTAAATGATACATATGAAAAAGAAAATTGATTACGAACAATGGTCCAAAGATGAGCTAGTAAAGGAGATTAAAAGAATCCGGGAAACAACCTATGGTCTTGTTTGGCATCGTGATCTACCAGAAGAGAAAATCGATATCCTTATAAACCCAGATGCTAGGACTCCGAGTGAAATGTTTCCAAATGAAATGGCGGGGAAACCTTTCCCTGTTTTGAGGGAGGTTAAATCAAAATCAATAGAAACAGATAAAAGTAAGCCTACAAATATTTTGATCGAAGGTGATAATTATCACTCTCTTGCTGTTTTAAGCTTTACACACAGAGAAGATATTGATCTTATTTATATAGATCCTCCATACAATACTGGCAACAACGATTTTATTTATAACGATAAGATTGTCGATATCGAAGATCCTTTTCGTCATAGTAAGTGGCTCTCATTCATGGAAAAAAGATTAAAGCTTGCTAGGAATATATTAAAACCATCCGGAGTTATTTTTATTAGTATCGATGACAATGAATTTGCGCAACTTAAACTTTTGTGCGATGAAATTTTTGGTGAAAATAATTTCATATCAATGTTGTCAGTTGAGAATAATCCTAAGGGTAGAAAAAATTCAGACTTTGTATCAACGAGCAATGATTATTGTTTAATATATGCTAAAGATAAAAACAGCAGTTCTTTTGTAGAGAATATACCAAAACAATTTAGTGATCTTGCGATAGATGAGAATGGTGTATATGTACATAATAGTGGTAAAAGGGTTTTGGTGGGTGAGAACAAGTTTAATCAATTTGTAGAAGACTTTAATTCAGCTAAACATTACAGTGTCTACTATAATCCAGATGAAAATAAGATAGAGATAAAGAAAGAAAAAAGTATCAATGAAGTAAATAAAGATTTGTTGCAGAAGGGATATAAAAGATATTATTCTCATCTAAAGGATAAGTTCGTTCTTAATACTTATACAAGTTCAAAAATTACTGAGCTTTTTGAAGAGGGCGCTCTTGATTTTAAAGACGAAAGTATATATGAAAAAAACTTTAACACTAGCATAAGAATTAAAAGTTTAATTGTTAACAGGAAGTATGAAGCTGTGGTTAATAATCAAAGGGTGCCATATGAAATAGATGTTAAGACAACCTCAGCTGGGACAGAATTAAAAGAATTATTTGGAGTTGATCAAATACCATTTAATAATCCGAAAAATATTGGTCTGATAAAGATTCTAATTACATTATTCGAGAACAAAAATATAACAATTTTAGATTTTTTTGCTGGTTCTGGTACGACTGGACATGCTGTTTTGAGCCAAAACATTGAAGATGGTGGAAATAGGCGTTTTATACTTTGTACTAATAATGAAAATAAGATTTGTTCAGATATTTGTTATCCACGTATAGAAAAGGTAATTAGGGGATATAAAAATCAAAGAAAAGAAAGCATTGAAGGTTTGGGTGGGAATTTGAAATATTTTACTGCATACGATTTTGTGGAGGCAAAAGAAACGGATAGAAATAAGCGAAAATTGGTGAATCAATCAACAGAAATGCTCTGCATAAAAGAGGACGCCTTTGAGCTTGTACAAGAAGCTGAAGATTTTAAGATTTTTAAGAATCATGGTAAATACCTCGGGATTATATTTCATGAAGATTCTATATCTGAATATGTTAAAGCGGTTAAGAAAATAGATGGACACTTTAATACCTATACGTTTTCAATGACAGATGATCCTCATGCCGAGGAATTTTCTATGGTCGATAAGAAAGTGACACTCTGTGCTATACCGGAAGTTATTCTGAAGGTATACCGCGAAATTTTTAAAGAATAAATATATGTCATGGATAAACTTTAAAAACTATC
>CAZVQB010000040.1:0-2340 GCA_964629235.1 uncultured Candidatus Saccharibacteria bacterium | reverse complement strand
AGACTACGCCAAATTTATTTTGAAAGATGGATTGGTTGAGGAAAAACGAGAACTACTAACTTGTTTCAAGAGTAAGATTATATTGAATAATAAAACAATATCTCTTAATTAAGAGTTTCGGACCATTTCTTTTTCTTTGTCATCAAGCAAGTAAAGATCCATTACAATGTCATCAATCTTAACTTCAAGATCTGTAGTATCTATAGTTTTGTCATCTTTTTTTGCTTCTATTATCTTTTTTACGATTTTTACTATTTCATCTTGTTTTTCTGTAGAACACTGCATAATTGGTAATTTCTTTAAGTATGTCATTTTAACCTGAGGAAATGCTCTGCCAGCAGATTCATTAACAATTTTTGCGTAAAGATATTTAAAGTATGATGAGTTGAATAATCCAAGAATGTAATAAATATTAAATTTATCTAAATACTCATCTTTTACCCATCCACATTGAATAGTATTTCTAAACCATCTTGCGTCTTCGTCTATAGTTGCAATTAAATATGAAGATGTTTGTCGCCAGAGAATCTTCTGTTTTTTAGCAAATGCTTCTTTTGAATAAAAAACAATCTCATTATCATTAAGTACATTCTTATAGTCAGTATTAAAATACTCACCAGTACTTTTTTCTATAAAATATTTATCTATTTTCTTGCCGTACCAAGTCTCGACTGAATTAGTAAAATAATTTTTATCTTCACTAAATAATCTTTCATATAAATCATTTCCGCCTTTGCTTTTTAAGCCTATACCTGAACGCTGATACTTGATTCCAGCATCTTTTAAGATAAAAATTTGATCCAGGGGTAAAACACCATCCTTGGATTCAGATTTCTGTAATAAAGACAAGTCACTTGATTCATAAACCTTAGCCAATGAAACATTGTTAAAAAACAAATCATCGATATTACCCCTATATTTTCCATATATACTACAATCACTAAACAAATAGTTTTTACTGCTATCTTTTTTTTGAATTACTGAAATAGATGTTGAAACTGTAGCTTCTTCAAACACTTTTTCTCCAAGATTAATAATTCTTAATATATTAAAATTAAGAATATAACTTCTTAAGTCTTTATATCTTGGTTGAGCTAGAAATGTATTTGGAGAAATGTATGTCAAAACTCCTAAATTTTTTAGTACACGAAACCCGAAATCAAAGAATATTTTATAAATATCTACATAACTTTTTGTTACTTCTGGGTATAACAACTTATATTCTTTTAACATGGAATCTATATCCGCTCCATATGGCGGATTACCTATAACAACATCAAATTTATCTTGTAATCCAAACATCCACTCGGCATCAAACCAGTTGTTTGAGTGATTTCCAAAAGGGTTCCATGTTGTAAGTTTTAATGTTAAGTCACCAGTATTTCTACCGAAGGCAGAGACTGTTTTTTCTAATATCTCCTTTTGAGCATTGGTAAACTTTATTCTAAGTTCATTTTTTCTCTGACTGTTACAAGAGAAATAATCAGACATTATTTTTGATAATTCCGTGATTCCTGTGTGATCATCAAATAACCCTGTAGTTTCTGATTTTGGAAGAGGGATAAGTGTATTTGCACATACGAATTTAAAGTCCAGGTTTGGAAGTGGTTCAATACCTCGGTTCGGTTTATTGTCATCGATTTCAGATTCAACAACCAGGGTCAAAAAGCATCGCAGACGAGATACATCCACAGCGATTGGTTGAATATCTACTCCAAAAATAGAGTTCTTTATAACATCAAGTTTTCGGGTGTAATCAAATGGGTTTTGTTTTACTTCGTTAATTATCTTTTGTTTATATAAATCTGGAACACCTTTTAGTTTCTTTTCAAGCCAGAGAGTACATTCTGGATCTACTTGTTGCAGTATGTAAACTATCTTTTGAAGTGCACCGATAGGATAAGCTCCTGATCCACAAGCGGGGTCTAGAATTTTAAGCAGTTCGACAGCATCTATTATCTGTTCTTTTTCTTTTTTATCTAAGGGATATTCTGTGTCGTCAGTGAGATCATAGCTAACCAGGGCAGTTAATTTCTTCTCTTCGATGCCTGTCTTGGTCTTAAAATATTCAATCAAAGCTTGATCCACCATGTACTCTACAATCTGCCTTGGCGTATAGAAGCTACCTGTGTCTTTCTGTTCATTTTTGCCAGTTTCAGAATCAATTTTCTTTGCGAGAAGGTTTTCAAAAATCTTTCCAAGCATTTCAGGATCAACTGAAAGCTCTTGATCAAAAACAGTATTTTCATCAATAGTGAAATTGTATGTCTCTAGAAGTTCAAAAAAATCTTTAAACCATTTATCACTTATCTTAAGTGTATTGATGTATTTTGAAGCAAA
>CAZVQB010000039.1:0-2570 GCA_964629235.1 uncultured Candidatus Saccharibacteria bacterium | reverse complement strand
TCTCCATTGTACTACCATGATCGAATCCTTTCAAATGTACTAAACCGTGGATAAATAAAAAAGCAAAAAAATTGTCATAATCTCGCTCGAATTTCTTCGCTTCAATCTTCGTCATTTCTGGATTTATATAAATTTCTCCAAAATCATCAGATAAAGGGAAACTAAGGATATCTGTTGGTTTATTTATATCCCTGTATTCTTTATTAAGTTTTTGAATCTCTTTTTTACCTATTATAATTACTGAGAGTTCGTATTTCTTACCCAAAACTGCATTCTTCATCTTCTCAAAATCAAAATCAGGCAACTTTGATTTCGTTGTATTTGTGATGTTGAAGTTTATGTCAGACATTATTTAGAGAAACGAGATGTCTTTTCTTGCATCTTACCAAGCTTTATAAGTTCAGCAATTTCTGCTTTTCTTTTTAGAGATTTTAGAGTCTTCATCTTTGTTTTGTAAGCTGAAAGTACTCTTTGATTGTATCTAATAGATCGAACTCTAGGCAAAATACCAGAGCCTTGGACCTTCTTTGTGAATCTTCGAATAAGTCCAATACTATTTTCTGTTCCGTTTCTTGTTATTTCTACGTTTATCATGATTTATGTATATTACTATATTATGTGTTACTTTTCAAGCTTTTTCATATATTTAGGCAAATTCTCGATTTCTACGATTTCTTGAGCGTGTGTATCGTTATTTCTAACTATTACTGACCTCTCTACTGCTTCCTTTTTTCCCATTATTAAAGCATAAGGAATATGATACTTTTCTACTGCTGAAACTTGAGCTCCAAGTCTGTCTCGAGCTAATGAAAGGAATAGGGGAATCTTCTCTTTTCTCAATGATTCTATTATGTTTAGGCTAAGTAGTTTTGATTCAAAACCAAGTTGCACAAAAGAAGCAAAAGGTCTTTTAACTTTCTTTACATCTTTTCTTAAATCGGCTTTATTATTTTTAATTAAAAGAGAAATGCCAACACCATGAATCTCTTTTTTTGCACCAATTTTCTTTGAAAGACCGTCATACCGTACTCCTATGGCAAGAACTTTTTGCTTCTTTTTATCTTTTTCATTATCGAGATTATTTATAGAAAAAATAGTTTCAGTACAGTATTTTTTATTTCCAATTAGATTGTTATTTATTCTATAAGGTATATCCAGAGCTTCAAGATATTCCAAAACTTCTTGGAAATGTGCTCTACTAGATTCTGAAAGGAAGTCCATTGAGCTTGGTGCGCTTTCATTCATCTTTTTGCATTTATCATTCTGACAACTTAATAGATCAAAAGGGTCCTTTTTTAGAAGTTGTCTGCACTCTGCATGCATATCGTTTACGTGTTTTCTATAATAATTCCCAAGATCTCTTGTAAAACGATTTATTGATTCTTTATCACCAATACTATTTATTTCGACGCAAATATTCTCATATCCTTCTTCTTTTAATATTGCTCGAGTTGTTTGTATAAGCAGTGCTTCTGCAATACTTTTTGATCCACCCATGATTTCTAGATCACAGTATCGATTGTAATTCCCCGAGCCCTTTTTAATAGATCCTTTGAATGGCTCTTTAAAATAAAACATCACGGGTTGAGGCATAGTATGCATTTCATCCTCTGTATACATACGCAGTAAAGCTATTTTTTCTTCTACATGAAGTGGAAGTTTTGTATTTGAACTATTATCATCATCAATATAGTCACCTTCAAGAAGGTTTTTTGCTAAATCAATATCAGACTTTTTTATTTCTGGACTTTTATGTGGAAGAAAACCATAATAAATTGGTATTTCTCCGATCTTATCTAAATTTTCAAAGTTAGTAAATTTCTGATCGTTTGGACTTTTTTTATTTTTTTGCATAACTGTAATTTGATGTACCAATTAAATTTTTCCTGGTACAAGATCAATCTTTGTAAAAGGGAATAGTCTAATTAATGGTTTTCCAACGATGAATTTCCTATCAAGAGGACCCCAAAGTCTGGAATCAGAACTCTCAGCTCGATTGTCTCCCATAACAAAGTATTCACTATCACCCAAAGTAGTCTTATATGTTTCACTAGTCTTATGATTTTTCGCTATATAGTCATCAGGTAGAAGTATTCCTTCAGGATTTTCCGAATTTATTATGCTAACCTTTCCTGTATCAATAGAAACTGTCTCTCCAGGAAGACCGATAATTCTTTTAATATAGAAAACCTTTGGATTGTTTGGATATCTGAAAACTATAACGTCATTTCTCTTTGGTTCATTGAATCTGTAACTTATTTGATCGATTATAAGATATTGTCCGGTATTAAATGTTGGATCCATAGACGGACCGTTAACTATGAAAGGTTGAGCGATGTAAGTTCTGATTGGAATTACGATGACTAAAGCAATTAGAGTGAATTTAATTATTTCTTTAAAGAAATTTTCTTTTTTTGGAGTTTCAATTTCAGAATTTTTTTGAATTTCAGGATTCATTGGAATAATTGTACTGCCAATATTCGTTTGACACAAGATTTTTGTATGTGACATAATGGTCATATGGCATACATAATCGTTGGTTTGGGTAATCCAGGTGAAGAATATGAAAA
>CAZVQB010000038.1:0-2602 GCA_964629235.1 uncultured Candidatus Saccharibacteria bacterium | reverse complement strand
GCAAAGTTTGCGGAAGGGTGGACAAAGGCTCTTAATGATAAAGTTAAGGGATTACCAGGGGCATTTGGACAACACACTATTGGAAGAGGGGCGAAAATTGCCCAAGAATCTTTCAATTCAAGTGGTTTTGCTAGTCGTAACCCAAATATAGCTATACTAGCAAATAAAGCATTCAAGAGTGGTGCTGAAGCATCATTTGGTGGGACAAAGGGTGGTTTTGAAAAGAGAAACAAGGAATTCATCAAGGAAAGAACTGAGTACGGTACAAAGAGTATCAAATTAAGTGATAGAGACAAGAAAAAAGCAGTTTCAGAGGGGTTGAGTGAATGGGAAACAAAAAATGAGAGATTGGCTAGTAGTATAAACTTTAAAAAAGAAATTATTAACGATCCAAGAATAACAGATCAGAAAGTCAAGGATGAGGCTAGGAGAGATTTGGCAAAACTGGAACTAGAAAACAAAGCGAGAATTAACGCTGAAAAAGCTGGAACTAGAAACAAGTACCTAGAAGATGAAGCGTTGAAAGCTAGAAAGCTTGGATATGCTGGCAACTTATCTAGCGGCTTAATGGGTAATGAGTGGTTAAAGAATCCTTTTGTTAAAGGTGCAAATGCTGATGCAGCCAAAGCAATAAGAGATGAGTTAAGTAAATCTGAAGATAAGAAGTTGGCAGATAAAATTAAAAAAATGATAGAAAAAGAAGATAAAGAAGAAAAAGATGATAAAGATGATAAACAAGCTGGCGGAGACAAAAAATAAATAATATATGGACACAGAGCAAATAATTAAAGAGAGATTAAAAGTTTTACCAGAAGAAATAAAGATGGCTATTAAAAGTACAGATTTAGCTGTTAAGTTTAATACCATATCTGAAAAACATGGTTTACTTCTTGATAAAAATGCAATACTCCAAAACGAAACAATGTTTGTTATGTTGGGCATTGAAAGTACAAATGATTTCGTTAGAAATATTGAAAGGGAATTGGATATATCAAGAAATGAGGCAGTAGCAATCACTATGGATATAAATAAAGAGATTTTCGATCCATTGAGATCTGCATTACAAAAAATGCAGGAAGAGGCTGATTTTGAAAACGAGATAGAAGAAGAGGCAGAGAAAGAAACAAATAACACTTCAACAGCAGGGAATGTAGGTATACAAAAACCTAAAACTCTATCTGAACCGGTCACTCAAACACCACAGCAACCAGCTCCAGTCGCACCACCAACCCCTATAACCCCGACTCCCGCTCCAGCACCTACAACCCCACCTTCAACTCCTACACCTCCTCCAACCCCAACTACACCCCCAGTCTTTGTTGCCAAAACGATAGCAATCCCGAAGCCAGAACCAATACCACAACCTACAATAATGCCAAAAACTGTTGAAGAAGCAGGCCGATTTACCATAGAAAGACCACCAGTAGGCATGCCGCAATACAAAGAAACTGAAATTAAGAAGGATGTAATATTGGGTATGATAGAAGATAAAGAAGAAATAAAGACACCAACTCCGATAACAATATCAACACCGTCTTATATACCAGAAAAATCAGCAATGAGCCCTCAACAATCAAAACCGATACAAAACACAGTTGTTGAAAATAAAACAATAAACCCAGAACCTCCAAAACAAGATTTGCCAAAGCCACCTGTAGTAGAGAAGAAGCCATACGCAGTTGATCCATATCGTGAACAAATATAAAAATAACAGCATGTTATAATAAAGTCATGAGATATCAAGTTCCACAGTTCATTGAAGTCGAAGACAAAATTTTTGAAAAAATCTCACTCAAGCAATTTGTGTATCTTGCTGGTGGGGCAGGACTTTCTTTTGTTTTTTATCGATATCTTAACTCTTTAATTTACGCTTTTATACCAATTGTTATTGTAATGTCTTTCTCTCTAGCTTTAGCTTTTTACAAAGTAAATAATAAACCTTTCATAAATGTCGTTGAAGCTGCTTTCAAATATTATGTATCAGCAAAACTTTTTATATGGAAAAAGGTTCCAAATCAGAAAGCTGATAATGCGATACAAGAAGCAAAAGAATATGCCGGAATCATGGTACCGAAAATTTCTGATAGTAAATTGAAAGATTTGACTTGGAGTTTGGATATTAAAGAGAGTATGTATACAAATAAAAATCAAAAATAATTATGGCAAAAACTGCAAAAACAACACAAGAATTCGTACCAATACAAGAAATCCGTGATGGTATTGTAATACTTAAAGATGGATCAATGAGATCTATTATTCTTGCTTCTTCTTTGAACTTTGCTTTGAAATCTTCTGATGAACAAAATGCGATCATATCTCAATTCCAAAATTTCTTGAATTCATTAGACTTTTCAGTTCAAATCTTTATTCAATCAAAAAGACTAGATATAAGGCCATATATTGCATTACTTGAAGAAAGATATAAAGAACAATTGACGGAATTGATGAAAATACAAACTAGAGAGTATATAGAGTTTATTAAAACTTTCGTAGATAATAGTAATATAATGACTAAAGGATTTTTCTTAGTTATTCCGTACATGCCTCCTATTTTGACCGCACAAAATAATCCAATTGCAAATATAATTCACAAAAATAATCA
>CAZVQB010000037.1:0-3147 GCA_964629235.1 uncultured Candidatus Saccharibacteria bacterium | reverse complement strand
ATACCGTCAAAAATAATCTATTTATCGTAAAACCTGCTGGTCAAAAAGGTTCTGTTTGGTATGACTCAAATGAGCTTGCCGAGATAGAAATAAAAACAAAGGCATTGGCTGCAGATCAGTTATTTATTGCAAGTCTAAAAAATCGTCTTGATGAAGAATGGTCAGTACTTCTTCCATATCTCAATAAAGAGAAAGTGATACACTCAGGAGAAGAGCTTGAATATTATTACACGCATCTTGTGAGTTGGTGGTCTGCGATGAATACTGCTTTTGGTATTCCTGATATGGCAGAAGCCGATGAGACAACTAAGCAGCTATTTCTGTCATATCGCACCGAATCAGAAAAATACACCGAGCAAATGAACAAGGTGTTCATTCAGTTTTGGAATGAGAAGTTTCCTCAATATACAGATTTAACTTTCTTTGTCTCGCCAATCGAAGCAGTTAAGGTTGCGAATGGAGACATTGATTTAATTGAGGAAATTTCCAAAAGAAAGAATGGTTGTATTTTTTTGAACGAAAAACTGTATCCTATTGACCAACTTGATACAGTGCTTGAGCAGAGCAGTCTTATGTTAGAAAAAGTAGAAGTAGATGATATTTCCGAAATCAAAGGATCTGTGGCATATAAAGTCGATCATGTTGTGACTGGAAAAGCTCGGCTTATTTCAGGATTCAAAGACATGCACGATTTTAAAGAAGGTGAAATTCTTGTTACCGAAATGACCAATCCAGACTATGTTCCAGTTATGAAATTAGCAGCGGCAATTGTGACTAACGAAGGCGGTATCACTTGTCACGCAGCTATCGCAAGTCGAGAGCTTAAAGTTCCCTGTATTATCGGTACTAAAATTGCAACAAGTGTGATTAAAACGGGTGATATTATTGAGGTTGATACCACCACAGGAGTTATTAAAAAATGTAAATATGAAGAAAATAACTAACTTATTTGAAGTCTATAAAGAAAAGCTCGGTAATCAAGTACTTTTTAATGGTGTTCATAATTTCACCATTCTCAATAATTCGCTCGGTTGGACTCAAAAAAAATATTTCGAAAAGTGGTTTGAAAACCAAATACCGTGTATTTCATTTTCTGTCGCAAAGGAAACTAAAAGTACTTATTGGGTAACTGAGACTCATTTTAATAATATTTCTCGAGAAGTATTTTTAAAGTACTGGAAAGATCAATCTATTATAGATACTTTGGAAAACGGGAGGCTGCACTATGTTAACCAAGTGCAGGATATATATAAAAGTCTTACTCCTGCCGTCATATCTGAAATATCAGAATCTGAATTATCATCTAAACTCATTGCTATTAACAATGCACAGGGGTATGGCAACTGTAATGGATGGTACGCCTTTGGTTTTGAAAAAGAGTTCGTAAAAAGACTCCTTAAAGAAGCTGGTAGCTCAATTAGCTCAGACCGACTTGATGAACTTTGGGATACTCTTACAACTCCAATCAGTCTTTCATTTGATAAACGCAGTGCTCTTAAGGTGTTTGATCTACTTGATAATAATATTTCTGTGGATGACCTTGCGCTCGAAACACAATACTTTTACGCAGGATTTGGCGGCGCAGCTGATATTGACCAGACCAAATCAAAGCTTACTGAAGAATATCTTACCTATGCAACTCCTGAATACAGAGTACAGATTAGAAAAGAAATTCAGGAAGAACTAGCTACAAAACAAGCTGAGTATGAAGAATGGCTTCAAACTTTATCTCCCGAAGAAGAGAAATTAGCTGTTTATACAAAACATATCATCAAGCTTCGGGATTCGTTGCGAGACACGCTCAGTATGTGTGTTGTGGTTGTATACCGTGTAGTGAAATTATTCAGCGAAAGATTAGGCATCGCTGCTTCGTTGCTCGACTTTGTGTTGTTTGAAGAGTTGACCCAAGGATCTTCTCATATAACAACCATAACTGCTGAACTTCAGAAACGAAAAGAGAATGGTTTCGCAATTTTTGTAAATTATGAAGATGGAGAAATATATACAGAAGAGGATGCTGATGGAAATAGAGCGAAGATGGAAGAGTTATTTGCTACCCAACACAATCTCGTAGTACATCAAGATATTTCACAGATTAAAGGAAATGTTGGTTCAAAAGGATTTGCTCAAGGTAAAGTAAAAATTGTAATCGATATTCAAGCTGATTGGAACAAAATGGAAGAAGGAGACATCCTTGTTACTGGTATGACTCGTCCAGAGTTTGTACCCCTTATGAAAATGGCATCCGCTATTGTTACTGATGAGGGTGGTATTACATGCCATGCGGCAATTGTTTCTCGCGAGATGAAGAAACCATGTATTATCGGTACAAAAAATGCAACAAAGATATTGAATGACGGAGACTTGATCGAAGTTGATGCAAATAAGGGTATTGTAACGATAGTAAAAAAAGCTTGAAGTGTTTCTTCAAGCTTTTCAAAAAGTTAAAACTCAACAATCTCGTGTTCGTTTTTTACCCAAAACCCTTTTGCGGTTCCCAGATTGATATCCAAAACTTTATCCAAACCATAGATATGGAATGCGATAAGGTTAAGAATCAATCCATGTGCCACTACCAGAGAGCTCGGATCCCCGAACTGCCGTAGTATTGTTGCAGCCTGCTGTGTCAGCTTCATGGTATTTGCAATGTCTTTGTCATTTACATAACTGCGGACATCTTCACCGTATTGCTGGTACATTCTATCCATCTCAGGAAGAAGTATAGGTGCATACAAGACAGGGAGGGTAAACGTTTGGCGTATCCTGTTCATACCCGCTTTTTTATTTGAATTCATGATTATGCTGTTGGCAGTATCAAGAGTTCGTTGTGCCGGAGAAATAAATACATCAGAGAATGTTGTTGGAAGTATGACTTCTTCAACCTGTTTTCTTCCTTGTTCAGAAAGTGGTCGAAGGAGGTCTATGCCGAACTCACCCGGAGCCGCATGACCATGGCGTATAAAGATCATCTATGCTTTTAATTTTTTATATTATAGCATATATACTAACTATCGTCAATAACAATCACTTAATGTCAACATAATCAGAATAATATACAGTATTATTATCATTATTTCCGCAGCCAATAAATGATACTAACCATGTTCCCTCATTCGCATGTTTATCAAGTGTTGAGTTCACAAGGAG
>CAZVQB010000036.1:0-3194 GCA_964629235.1 uncultured Candidatus Saccharibacteria bacterium | reverse complement strand
ATTGAAAAACTGCCAAAGAACCTGAAAAAATATCGGCTCGAACTTCATTTTGGGCAAAAGCGGGCTTCCCTCATTTTTAAAACAAGAATACATATGCTAACTATAGTATGTAGAACTAAAATTAGCAAGGTCATATACTATAGTTAGCTTTATCTTAATAACATTATGAACAAAACAATTTTAGAAAAATTTGGCGAAAGAGTAAGAGAAGAGAGATTAAAACAAAATCTTTCTCAAGAAGAACTCGCCTCAAGGGCTGGTGTTCATCGTACTTATATTGGAATGATTGAAAGGGCAGAAAAAAATATCACCCTTGAAAACATAGAAAAGATAGGAAAAGCGTTAAATATAACGGTTGATAAATTATTAAAAGAATATGACAAACAATAGACAGCAAAAATTGGATCAAATTGTTTCATTGCTGAAACAGGCACAAAAAATTGCCGCTGAGTTGGGATTTATTAATTTATTTCAGCCCGGACTTGCAAAAGAAATGATTACCGCATCTATTCTCAACCATGAAGTGCATACAACTAAACATGAGGCGGACGCATGGGATCCTAATAACCCAAATATTAAATACGAATATCTATCTTGCTGGGAAGGTGGTACATTTCAGCTTGATCGTATGTTTAAATTTCCGGAGGATAAAAAACAAAAATCACTTCAACGAATAAGAAGAAATGATTGTTTCTTTTGCGTTGTTTTTAAGAAGGAATCGCCCTTAGATGTAAAAACGATTTATAAAATATCGACACAGGATATTTTACAAGAAGCCGAAAGACAACTAGCTGCTAGTTCAAATGATATTTCCCATGTCGGATATACAATACGGTGGGCACATGAACATGGAGAAATAGTTTATAGTAGCGATAATTGAGATTCTTTGGCGCTTTTTTTCTTTCCTCTTCCATTAAACCAATACTCTTTAAAATAGGTGTCCATTTCCTCGTTGTGAGCGTCTTTTTCTTTCATTAAAATCTTTTTTTGGAGTGCCGATATTTTTGAATGTAAATCATTTTTAATATCAAATTTTTCTAAATAAATTTTTTGGATTGATCCACTTGGAAATGTCCAATTTGAACTGGATTCTATCTTTTCTTTTGCATACTTTGAATTTAATAGTGCATGCAAATAGTATGCTTCGTCCATATCGGTAAGTGGAATAAACATGACGTTAAGATCAGGAATTATATCTTCGGCTCTATCGATAAGATGTACTTGAAAATTTTTAGAGACAAATTGCCAGCCTAATTTTATTGGTGCTAAGGTGTAGGGTCCAATATTATAAAGCCCATAAAATGGTTGGTTAGTAAGAAATTTCTTATAACCACTTCTTTCAAGTAACTCGTCCTTAAAATTTAAAAAGAAATTATAAGTAAGCGGGTAGGATTTCTGCATTTCAATTTCTGATATGGGTTTTGACAATTCATTTTTTGATTGTGGCACTACAATGTGGTTCTCTATAACCGGTTCAAAATCCTTTAAATTTCTAGCGCGAAGCAGCCTAAATATTAATTCCTTTTCAATTTCCGTTTCAACTTCTTTCAGTTTCTTTTTCCCAGAATTTCCGAGATTAACTATTTTAGCGTATTTATTCTCATCAATCTTTTTCACCCAAAAGACACTATTTAACCAAGTGCAAACACCAGCACGAGCCTTATATTCGCAGACGCCCTCAATCGCATTAAAATTTTTGTCATTTCCATTGACAGTAATTATTGCACCACCCTCCTCATTCTTTACAGGTCTAGCCGTTGTTTCTATTACTTGGATTGCTTCTTTATTTTTTGATTTCAAAATTATATAGGGGATTGGATAACTCGTTTTTTCGCCTTTTATGGCGTCAAAAACACAATACGAATTAGTAATCCCTTGAAATACTTTGTAGCCAGTCAAGTCATAAATCTTTGATAATTTAAATGGAGTATTATTTTTTTTAATTAGAAATTTTCTAAATTGCTTACCCACTAAATTACTTTTGAATAGCGAAAGATTTATAACAAACTTAAGCAATCCACCGCTTTTTAAAAATTTATCAATAGAATAATAGACAAAGTAGCTAGAAATGTCATCATTACAAGCCCCCATAGTATTTCTAGTAATATTTTTTTCAAAAATATCGTAACTTCTCCAATCATCTCCGATCAGTAACTGGTATTCTTTTGTCATTGATTTCCAGCTTACCCATGGAGGATTACCAACAACTACATCAATTATCCCGAATAAAGTTGAAAAATTACCAACTGATTTAATCTGATTGTGATCGAAACGATACCTTTGATTTAAAAGCGAATCACCCCAAAATATTGGTAGCGTACTTATTTTGTTAATTTGATTTCTATGCTCATAAATAATTACCACCTTCGAGATAAAAACTGAAAGCGGACTTGTTTCAATGCATATAAAATTATCAATTTTAGAAATTCCGAATTTTTTTAAATATGCAAATAGAAAAACGCCGAAACCGCTTGAATTATCCATCCATAGTCCATTGGAATATTCTTCTCCAACCTCGTTGATCATTCTTTCGGCAAGTACTAACGGTGTGAAATATTCGCCAAGCGGTTTTCTGATTTCTCTTGGAGAGATTGCTCTATAAATATTTTCTAATAAATCGTAAATATCATCGTTTTTTATATTGTCTTTAATGTTTTCGTATTCTTTTTCTATTTGTTTGATTAAAATATCTTTTGATGATAATTTCAGCTGACTAAGAGTACTTTCAAATATATCTTCAAACAAATCTTTTGAAAGACCTTTGGGAATTTCTATTTTTTCAATCACTTTCTTCCCGAAAAGATAAACGATTAAATGGATTGAATAGAGAATTTCAAAAAAATCAGCATCAAATTTTTTTTCAAATTCTTTGATATCTTTTTTTCTATGGATTACGTCCGGATCAATATATCTTGAAAAATAATTTTTCCAGCTAATAAAACTGTCCAGTGTTTTAATATTATTCTTGGTTATCTCACTAACAAGATTGTAGAAAATGGTGTTATTTTCTACATTGAATGTTGATTTAATTTTTGTTGAATTGATCATAAGTGTACAAATCTTACTGCTAACTTTAGTATACACACCTTTATTAAATTACACAAGGGGTCTATAATAAAAATATAAAGAATTTGCCGCCAAACCGAGCGAAGCTCGGAGTTCCGCTAAAAGCGGAACGAAAAACTTGAAATCGT
>CAZVQB010000035.1:0-3197 GCA_964629235.1 uncultured Candidatus Saccharibacteria bacterium | reverse complement strand
TGTCCTTTTTCGATTATTTTTTTAAATGTTTCTGTTGATAGTCTTTTTGACTTTGGCAACATATAGAGTAGACGTTTATACTAAACAGCTATCTTCTTTCTTCCTTTTGTTCTTCTTCTCTTCAAGACTCTTCTTCCTGTTGAAGATTTTGATCGAACTAGAAAGCCGTGTGTCTTTGCTCTCTTTCTTTTCTTTGGTTTGTATGTAAATGACATAGTAAAACTAGTATATATTATAATCCACAACTTATCAACATTTTTAATGCATTCCCGCAAGTTCTATATTTTTAAAACAAGTATATACTATTTGCATGAATGATCACGCTGAATTATGGGAAAAGGCTCTTGTTAATATAGAATTAGCTGTATCACAGGCTAATTTTTCTACTTGGTTCAATGAAACTTATATAATAAAAAATGAAGACGGTATTATTTATCTTGGTGTACCAAATTCTTTTATACAGGAGTGGTTATATAAGAAATTTCACAATACAATTCTAAAAACCTTGAGAAGTTTGAATGAACAAGTGCGTGGATTAGAGTATACGATAGTAAAAGAAGGGGATAAGAGGAAAGAAGCTATTAAAAAGGCTTCACAAGTAAGTCCAACTATATCAATGCCTCTAAATGACTTCTATGTAAACAAGGAAGATAATCTAAATCCTAGATATTTATTTGATAGTTTCGTTGTTGGACCATTTAATGAACTAGCTCATGCAGCTTCTAGATCAGTAGTAAAGAATCCTGGATCTACTTATAATCCTTTATTTATTTATGGAAACACCGGTCATGGCAAAACTCACTTAATACAAGCTATTGGCAACCATATAAAGAAGGATTTTCCTCAAAAAAAGGTATTTTATCTAACATCTGAAAGATTTGGATCAGAATACTTCTCATCTCTACAAACCAATACCACTCAGAAATTTAAAGATAAATATAGAAAATATGACGTTATTATAATGGACGATATCCAGTTTTTTGCCAACAAAGAAAAGTTCCAGGAGGAATTGTTCCATTTATTCGAAACCTTCTATCAAACAAATAGACAATTGGTCTTTTCTTCAGATAAACATCCAAATTTCATACCCGGATTAGAGGATAGATTAAAGTCTCGCTTCAACCAAGGAATGATCATCGATATACCGGCACCTGACCATGAATCACGTATTGCAATCATAAAAGCAAAGAGTTTGCTTAGTAATATCGATTTAAAGCCAGATATACTAGATTTCTTGGCTACAAATATAGAGAGTAACGTTCGTGAACTAGAGGGAATAGTGAATGTTATTGTTTGTCAGACCCAAGTTAAGAATAGACCTCTTTCTCTTCTTGAAATAAAGAATCTAATAAAAAACAATACAAAACCGAAGAAAAATATATCTATTAAGGATGTTATAAAGCTCATTTCTAATTTTTACAATATAGAAGAAGAGAGTGTTTATGATAAAACAAGAAAAAAGGAGGTTGTTAAACCAAGACAAGTAATAATGTATATACTTCGAGAAGATTTCAACATATCTTTCCCTTCGATAGGGGAGAAAATGGGTGGCAGAGACCATACAACCGTTATACATTCATGCGATAAAGTAAAAGAGGATCTAAAATCTGATACAACTCTAATGGAAGAAATCAGTCAGATAAGAGCAATGATGTAATTATCATGTTGATAACTATCTAATAAAAAATAGTTTTCTGTGGATATTTTTTGAAAAAGGTATATATTTAAGAAAAGGTTAAAAGTTTATTAGTTTTATTAGAGACTTATCAACAGTTTATAATTCGAAAAAATGGCTTAAATTGGTGATATAATCGACTTATCACCATATCCACAGGACTAATAATAACAATAAGTATTTAATATAAATGAATACCCATATGAAAATAGAATGTGTACAAGAAAAACTAAAACAATCTGTAGAGTACGCTTCACGTATTTCTAGTAAACATGCAACACTACCAGTTCTCTCTTGTTTGCTATTTGATGCTAGTCAGAAAGATAAACTAGTTATTAAAGCTACCAACCTAGATTTGGGTATAGAAATTAGTTTACCAGTAAAAGTTATTGAAGAAGGTGTTGTAGCTGTACCAAGTAATACTATCAATTCATTCCTAATCAACGCTACAGCAGATGAAAAAGCAGTTTTAATGGAAACGGTGCAGGGTAATATAAAAATCAATACAGCGCGCAATTCTGGGCTAATAAAAATACAACCTCATGAAGATTTCCCAACCATTCCTAGAGTTAGTGGAGAAAATTCGTTCTCTTTGAACTCTACTGAGTTCGTAAAAGGATTAAAATCAGTGTGGTATAGCTCTTCTGTATCAAGTATTAAACCAGAACTATCTAGTGTTTATATATATTGCGATGGGGAATTCGTAGTTTTTGTTGCTACAGACTCATTTAGACTAGCTGAAAAGAAAATTAAGATAAAGAAAACAAAAGATTTTGGTCAAATACTACTCCCATACAAGAATATTCCAGATATTATAAAAGTTTTGGAATCTATAAACGATGAAGTTGAAGTGAATCTTGATAAAAACCAAGTTTCATTCGCATATAAGGGAATTTACCTTATTTCTAGAGTAATTGATGGAACATTTCCAGATTATAAACAGATTATCCCCAAGACAAGCACAACTGAAGTAGTGGTGTTAAAACAGGACTTTGTTAATACCTTGAAACTTTCGAATGTTTTTTCTGATAAATTCAATCAAATCAATATAAAGATAGATCCTTCGGATAAAAAGACTCATATTAAAACAAAAAATAATGATGTTGGTGAAAATGTAACAGTGTTAGATTCTGCAATAACCGGGGAAGCTATAGATATAAACTTTAATTACAAATATATTATTGATTGCTTCCAGTCTATTGATTCAGATAGTGTAAATCTAACATTTAACGGACTAAACAAACCAGTAATCATAAGTCCTGTATCAGATACGTCTTTT
The DNA here is from genome assembly GCA_964629235.1 of uncultured Candidatus Saccharibacteria bacterium. Classification (GTDB taxonomy): domain Bacteria; phylum Patescibacteriota; class Minisyncoccia; order Phycocordibacterales; family PALSA-1337; genus CAIOGI01. The sequence continues at coordinate 243 of CAZVQB010000035.1, read as the reverse complement.
AGATATATAGTGATGCCAATGAATCGTTAAAATGAAAGAAATATCATCTTTTTTTGATAAATTTAAGAATTCTGCCTTAAAAGAGTTAAATAAAAGGGAAATAATAGCTTCTTCTTTATATAAAATAGTTAAAATTAAAATTGAAATTAAGGATTTGGATATAAAAAATGGAATCCTTTATATAAAAGGGAGTCAGATGTTAAAGAGCGAAATATTTTTAAAGAAAAAAATAATATTGGATTC
>CAZVQB010000034.1:0-3337 GCA_964629235.1 uncultured Candidatus Saccharibacteria bacterium | reverse complement strand
TATTGTAGTATGAGTTCATATATTATTCATAACATGTTATTCGTAAACAAATCAAAGGACTCCTCTTCTTGAAGATTTCCAACCCCTTACATTTATCTTGAGACCCTTGATACCAATCGTTATAAATAAAATGGAAATGAATATACCCAAGATTCCGGGAATAATAAATTCTCCAATAGTATCAACTGTACGTCCGGTAATTATCTCGTAAAATGAATAACAGATATAAAAAAGAAAATACAATGACCCAACCAAGATTATCAAGGAAATCGCTATAGATATAATTCTAACAAATAATGGTCGTGGCGATTTTTCGTCAATTAATTTACCGATAATACCTGGGCTTGGTCGAGTATACCCCAAATACGTACTGTCATTCTTTGTCTCTTTATTCATAATAACGATTATATAACTATTATTCTATATTTGAAAATACACCCGATCTATCTTTCAAGATGGGTGTATGATCTTCACGGAAGCAACATCAACAAGCCAACACACCGTAGTATGATGTTGGGTTAAAGTACACAGGCGATGAATGATGCCTAATGCAAAGTCGCGGTTTCATAATTGTAGCATTCATGTCAATATCCAAAAAACACCCACGATATTTTCCCACTTCAAATATATTGCTGATCACATGAAAAATTGAACCGCAACCCATAAAAAGAATGTGATTTTCTTCCAACTTACAAATTGCCCAAAGAAGACACAGGACTTGTAGTGGACTAAGTGTCTCACCAATCAATGCACTATTGAAATCCCACACCCTGTAGAAAATTTTTCTACTGAGATCAAAATCAGTTGGAGATCTGAAGCACACCTTAAAGCCAGTACTACTTTGAGTCACACAGAGTGATGACTCTTCTCTCAGAATCCATTTATCAACTTCACCCATGGTACTCTGAACTGAGTCAAAGAAATTTTTAAGTTCTTCTGGACTAATGATAGGCACTTCAACCACATATTCTGTACGATTGATATGCTTTTCTTCTACACGTATTGCATTTGTAATCATAACAATTCTTTTGTTGTTTCGTTTCTCCTCCAAAGAAAATACTAATATTTATCAATAAAATAAAAAGAGAGGATGCCCTCGGTAGAATGTTTGTGACAATTGATGTATATGAAATACGTCCATTTTACTGCCTTCTCACTTCGTTCGAAGCACTCATTTTTTATACTCGCTTCGCTCGTTAAAAAATGGTGGCTGGGATTGTTAAACGAAGTTAGAACCCTTTTGCTACGAGGAGAAAGCGAGTTCTGGTATCGTTGTCCTGCTTTTTGTAAATAGCTCTATAGTTCTACTAACTTATTATTCTCTAACTTATACTTAATTGTAGCTGGAACATTTGCACAGCAATAACCTTTGAAATCATCACCCTCACCTTGAGTAATCATATCAACCGTAAACAATCCAGAGTTATACTTTACACTCTTTATAAAAACTCTATCGCCCAATTCTTTTTGAGTTAGATACTTCAACTTGCCTTTCTCGTTTATAAAAATCGCAAGATTGTAGAAGTATCCGCTACCTCCACCTGTATATCCGACAATATGTGCCACATCATTCAATCCGTCATTATTAAAATCACCAACAGTAAAAGATTTTACATTCTCATTCAAAGAAGCAGACCACAAAAACACCCCTTCTGGAAAATCGTCATCTTTTGGACTACGAACCCCTACACTCCCGTTCTGTAATCGTATCATTTTATTTTCATCATCGTATGATGGGATTTTTACATTTTGAACTTGCTCAACCACAGTTCCTTTTATAACTTTATTGTATTCATCAAGTTCCAATTTTCTTTCACTCTCCAATTCTTTCTCCATCTCATCATAGGAAGCATATTCTTTGAAAGATGCAGTTTCTGGGTCCCAAGAACTCACAGTATTTTGATAGACTGTATTAGATTGTTTTTCTTGACTACGAGAAAATAATTGAAACACAACGAAAGAAAGGACTAGAAGGACTGCAAGTGTAATGGGTACGTGTTTTTTATCCGAGTTTTTCATAAAGTGATTTTATCATTTTTCACCCCACCTTGCTCATCACTATTTATTTTCTTGTATAGGTGTGGGTTTTGCTTCATATCTTACTTGAGTAGCCAATCAAACGCTCCGAGCAGATTATGGGTAGCTTCCCACGCTTCGGCATTAGAATAGTCCGCCCAGCATTCTTCTTTTAACACCTTTCTAAACTCGACGACGGTCTCAAGAGAAATATCGACCATAAAACTTTTATACTCACTCAATAATTCTTCCGAGACTTTTTATTCCATTTTCATCTTTAAAACCAAAATGAACTCCCGAAGCACCAGTTTTGTGGTAAAAGAAAGAACCCACCAGATCTATCTTTTCAATAGGTGTATCAACTAAAATATCAATCAATTTATTCTTAAATGGCTTCCAGTGTATATCAGTAATTCCAGTCGGTAGATTTTTATCTTTCAAAAACTTCTCCAATTCATTTTTTAATTTATTAAAAGAGATAATCTGTGAGCTTTCAGTGTCGCCTCTATTTAATCTGTCGAAAATATCCTGTGCAGGACTTCGGTCCAACTTTGCATGAACAACCCAATCACAATAAAAACGTAATAAACCGGAACGATTTTTGTGTTCAAGAACTTTTCTTATCTCTACCAGTAAATACATTACTCTCGGCTCTGTATCAATCGGTAAATTAGATAGCTCCCGCCTTATCTTTTGATATAAAATATCTTCCTTCATATTTTTTGCTATATTTTCTTGCCCTTACTCCTATTACAACCCTCGCAAAGCAATTGTATATTTCTTTCTGTATTTGAACCCCCTTCAATTACAGGGATAATATGGTCAAACTCCAGTTTTTCTTTTTTACCACACTTTACACACTCACCTTCATCCCTTTGCCATACGAATAAGCGAACGCTATCTGGTATTCTTTCTCTTTTCGCTACTTGTGCCAAAACAAAACTTTCAAATGCCTCAACTTCTTTTGTTATCTTCTTTAATTCCTTTTCTTTGCTTAATACAAAGTGTTTTACTCGTAATTTTACTTCTTCAATCGGTAGCGTTTTATAACCCTCCACAGAAAGGACATTACCCTTATACAACCACCAATCATCACGAATTGAATCGACAGTAGGTTCAATCAACTGTTTATCAATATCTTCAATGGATAGTTCCAACTCAATCACCCTTGAAGAAGGACCTTTGCCCAGAACTATAGGAACAGTTCTTTTTTCAATGTTTATTTTTGATACTTCTTTTATTTTCATAGAAAATTAATTTGGAATTTCTGCTGCGGGACTTGGACTCGAACCAAGATACCAGCCTCCAAAGGGCCGTGTCC
>CAZVQB010000033.1:0-3987 GCA_964629235.1 uncultured Candidatus Saccharibacteria bacterium | reverse complement strand
CAACGATTCAAGAGGATTATATTAAAAATTTAACTCGAGATGATGGTACTGTAAAAAATATTTATCTTCTTAAAAAAGACAATATTCATGACAATAATTTGCAGGTTATAAATCAATATGCGACAGATGAGGGTAAGCGTGCGAACAGATATGACATAACAATAATTGTAAATGGTATCCCAATGGTACATATAGAACTGAAAAGACGTGGTGTAGCAATTCAAGAAGCCTTCAATCAAATAAATCGATACCAGAGAGAAAGTTTTTGGGCATCAAGCGGTCTTTTTGAATATGTTCAATTGTTTGTTATTTCAAACGGGACGCATACGAAATATTACAGCAACACTACAAGATTGGAGCACATCAAAGAATCAAGTGAAGGAGCTATTAAAAAAGGCAAACGCTCTAGCAATAGCTATGAATTTACTAGTTGGTGGGCAGATTCTACAAATAAACCAATTTCAGACTTAATGGATTTTTCAAAAACGTTTTTTGCGAAACACACTCTTTTAAACGTTTTGACTCGCTACTGTGTGTTTACTGCCGATAAACAACTTCTAGTTATGCGTCCTTATCAAATAGTGGCAACTGAGCGAATTTTAAATAGGATTGAAGTTAGCACGAATTACAAAAAGCTAGGAACAATTGAAGCCGGTGGATATATATGGCATACGACTGGATCAGGCAAGACGTTAACAAGTTTTAAGACCGCACAACTTGCAAGTAAGTTATCAAGTATAGACAAGGTTGTGTTTGTTGTGGATCGAAAAGATTTGGACTACCAGACGATGCGCGAGTATGACAAATTTGAAAAAGGTGCTGCCAATAGCAATACCAGCACTGCAATCCTAAAAAGACAGTTAGAAGATCCTAATGCTCGAATTATTATTACAACTATCCAAAAGCTGGATCGCTTCATCGAAAGAAATACAGGGCATACTATTTTTGAAGGCCATGTAGTACTGATATTTGATGAATGTCACCGATCACAGTTTGGTGATATGCATGCGACAATAACAAAAGCCTTTAAGCAATATCATATATTTGGTTTTACCGGAACACCTATTTTTGCTGTGAATGCTTCTTCAGGCGGCAGGCCAGATCTAAAGACTACTCAACAAGCATTTGGCGACAAGTTACATACATATACTATCGTAGATGCAATTGCCGATAAAAACGTGTTGCCGTTTAAAGTTGATTATGTATCTACGGTTCGCGAAGCCGAGGACATAGAAGATAAAAAAGTTAGCGATATTGATCGTGAAGCTGTGCTTGCTTCACCAGAACGTATAGCAAATATTGTTAACTACATTCGCGAACATTTAGATCAAAAAACAAAGCGTAATAGTTTTTACAAATTGAGGGATCGAAGACTTGCAGGGTTTAATTCAATATTTGCGGTATCTTCGATTGAAGTAGCAAAGAAGTATTACTCCGAATTCAAAAAACAATTAAATGATGTACCAAGCGACAAGAAACTCAAGATAGCAACAATTTACAGTTTTGGCGTAAACGATGAAGATCAGGATGGGATGATTGACGAGAATTCAGAAGATACAAGCGGATTGGATGTAAACTCGAGAGACTTTCTTGATAAAGCTATTTCTGACTACAATCAAATGTTCGGTACTTCGTATGACACCTCATCTGATAAATTCCAAAATTATTATAAGGACGTTAGTCTAAGAGTTAAGAACCGCGAGATAGACATTCTCATTGTTGTTAACATGTTTTTGACTGGATTCGATGCTACTACTCTTAATACCTTATGGGTTGATAAAAATCTTCGTTTGCATGGTCTTATGCAAGCATATTCTCGCACAAATCGTATTTTAAATAGCGTTAAAACTTTTGGAAATATAGTTTGTTTTCGAAACTTAGAAAATGCCACAAATGAATCAATTGCCCTCTTTGGAGATAAAGAAGCCAGCGGTGTTGTTCTTTTAAAGACGTACGATGAATATTACAACGGATATAAAAATGGTGATAAAGAGGTACGTGGTTATGCTAGTTTGGTAGCTGAACTTTTGGAAAAATTCCCCATTGGCGAACGAATCTTAGGAGAACAGAATCAAAAAGTGTTCATACAACTTTATAGTGCAATCTTGAGGCTTAGGAATATATTAACGACATTTGATGAATTTGAAGGAAATAATCTACTAACCGAGAGGGACATTCAAGATTATCATAGTATGTATATTGATCTTTACAATGAATTCCGTGGTGGCTCAAAGGAGGAGAAAGAGAATATCAATGACGATGTAGTATTTGAGATGGAGCTGATAAAGCAGGTTGAGATAAATATTGATTATGTACTAGGCCTTATAAAGAAATATCACGATGACCATATCAAGAATCGCGAACTATTACTTGATATAAATAAAGCTATTGATTCAAGCGTAGAATTACGAAATAAGAAAGAACTTATTAATCAGTTTATTTCTTCACTCGATGTCCATTCTGTAGTAGATGACGATTGGCAGAAATTTGTTGATAAGAAAAAAGTTGAAGAACTTGAACAGATTATCAAAAGTGAGAATCTTGATTCAGATGCAACATACACATTTATTCGTAATGCATTCCGCGATGGCAATATAACAACAACCGGGACAGCAATTACAAAAGTGTTGCCTCCTGTTTCTCGATTTTCTCCAACTGGTGAACGAACAAAAAAACGGGAGAATGTCCTCACTAAGTTAACCTCTTTCTTTGAAAGATTCTTTGATATTTCTGGAGGTAAATTATAGAGACCCAACATTTGAAGGAAGGTATTAATCAGGCATGGAAGATAAAAATAATGACAAATATACTGCTTCAAAAAAAGCTAGACAAGAATATGTTGATGCTGTCCTAAACTCAAAGTCAAAAAAGAATATTGTGGTAGCGGGCCCTGGTACTGGGAAAACTTTTTTATTCAAGGAAGTACTTAAGGGAAGGAAAAACTCTCTAACTCTTTCCTTTGTAAATGCACTAGTTGAAGATCTTTCTCTTGAACTCTGTGGTATATCTGATGTAAAAACTCTGCATGGATTTGCTCGAAGTGCTTTGGGTACAGTTGTATCTGGCAGCGTTAAAGTTTTTCCTAAACTATCTGAAGTTATAAAAGAAGATGCAATTGTGTTGTTAGGAAAAGATATAGACTTCGACTACATCTTTCATAATCGAGATGATGAAAATGAGTTTATTGAATTCTATAAAAAACGAAAAGACTATTATGATAAATACTATGGATACACGGATATTATTTTTGCGATCGTAAAGCATTATGAAGAGAAAAAAAGCGTAATTCCATCCTATGAACAGGTAGTTGTCGATGAATTTCAAGATTTTAACAAGCTGGAAGTTTCCCTCATTGAATTATTGTCAGAGAAAAGTCCTATACTCCTTGCTGGTGATGATGACCAAGCTCTATATGATTTTAAAAGTGCAAGCCCAGCTCATATAAGAGAAAGACATAATTCACAAAACACTAATTATGCTTCCTTTACTTTACCGTATTGTTCTAGATGTACAAGGGTTATTGTAGAAGCTACAAATGATATTATTCAGGAAGCATCAAAAAACGGAAATCTTAATGGTAGAATTAATAAAGAATATATATACTTTGACGACCAAAAAAAGGACGAGGTGTGTCATATCCATCCTAACATTGGATATTCACAAAAATTCTCTACACAAATCCCATGGTTTATCGAGCAACAAATAGGCAAAATTGCCGAGCTCGAAAAAGATAGCTTTTCAGTATTGATCATTTCACCCACGAAGGTACAAACTCGCTCGATCGTTTCAAAGTTAAAAAATAAGGGGTTTGATAACATTCAGTTTGTAGATCGAAAAGATGCTAAAGATGCCACTCTTTTGGATGGTTTAAAAATTCTTCTTACAAATACTAAAAGTAATCTTGGGTGGAGAGTTGTAAGTAAAGTACTGTTGACAGAATCAGACTTTAAAAAACTTATACAAGAGACAGAGAAAGAAAACACAAAG
>CAZVQB010000032.1:2671-4648 GCA_964629235.1 uncultured Candidatus Saccharibacteria bacterium | reverse complement strand
GCCTCTGTTGAGGCTCGAAATGTTGCTTTTGCAACACTCATTCTCGAATGGGGTGGCTAGAGAGAATCGAACTCTCGATACCGGATCCACAGACCGGAGTTTTACCACTAAACTATAGCCACCATATACGCTATTGCGCAATCTCTTTATACCAGATTTATGACATCATTGCCATACCCTACCCTAAAATATGATTTATCTTAGTTGCTAATATAAAATCATTCTCAGTCAAACCTTTTACTTCATGTGTACTAAGCTCTATACCAACTTTGTCATAATAAATATAAATATCCGGATGATGTCCTTCTGATTCTGCTATATCCGCTACTTTATTTACAAAAGACATTGATTCTTTGAAATCTTTAAAATTAAAAGTCTTCTTTATTTTCTTATCTTCTACAACTTCCCAATCTTTTAGATCTCTAGAAAAAACTTCTATTTCTTTTTGTCCGAATGGCAATCCCCCAACTTCACAAGGTATACATTTTTTATTTATTAAATCCATTTATTTTAAAATTATTTATAATGTGCCCAAGAGAGGACTCGAACCTCCACACCTTACGGCGTACCCACCTCAAGGGTATGCGTCTACCAATTTCGCCACCTGGGCGTAGTCAAAGCATAACAAAATATTTAAGTTATACAAAACAAAAAACTCCTTTCGGAGTCTTTTGTTTAAATTTCCTATTTAAGCCTCTACTGCTACTTCTGCTGTTGCCTTTGCATCATGCTTTGTATCAGTATTTTGATCCTTATCAATAGCAAGCATTCTTCTCATTTGTCTTCGTATTTCCTTTGCAGCTTTCTCTCTTACGAAATATAGTTTTGCTCTTCGTACCTTTGATCGTCTTAGAAGTTCTATCTTATCAATCATTGGAGTGTATAGAGGAAAAATCTTTTCAACACCTACAGAGTCGATAACCTTTCTAACTGTGAATGTAGCTCCTGCTTCTGTTCCATGCTTTCTAGCTAGAACTAGACCTTCAAAAGCTTGAAGTCTTGTCTTCCCTTTTTCTTGAATCTTTTGCCAAACTCTTACTGTATCTCCAGGTCGAATATCAAGATTTTTTCGATCTTCAGTTGCGATTGGTGAAATAATGTTAGTATTTGATGCCATATATATGTTTTTCGTGTCTATAAAATCCTTGTTTAAGTAGAACAAATCTAACATAGACCCTCCTTTTTGGCAACATCTTGTATACCAAGTTCTATAAAAGCATTAGAAAAGTCATCTGGAACTGGTGCTTTTACCATTACTTTCTTGCCAGCACAATTCGTAAATTCTATAGAATAAGCATGTAGAGCATTTCTTTTAAATCCTAGAGCATCTGGTTTTTCTAAAATCTTTTCTGGAGCGTATAGACCATCACAAACTACAGGGTGGTTTATGGCTTTAAAATGCACTCGTATTTGATGAGTACGACCAGTCTTTGGTTCTACTTCCAAGAATGAGAATCCTGCTCTATAGGCCAAAAGTGTATACCAAGTCTCTGCATCTCGAAGTTCACCTCTCGCCCCTCTTGTTGCTGACCATCTTCGGAAATCATTTGGACTTCTACCGATAGGTCTATTTATTATTCCAAATCTGTCTTTTATTTCTCCATAAACAAAAGTTAAATATTTCTTCGTAAGAGTTCTTTCTTGAAACTGCTCTTTTAGAGCTGAATGTCCTGTTTTTGTTTTTGCTATCAAAAGTACACCCGTAGTGTCTCTATCTAGTCTGTGTATGATTCCTGGTCTTTCTATGATACCGAATTCTTTTGTTTCTACAGGTTCACCTACGTTTTTGGTCTTTGGATAGTTCTCTAGTATCCACTCAGTAAGAAAAGGGCCTTTTGACTTGCCATCTGGGTGTATTACAATACCTGCGGGTTTATTGACCGCTACAATGTCTTTATCTTCATATAATATAGAGATATCCATATAGATTACTTGATATTAACTACAATATACGATAATCTAACATAAGTCTAATTG
>CAZVQB010000032.1:0-2571 GCA_964629235.1 uncultured Candidatus Saccharibacteria bacterium | reverse complement strand
TATACGCAATATGCGCGATTAGCTCAGTTGGTAGAGCGCCCCATTTACACTGGGAGGGTCGCAAGTTCGAGTCTTGCATCGCGCACAAATAGTTAAACAGGATTTCTTAGATTACCGTTTTCAAAATATGAAATAATGTTTTCAGCAACAGTAATTGCCATTTGATTTCTTGCTTGTACACTTGCTGAAGCTATATGTGGGGTAAGTATTACATTTGGGAGTTTTGCTAAGCCAGAAGATAGTTTTGGTTCAAATTCAAATACATCCAAACCTGCTCCAGCTATCACTTTATCTTTCAAAGCTTTTACAAGAGCTTTTTCATCTATGATCGGACCCCTTGAAGTATTTATTAAATACGCAGTCTTTTTCATAAGATTTAATCTTTCTTCATTTATAAGATGATGAGTAGAATCAAGAAGTGGTACGTGTAAGCTTACAATATCTGAATTCTTCAAAACTTCTTCAATAGAGTTAAAGTATTCAGCACTATGCTCATTGTCCAACTTACTATTTTTTACAATGTCATAATAGATAACTTTTAAACCAAGAGCTTTTGCAAAACTTGCCACTCTAACACCTATTTGCCCTGCTCCGATGAGACCAATAGTTTTCCCATGAATATCATCTCCAATAAAATTCATTGGTGCCCAACCTTTATACTTACCCTTTCGAGTGTATTGATCTGATTCAACAATTCTTCTAAGTAAAGCAAAAGCTAGAGATATAGTATGTTCAGCAACTGAGCTAGAAGAAAATTCTGTTGGCGCATTCGAGACTAGGATACCTCTCTTCTTTGCTTCAACAATATCAATATTGTCAAAACCAGTAGCATAGTTTGCAAACAACTTTACTGTTTTTGCAGAATCAAAAACTTGGCTATCTATCTTGTCAGTCAAAAGACTAAGCACCGCATCATAGTTCCCTTTTTTCAAAATTTTTATCAATTCCTTTTTATCTAGTATTTTATCCTTAGGATTAATATCAATTTCATATCCTTTTGCTTTTAGCATATCTATTCCTATCGCTGGTATCATCCTTGTAACAAAAATTTTTTTATTCATATTTAGAACAATTATAGTCTAAAAAAATAATAAACAAAACAAAAACCACTCTTTGGAGTGGCTTTTGTTTGGCTCAGATATTACATCTTTGGAGTCTCTGCTGAACAAGTTGCACAACTTCCACATGCTCCGCAATCCTTACAAGTCTTCTTGTGTGTAGTGATTAGGTACACAGCTGAAACACCTACTAGAACATAAACGATTCTTGAAAGAATTGAGTCCATTCCTCCAAGTAGTGATCCTATATCCCACTTAGCTAGTCCTACTAGTAACCAGTTTAGTCCTCCTATGATTACTAAGATAAAAGAAACTGTATGTAATGCTTTCATAATAAATAAATTATTTACTAATAATAAATACCTGTGTTAATTATACAACATTTATCGCCTATTTGTTTGGTTTATCCACATAGTAAAAGCCCGAGGAAATGAATCTCGGGCTTTGATTTTTCAACAAGACAGATGAGTATGAGTTGATTAACTATTGAAAGGCACATTTGCACCCAAGAGTATTGCTCGTTGGCGTGCCCTTGCTCGCGGGTTTTCTGATCGAACTTCTCTCAACAATTTCCGAGCTTCTGACATTTTGAGATTCGATCGCTCTGAGTCTGACATTTGACGAATTCTCTCTTCGAACTTATGTAGGACATCAGTTTCTTCTGTTTCCTTTAAAGCTTCAATTAGAGTTTTTATTTCTTCGGCGCTCATTTATATCCTTTCTTAATTCAGATATTGCAACATATGTTGCTGCAATAGCTGAACCGATTGCGACAATGATCATGGTTTTAGTATCATATACAAATCCATCTGGATTCTTATTAGACAGAATGACAGCAAGAATCAGAGTAGTTCCGATAATATACCGACCTTTCCAAATTTTTTGAAATGATAAATACAGCTGTTTTTTCATAGATAAAGATCTCCTGTCGCTATTATACATAAAATAAGTAGTAAAGGAATAGATTTCCAAACTCATTTCTGATAGTATCTATTTAAACTATAGAACATTGGAAGGAGTGAGTAATAATGAAAATTAGAATTAAAGAAATGGTACCTGAAGGTATAATTCCTTGGGAAATCGCTGAAAAGCTTGTTGGTTGTGAGATCAGTCTATCAACAATGGCGAACCCTGATGGCGATGATCTGAGTAAAAGTCTTTCTTCGATAATGAAAATCTTCGAAATCAAAGGAGAAACTAAACATGAAGTGGGTGTAGATATGATTCTACTTGCAATCCGACAAGAGCATGGAGAAGCCGTCCACAATGAAATCATGGATTTTATGGTTCGCACTTACGGAGGAGCATACCTCATGAGCACGGTAAATATACCAGTAACCTACTGTGAAGTTATCCCCGACTAACCCGCCCAACAGAAACTCGTTGTCACAGGCGGGTTTTTGTTTTTACATTTGAAACATAATACCATCTCTAAATCTACTCTCTATTTTGTGCCCTTGGTTGGAATCGAACCAACATCGACGGCTTAGAAGTCCGCAGTTCTATCCATTGA
>CAZVQB010000031.1:0-4996 GCA_964629235.1 uncultured Candidatus Saccharibacteria bacterium | reverse complement strand
GTAACGGCTAACATTCCTGTTTTGGGAACAGGCGACTCCGGGTTCGAATCCCGGCGCTCCGACATTTTTTAGTTTTATATTGTAGTGATATAATCTTTATATATAGATTTTTATATGAAGATAAATAAATCACCCTGGATACATCAATTGGATAAGGATAGGAAATCTATTTCTTTAAATAAAGATCTCGATACAGATGTTGCTATTATAGGTGCAGGTATTGCTGGGGTTTCTACAGCCTTCTTTACTTTAAAATATACCAATCAAAGAGTAGTAATGATCGATCAGGGTAAACTCGCTCATGGAGCAACAGGGCACAATGCCGGTCAAGTGGTTGCAAGGTTCGAGAGACCTTTATTTGAAATAGAACAAGAGTTTGGTTTTGAAATGACTCAAGACGCTCTTGTAGATATACATTCAACATGGCTTTTGATAGAGGAGATGTATAGTGATGCTGGTTTGGACATAGTATTCTCTAGAACAAATGGAAGAATAGGGTTTACAACTCTTCTTCAAGTTATAAACGCTTTAAAAGATATTGAGATTGAGTTACGCTCAGGTTTACCAAGAAGTGAATTTCTAATCAGTGAGAATGCACCTTTTGTTAAAAATATACCTAAGATATTTGAGAAATTATATAAAATTGTTCCTCATAAAGAGATTCTCGATAAAATGGAGACAGACGATAAAAGTTTCCATGCGGTTTACTCAGATCAAGCAGCGTGTATGAATTCTGCACTCTTTTGCCAAGAGATAGTTACATTCTTGTTGGAAAAATATAGCGATAGATTTAGTATTTATGAGAATACTAGAGTACAAAAGATTGTTCTAAAGAAAAATCACGCTTTACTCGATGCTTCAAAGAGCACGGTGAATGCTTCTAAAGTAGTTTTATGTACAAATGGTTTTGAAAATTTTGAAATATTTAATGAAGGAGGATTGGCTATTGATAAGAAATTCCATCATTTGATCAATGGAACTGTCGGATATATGTCAGGATATCTCGAGAAATTAAATAAAGAACCAACAGCTATTGCTTATTTGGATGAAAAATATGATCAATCAAGACCAGGAGATTATTATCTATACCTAACACGTAGACCACATGAATATGGCGATAAAACTCACAACTTGGTCTGCATGGGAGGTCCAGAAGTAGATATAGAGGATAGGGCAGAATACATGAGAGATTATGATTATCCTGAGCTTATCCAAAATGAAATAGATAAAGCGATAAAGAAAGAATATGATTCAGATCCAAATCATAAGATTGATTATGAATTCACTTGGCATGGACTTATGGGATACACGCCAAATCGAATTAGAATAATAGGGGAGGAACCGAAGAATAAAGTCTTGCTTTACAATCTAGGTTGTAATGGAATAGGCATAATACCTTCTGTTCTTGGAGGTAGAAAGATTTCCAGATTGATAGCAGGAGAAAATCTAAAATCGTCTATTTTTGATCCAAGAGGATAAAGAGAGGATAAAAGTAGCCATAAAATATATTTTCTGATAATATAGTTTTGTATTTAAATAAGGAATTGCGGGGCTAGTTTAATGGTAGAATAGAAGTTTTCCAAACTTTTGGTGGGAGTTCGATTCTCCCGCCCCGCACAGGAAGAGGTTAGAAAGATTTTTTATTATAAGTTTCAACAATAAAAGACAAAAAACCACAATCATTATGTGTTTTTTTGTTACTAAATTATTTCCATACTATATTTTTTGTTGTATAATTAAATTAGAAAGGAAAAATATGGCAACTAGATTTTTATCAAGAGAATCTTTACGCAAAATTCTTGCCGAAAGGGCGAAAAATCAATCATCGATCGTGATGGAACCCGAACAAGGTGAGAAACCCTTGGTTGTGAGTAATGGTTCGCAAGGTAAGAAAATCAGGGTTAAGCAAACAGCTCATTAGTAGAAAGGAAAATTATGGCAAATAAAGTCGTTCGAACCAAGTAAAATTCAGGAAAGGACTGTGAATGAAAATGCCCCAAAATCCAGTAGAACTGAGAAGGTTTCTTATCGAGACTGGAATCACACAAGTAAATGCTAATTACAGTGCTAGTCGGCCAGTTGATCCAAAACCAAAAATGGTTCATGCTTCAAGAGTCTGTGCTGGCTCTTCTGACCCCAAATGGGGAAGTTGGAGTAAGGATGGTATGAAGAATCTCTAATCTTTCTCATAAACACAAACCTCGAGTTATTCTCGAGGTTTTCTTATAAAACAAAAAACCACATAATGATTGTGGTTTTTTGTTTAAGAGCTCGATCGAGCCTTTATATACTAAACTAACTTAATCCTATTTTACTGCATCCTTTAGACCCTTTGCTGCTCTAAACTTAGGAACTTTCATGGCTGGAACCTTGATAGTTTCCCCAGTTCGAGGGTTTCTAGCCTCTCGAGCCGCTCTCTGCTTTACAGAGAATATACCTAGACCTGCTATAGAAACTTCATCACCTTTCTTTAGAGAATCGATGATAGAGTTTATCATCACGTCTACAGCTTGTTCAGCTTGGACTTTAGTTCCCCCTAGTACACCGTGCACTGCATCCACGATTGATGCTTTATTCATATTTTTTAGTAAGCATTAATTAATAATGTTTTCTAACCTCCGTATAATTATATAATATGAATTTTTTTAAGCAATAGAGCTAAAATTAGACACTTATTATCTAGCGAAGTCAACTACACGCGTTTCTCGTATAATTGTGACTTTTATTTCACCCGGGTATTTTAGGTCCTTTTCTATCTTTAAAGCTATATCCCTAGCCATATTTTTTGCTTCGAGATCTGTAATTTTCTCTGGAGTAACGAAAATTCTGATTTCTCTACCTGCTTGTAGGGCATAAGACTTTTCCACACCAGTAAAACCATTTGCTATTGCTTCCAAGTCTCCAAGTCGTTTTAAATAGTTTTCGATACTATCATGTCTTGCACCAGGACGCGCTCCAGAAATAGCGTCAGCAGTTTGAACTATACGTGACTCAACAGTTTCATAAGGATATTCTTCATGATGAGCTTGCATTGCTTTTACTATTTCCTCGTTTGCACCAAATTTTTGAAGAATTCTTCTCCCTATCTCTACATGTGAACCTGAGACTTCATGATCTAGAGCTTTTCCTAGGTCGTGAAGAAGGGCACCTGCTTTTGCAACTGCAACATTCGCTCCTATTTCTTCAGCTATCATACCTGCTATATGTGCCATCTCTATTGAATGTTGAAGTACATTCTGTCCATAACTCGTTCTGAAGTGTAATCTTCCTAGTATTAGGATAATTCTAGGATCAAGACCAACTACACCGCATTCATACGCAGCTTGCTCTCCTTTTTCCTTTATTGTCTTGTTTATACCCGCTTGAGCTTCTTGAACCATCTTTTCGATTTTTGCAGGTTGTATTCTTCCATCCTTTATCAATTCTTCTAGTGCAACTCTAGCTACATGTCTTCGTACTGGATCAAATGAAGAGATAGTGATAGTTCCTGGTGTATCGTCTATTATTACTTCAACGCCTGTCATTCTCTCGAATGTCTTTATATTTCTACCTTCTTTACCTATTATCTTTCCTTTTATTTCATCATTTGGAATCGTGACTGATGTAGACATTACATCTGAAGCAACTGAATTTGCTAGTCTTTGTATTGATGTTGCAAGAATATCCTGAGCTTTTTTCTCAAGTACTTCTTCACCATTTTGCTCAAGCTTTTTGATTCTAATCAATAGGTCTTCTTCACTATTCTTCTCTATAGTGTTTATTAGAAGCTGTTTTGCTTCCTCAGTAGTCATCTTGGATACTTTTTGCAGAGTTTCTGCTTTCTCCTTTTCTATATTCTCAGCTTTTTCTTTTATGAGCTTAATCTCAGCCACTTTTTCCTTTATGGTTTCGATTTCTTTATCTATGTCTGTTTGTCTTTTGTCTAGTAAATCCTCCTTTTTTATCAATCTGGACTCGGTTTGTTGTATCTTGTCTTCCTTTTCTTTTATCTCTATTCTCGCTTCTTCTAATATTTTCTTTGATTTTATATCTGCTTCTGTGGTAATTTTCTTCGCTTCTTCCTTTGCAGTTAGAAGCATTTCCTTTATTTCAAGCTCCATTGACCCCTTTTTACCCAAAGAGATAATGAGTCTCAAGTAGTAACCGATAGCTACACCGGCAATACCTGCAATGCTCAAAAGTAAAGCTACTAATTTTAATGACATATGCGAATATCGATTCGCCTTTCAGAACTTAACTTTGTGTATTCAGTAAACTTCTTTCGTTATTTGGAATGATCATGACACGTCGTTTCAGCCTCTTTTGAGGAATCGAAAAATTAAATTTGATAACGGCCTCACTGTATCACGATTAAAGAATCTTGTCGATGATACCGTATTTTCGAGCTTCTTCTGCATCCATAAAGAAGTTTCTGTCTACATCTTTTTCAATCTTAGTTATTGGTTGACCAGTATTTTTTGAAAGCATTTTATTTAGACCTTCTCGAGTCTTTAATATATGCTTTGCACTGATTTCAATATCTGATGCTTGTCCCTCAGCTCCACCTAATGGTTGATGAATCATTACTTCAGAATTTGGTAAAGCAAATCTTTTTCCTTTTTTTCCAGATGAAAGGATAAGTGCACCCATTGAAGCTGCCACTCCAACACAGACTGTTGATACATCGTTTTTTATGTTGTTCATTGTATCTATGATTGCAAGACCTGCTGTAACAACACCTCCTGGTGAATTAACATAAAGTGTAATATCCTTTTTCGGGTCTTCAGCTTGTAGGAATAGAAGTTGAGCAATAACAATGTTTGCTACATGGTCATCTATTGGTCCAGCAAGAAAAATAATATTTTCTTTTAATAATCTTGAATATATATCATAAGCCCTTTCGCCCATGCTTGTTTTCTCTATTACGGTTGGTATTAACATGTTTTTTATAGAGGTTTTACCCTCAAATTAATTGTAAGATTTCATGATACCTTATGTTTAATTTTTGGCAACTAAA
>CAZVQB010000030.1:0-5147 GCA_964629235.1 uncultured Candidatus Saccharibacteria bacterium | reverse complement strand
TAAAATAATTAGCTATCAAGGAAATAGGGTATATTCCTCTGTCGCCGATATCGAGCGGCAATTGAATACAAATTTTGATAAGAGGGTTTTTGAGTTGGCCGAAAACAAAGTGTACACTCATTTGCATAGGATAGATAATGCGGTGTTTTTTGCTACGACCGAGTATTTTAAATCCATTGGAGCAGAATGGTGTAATCTTCCCCTTACAACACTCATGATATCTTCTCCTGGAGAGGTGTATGCCGGAAAAACACTTAACTATACAACTGACGCATTGCCAGTCGATATATCTTGGTTTGATAATCAAAAACGTATTTTTCTTTCAGAAAGTTCATAATTTTATTTAGAGTTAAGATTGCTTGTAAGCGGAGTAGATAAAGTTTTTTCGATTTATAATTCTTTTAGAAAAGAAAAAGCCGATTTTTCTCATTTATCTGAATTTCAACATATTGAATTTGAAGGACATGTTAATTTTGAGAAGAACATGCAAATATCTTTAGATCTATTGAGGCATATCATTTGCTATTTAATCAAAAATAACACTAGCGATTTACGGTATTTTTTGACCAATGAAGAGATTGATTCGCTTAAGAAAACTTTTGACTCAGAAAATTTCATTAAAATTTCTTTTAGAGAGGCTTTACTTTTGTTGTATAAAGATACTAATGATTCTAAATATATGGAATACACTCTGAAACACTTTGGATCTTGGGAAGAAATACGATTAACGGAAATTCTCGGTAAACATGCTATAATCACACAATATCCCGTGTTAGAAATTCCATTTTATCATAATGAATTACAGACCACTGGCAACGCAGAAAATGCAGACATTGTGCTTTATGGTTATCGCGAGGTAATTGGTAGTGGCACACGTATTACCGACACAGAAACATTATTAAAAAAATCAAAAATATTTAATTTACCTCCAGAAGATTATGCTCCATATCTTGAATCAAGACAGGTGGCTACATACAAGTCGTCGTCTGGTTTCGGGTTGGGATGGCAAAGATTAACTCATTGGTTATTGAAACTTCCAACAATAACCGAAGCCGTGCATGTGCCTCGAGGTCATTGGATACCTAGGCCTTAAAAAATATATTTATGAAAAAATACACAGCAGAACAAATTAAAAATATGGACTATTCGTCTTTCGTTGGACTTATAAACGAAAGAAACCGTCCGTCAGGTGGAATTAAAACGGTGCACACCGTTGCCGTAAACGCTTTTATTAATAAAAATAAAAAAGTTCTTGAGATTGGATCTAATACAGGATTCACATCTGTAAACCTTGCGTTATTAACGGGCTGTGAAGTTGTTGGGATTGATATTAATCCAGAATCTGTTAAAAAAGCAACTGAATATGCACTAAAAATGGGTGTACAAGATAAGGTGAAGTTTATTTGCGCCTCAGCGTCTAAATTGCCATTTGAGGATAACACTTTTGATATGGTCTGGGCGAGTAATGTTACTTCGTTTATCAGTGATAAAAATTTGGCAATCGAAGAATATTCCAGAGTATTAAAAGTCGGAGGAACATTGGCTGTTATCCCAATCTACTACAGGTCTAATGTCCCCGCCGATATTGTTAAAGGTGTATCAGAGGCAATCGGCACTGAAATTAAAGAATGGGATAAACAATACTGGTTAGATTTGTTCCTTAATTTAAAAATATCTCATGCTGAGCTAGATTTATATTACAATAGGGACTTTCTGTATGAGGACAGGGGAATTTTCGTTCAATCATATGTTGATCATGTTATCGACAGTAACATTTCTGATGTTGATTTAATTGAACATAAACAAGTCATAAAAGAAAGATTCTGTTCGTTTATGGAACTATTCAATGAAAATCTCAAATACGCAGGTTTTTCTGTATTACTGTTTCAGAAAAAACTAGTTCGCGACGAAGTCGAGTTATTTGTAAGTTATGAAGTTAATTAAACCACGCAAATTGAATATTGGAGAAAGAGTAGGTATTATAAGTCCCTCTTCAAGCATTAAAAAATTTCCGATAAGACTTAGAAGAAGTGTGGAGTGCTTACAAAAAGAACTTAAAGTCGAAGTTGTTTTGGGTAGTTACGTAGACAGTGAAGATGGCTATAGTGCTGGTAGTTTATTACAACGTGTCGCAGATATCCATAGTTTTTTTAAAGATCCCTCAATTAAAGCAATTATGTGTAGCAGCGGAGGATATAGTGCCAATACTTTGTTGGATCATTTAGATTATTCTCTTATTAAAAATAATCCGAAGATATTTCTAGGATTCAGTGATATAACTGTATTAGCAAATGCGATTACTAAGATGACTGGCATGATTACATTCCATGGCCCAACACTTTTACCGTCGTTTGGTCCATTTGAAGGGATAGATTCGTCAACAAAACAGTCTTTGATAAAAGCAATTCAAACCTCAGAGCCTATAGGAGATCTTGCCTCAGCATCTAAATATTCGGACGAAAGTCTGTTTTGGGACAAAGAAGATATAAGACCTTCTACTTATAAACCAGCTGTGCCGTATAGTGTTTTACATGAATCAGGTATTGTTGAAGGCACTTTGTTTGGTGGGAATATTAATACGTTAGGAATGCTTATTGGTACAAAGTATTTACCAAATTTGAAAAACTCGATTCTTTTTTTAGAAGATGGAGATACTAACCTTGCGCGAGTTGAGAGAGATTTACAGTACCTAGATCAATCAAATATTTTCTCTCAATTAAAAGGTGTGCTAGTCGGTAGATTTATTGGAAGTGAAAATTCGAAATCAAAGATTTTTGATTTCTTTAAATTGATTGGTAGGAAATATGATATTCCTATTATAATAAATCTAGATATAGGTCACACAAAACCAATTCTCACGTTGCCGATTGGAGGCAGAATTAAGATTGATAGTATTAATGGTATTGTTACCGTAGTTGACAGTGCCGTGATTTAAAGAAAAAATTTACTAAAGAGCTCAGTTCCAAAACCACTTGTAAAAATCATTTCTTTGTTGTTTTGCAAGAGTTGTTTGTTCCAATTTGATACACCACCATCTACAAGGGCGTGTTTTACGTTATCTTTTGTAGTAGCATAAATTTTGTAACACAGACCAGTGTAGAATGTGCTACCGGCAATTCTGTCTAGTCTGTAATAAAATTTAACATTTGGATATTTTTGTCGTAGTTCTTGTATAAACCCTATCTCAGCACGTTTTAACATTTCGATTGCATCTTTTAAGAATGGGTATTCATGATGGGGTATATTCAAAATATTCTCAATTTCTCGTGTAAGGTTAATAGAGTTTTTGATAAATGCACTTGTCTTATTATAACGAATAGATTCCACAACATCTTTTTTATCAATGAGCCCTTTTTCACAAAGCTCGTTGATAATGGAAATGTTAGAGATCGCAACGTGTATATCTTTTATTTTTGAACCAAGTTCTTTAGATTTATTAAAAAAATCTAGCCAAGAAATTAAGTGTTCTTGTAGCGTATTAAACTCAAAGATTCTGTTTCCAATATTTCTACCTGCTGCAGTAAGTGCAAAAGCCTTAAAATGATTAGACATCCCGAGTTTTGAATCAAAATTTTGAGTTCTAAGTAATCGGCAGGATGTTGCAAGTTTAACAACATCGATAGATGGGTTTGCCCGTTTAATTTTAACGGTTTCTAATGCGAGCTGCGTTGTGGGGTCGCCTAAAACTTCCAAATTTCGGATCGTTGAGAGTGAAGTTTTTGAGTTGATTTTTGCTAATACAGTGTTAATTCCAATGGGCGAAATTGGGGAAATATCAATGATTTTGTAGATTGGGTGAACGATATCAAATAATAAATTTTCTATCTTATTAATTTTACGAGGGTCAGCGTCCGATATTTTTAAGAATTTATTTGTCTCATAGTTTTTTAATAGATCTGCCGGGGTTAGTTTCTTGATTCGATCCTCGTATATTTTAAGAAAGAATGTATTTAGTTCCGCCCAGGATATTTGTAAAAACTTAGCGTACGCCTCGTTTAATTTTTCATGTTTATTGATACTTTCAAAAGCTGAGTCGGTTTTATTAGTATGCATGCATACATTATACATTATCAAAAACAGGGCGGTAGGTTTTTCGTTTAAAGCCCTAGAGCATGATTTAATATAAAGCTCTTGAATCACGATAATGTTCTCGAGGCTACATTCCTGCCGAGAGATGTGAATAGATTGAATCCATAAATAACTATAGATTTAAGGTTGAAACACGGCCTTAAGAGGGGTTTTGTTTTATAACAACGCAACGACTGAACTTGTGTAGTTGGGATGATTCAACTCATGCCCCGCACCGGGCACCAAAATAAATTTGCTGTTATCTAACCAACCTTCGCTGGACTATGCGTTCAGTGAGGAGGTGACCTGGTCGCTCAAGGCGACAGGGTACGTACCGCTTGGCATTAACGATGAACGAGAGCCCGTTGCTGCGTTCTTGTTCGGCTTCAACCATGGCCTCTAGGACGAATAATTCTATGAAGCGGGCGCCCTGGAAACGGGGCGTCTTTTTTATGTTTTAGGCACGGACATATGGCGGATGCTCATATAGTACTTCATTAGGTGTTCTTCCATCAAGTCCACAATGTTCGAGGTTGTTGTAGTACTCATTCCATTCAATGATCTTAACTTTTAAATCATGAACGGTTTTGAATTTGTTTTTCTCATAAAATTTCCTTTGATCTTCTCCGTGACTTCTTTCAATAGTTCCATTTTGTGTCGGTTTTCCTTTGTCGATCAAATAGTGGATGATGTTGTTTTCCAAATCAATATCATTTTCAATCTTTCTGTATTTAGTTTTCGATTGCCTTCTTCGGTTTTTGGTTTTTCTTTCTGCACTTCTGAATCTATACACACCATCCAAATCAATATTTCTTGAAATTTCTTTTGATATTGCACTCTTACTGAAACGCAAGGTATCAGCTATGCTAATTTGTGTGTAACCAGCCCTCAGCATCCTGTCTATCACAGGACGATCATTAATGTTAATATGTCTTTGCATACCCGTTTGGTTTTATTAATTGCTAACACAACTAGTATACCTACGGGTATGCGTTTTTCTATTTGTTTACTTTCAGATTAGAATTCAAGTACGACATCACATTGAACGGAAGCGAAATCGGAGGGGGAAGTATTCGAAA
>CAZVQB010000029.1:0-5748 GCA_964629235.1 uncultured Candidatus Saccharibacteria bacterium | reverse complement strand
AGTCCTTGTTCAAGAAGAACATCAATAATCTTTGGACCCATTCCATCTATATCAAAACATTTTTTGCTGACAAAATAATGGAACTTTCTTCTATTTTGGTCAAAAGAATCTTTTGACACACACCTCCAAGCCACTTCCCCAGGAATTCTTTCTATACTTCCGTCCCCACCGCAAGACATAACCTTCTTAGGGAAAACATACGGTTTAGAATCTTTTGGCCTCAAATCATAAACCACAGAGACGATATCTGGTATAACATCGCCAGCTTTTTGAAGAATTACTGTATCACCAATCCTTACATCTAAACGTTTTATCTCATCTTCATTATGAAGTGTGGCTCTTGATACCGTTGAACCTGCAACTCTTACAGGTTTCAAATGTGCTACAGGAGTCACTACACCAGTTCTTCCAACCTGAAGTACTATATCCTCTAGAACAGTAGTTACTTGTTCAGCTGGGAATTTGTATGCAACCGCCCATCTAGGGGATTTTCCAGTATAACCCAAGGCATTTTGAATATTAACTGAATTTATTTTAATAACTATTCCATCCAATTCATATTCGAGACTATGTTTCTTTTCTGTCCATTGATTATAGAATTTCTGTATTCCTTGTATTGAATCAAAAACCTCTGTGTATTTATTTGTTTTAAAACCAATCTTTTTTAGCAATTGTATTTCTTCAAATTGATTTTCTATCTTCTCTCCAATCACACTATCAATATCATAAATAAAAGAATCCAAGCCTCTACTTGCTGTAACTTTTGGATCTAGTTGTCTTAATGAACCAGCGGCAAGATTCCTTGTATTTGCATATATTTCTTCACCATTTTTCTCTCTTTCTTTATTTATTTTTTTTAGATTTTCTTTTGAAAGCCAGACTTCACCAACAACACTAATATCTATATTTTTAGAAAGAGATAAAGGTATACTCTGAATTGTTCTTATATTTGAAGTTACATCTTCACCAACACGACCATCTCCTCTAGTTGCAGCTTGTACTAACTTACCATTTTCATAAGTCAAAACTACTTTCAGTCCATCAATCTTTAATTCGCAACAATATTCCAATTTTTCATTTTCAAGCCCAGTTTTTTTAATAAAATTATTTATTTTTTCTTCCCACTTTTTTAATTCTTCAAAATCAAAAATATCATCAAAAGACCATTGTTCTGATTTATGTATTACTTTTTTAAATTCTTTTAAAGGTTCTCCACCAACTCTTTGGCTTGGACTATCTGACGTTACTAGATCTGGGTTATTTGTCTCAATTTCAACCAATTCATTAAAAAGAGAATCGTAGGCTTCATCAGATATTTCTGGTTTATCTAGCACATGGTACAAATACCTATGTTTCTCAAGTATTTCCTTTAATTTATTCAATCTATCCTTAACATCTGATTTCATGTATTAAGAATATCATATAAGGCGAAAGTATAAATAGATGCTAGTAACTATAGTACAGCACACGTTCTACACGTCTTGGACTTGGAGTCTCACATCTATTATTTAAACTATTCCAACCCATATTGTATCCACTAGATCTTATATTTGTTGCAATAACTGGATATATCACTTTTATCACTTCTACTATAGCACAGGAACCATTATCAAGATTAATATCAAATGTATACACATCCGTACCCAAAATAGATGAGTCAAGTGAGATATTAAAATGGTTCCCCACACAGTCCACACCACTTGAATAGTTTGATGATGAAAACCTATCTCTTGCGGAATCATCATGAAATGCAGCACATTCAATACCAGTATCTGCTGCATAAAAAGCGGTTACAGATTCTCTTGCCGACGAAGCTAATAGAAACTCTTTTTTACTAACATTAAGTATTGATATACCAATAGCTAATACAAGTGAAGAGACGAGAACCGCGAATAGTAATGTATACCCTTTATTATTTTGTAAATTTTTAAATATCATATAACAACGTCAAAAAGATTATCTTGTAGGATAACAGAATTTTGTAATGTTCCTGTTGTCCAGCTAATTGTGACTATAGCCTTTGCTTCAGTTGTACTCGATGGTAACAATGTTACAGTAGCAGTACAACTAAACTTACTTGGAGTATTTGTGCCGGAAGCACTCAATGTGCCATCATTTTGAATTCTCAAAGTACCGCAAGGATATGAATATGTACTTACCCAATTACTAAAAATTGTATTCCCAAGAAGAGCATTGCTCTTATCATTCTTAATTTTTTCAATTATGTCTTGTGCAAGAAAAGATGCAGTTACTTGATCACGGGCATATACTGACGCCATGAGACTTTTCTGAGCGATCGTTAATGGACCGACAATAGAGATCATAAGAATGGTAACCGCTACCAGTGTTTCAATTATTGTAAATCCCTTTTTATTTTTAAAATTAAATTTGTTCATAATTATTTGATTCTTTGGGAAACGCTCGTTTGCATTGAAAAGTTCACCTTTTCTGATTCTTTTGTACCACTCTCACCCTCAATGAGGAAAAAAGCGTATGGTTGTCTATTTGTTCTAGTATCAACTCTTACTCTGGAATTTGTAATCTTTATCTCTGTTGATGTTAAATCCTTAAAATCTCCGTCTGAGAGACTATAGTCACAATCTCTATCTTGTTGAGCCTTCTGAATTTTCTTATTTACCTTATCGTATCTATATGCATAAATAAGATTACAAACAGCGCCCATCGAATTACCGTGAACTCTACTATTTTTTGAGCTTCTAAAAGCAATTAGCCAGTGGTTATTTTCTGGAGAAAGACCGGAATCATCCAATCTTGAATTGTAATTATATGCCACGGTACTCGGTAAAGCACTTGAACTATATGAATAATAATAATCTTTACCTACTCTCATTTCTCGAGAAATCGACTCCAAAGCGAAATTCAGATTGTTTATTGTAGTCTTCAGATTTACTGATTTTTTGTTCGCATCCAAAACTTTTAGAAAAGCTCCAACCGATACTAGCGCTACTACAGTAAATATTGCTAGAGACACTATCATCTCGATTAAAGTAAATCCCTTATCAAAATTATTTTTTATAAATAAGATTTTATACATATCATTCGACTGTTACTTGACCTGTTGAACGAACTTTTATCCTCTTTATTGAGGCACCATCAGAAGCCGTTACAGTAATATCCGCATCAGAATTATATATATCTGTTCTACCGTTAATCTTAATAATAGCATTCGGATCGGGGCGTTTGAAAGTGATATCTAAACTTGTAACCTGAGTACCTGCCGAGCATGAATTCACACACAATGCAGTTATAGTACTGCCTCTAGTAATGGTAGTTTTTGATAAATCTTGATCTGGATTACCGTCATTATTCAGATCAATATTTGGATTATATACACCATAACCATTGGTATCTACGAAAAATATAAAATGATTTGGATCTGCAATATCAAAATGCACTCCGTAAGGTTTATCAAAAAGATTTGCTGTTCTACTAGAACTTCGCACATTCAAACCATAAGACTGAGCGTTTCTTATAGTTAATGCTATGTCATAAGCAAGATTGTCTAAAAGTATTCCTTGATTGAAAGTACCGTACTTTGCTAAAAGCAATGCAGACATTATAGCGAATATCGCAATAGAAATAACCAATTCTAGAACTGTAAAACCTTTAGTATTTTTTAGAATTTTATCTTTCATAATAATGGAAATTCGATAACACTTATGCCGAAAAAAAGAACTAGGTACATTCCGAGTATCAAATATGGACCAAAAGGAATCTCTTGTTTTGATTTAAACTTTCTAAACACTATGTATATCCATACAACACTTACAATTGCGCCTATCCAGAAAGCAAGTATTATCGCTGATAAACCACCCATTAACCCAAGAACCCAACCGATTCCTAATGTAAGTTTCGCATCTCCAAGACCCATCCATTTACCCTTTGAAAACAGCCATATAAAGAAAAAGGGGCTAGCGAGTAAAGGACCTGAGATGACATCACTAAAACTCGGCAATACAAGAGTTAATTCTGGAGATATAAATAATTTAAAAAGTGATACAAATGCAAATAGATATACGATTGGGTCGGGGATTATCTTATGTTTTATATCATAAATTGTTATTACAATTAACAATGAAGTTATGAATAAATAGAAGACAGTATTAAAACTTGCTTGAAGACTGATTGGTGGGAAATAATAGAATATTAAAATAAACAAAGCTCCAGCCAAAATCTCTATTAAAGGGTATTGCCATGATATTTTACTTTTACACTTCTTACATTCACCACCCTGATAAAAAAAACTCAAAATTGGTACAAGTTCATGCCATTCTAGGTTTTTACCACAAGAAAAACATTTCGACCTACCTTTCAAAGTCATACCTGTGTTGTAACGTAAAGCTACAACATTTAAAAAGCTACCAATTATTGTTCCTAGTATGAATGAAAAAATTAAAAAAATACTTGGCATCTATTTTGGTTGAACACAATAATAGTATCCATTTGCAGTATCAGAGCAATCAGTACCTAGCACTGTACCATCGACATCATCAACAAGAACCGTACTATCATTCTCTAATTTTGCTCTAAGTACATAGTCTACATATGGAACTGTAGAATTCTTCGCATACGTATATAGCTGAGTTGCACTCTCCTTTGGTATAACAGAGATAAAATCACCTAAAGTATAGTTACTACTTGATCCTAGTTTCCTACAAAAAGTACCTGTTGTTGAATCAAGAGGAATTGTTGATGTAAGAGTTATGCCTTGCGGGTATGCATTGCATTTATCAAAAACCATTTCTAAAGCCAATTGAATCTGTGCAATATCAGAAACTCTCTTTGCATCTCTTGTTTTTGACTTTGATGTAGCAAAATTTGTTGTAACTATCGCAGTAAGAATCGCTATAATCGCAACCACAACTAGTAGCTCTATAAAGGTAAAACCTTTTTTAAAAAGTATTTTTTTCATTTGTATAATTATAACTTATATTAAAGCAAATAAGAATCCACAGAGTTTTAGTACAAAAGGAAAACCCACCAGCGCGAACGCTGGTGGGTTTGGCGTGTGGGTAGGAGTTAATCTCCAACCGCACCAAATGTTCTTTCAAGTACCTGACGCATAGCTTCAGACGGGCTGAGGTTAGACTCGATAACAATCGGGGGTTGTGACTTACCACCAAACCCTGAAACATTCGAAGTCCTTGGAGTATGGGGCTCTCGCTTTTTAGGTTGAACGAGAGTTCCTGGTTTTCTGCCAAGGATTTGTTCTACTATTGATGACACGCGACCTCCATTATTCCATTTTTAGTAATGCCATTTCCCTCGACCTCCATCGAAAGAATTTATAGGCATGTCCGGATAAAAATAATAAACTATTATACAAAATTAAGCAAGTGTGGAAAATCTTAAATAAAAAAACCACACGAACTAGTGTTGTGTGGTATGGCCCAGGATCCCATATAATCATTCATATTCTCCTCGTGGAGGTACGAGAAGAAAAATGATATACAAAGACCCTGAGCCACAATCAAACTAACAAAAATAGTATATTATGTCAATAACTAGTTGAACTTGCATTCTCTAGTGCAGATTTGGTGTAGTTGTTTGATGCATTCCACAACATCCAACTATTTAGACCTGAATCGTAAGTTGCTTGTATCTGTGCGCGAACCATGTCAGGTGTATAGTCAACTTTACCTATACTAAAATCTTGTAACCAAGGACGTAATTTATTTGGACTTGTTGATGCAATATTTGATTTTACGACTGCTCTATCCATAGCAT
>CAZVQB010000028.1:0-6391 GCA_964629235.1 uncultured Candidatus Saccharibacteria bacterium | reverse complement strand
ACACCGCAATGATTTACGAGAATGTCTAAATGACATTCGAGTAAAGTTTGGATAATAAAAATATTATTTTACCCTATGTTATAATATGCCCATGAAACCACTCATCTCATGGAATTCTTTTGAACACGTTCATATAGAAAAAAATAATGACTGGTATTGGGCAGTTGGTATCATAACGATAACTGCCGCTGCTCTAGCTTTTATTTTAAACAATATAATCTTTGGAATATTTATTTTAGTTGGTGCTTTTGCTCTAGTTGTACATTCATCAAAAAAACCAGATACAGTATATTGTGAGATAAACGATAGAGGTATTGTGATAAATGGTGTCCTATACCCTTTTCTAACTCTTGATTCATTTTGGATTGACGCACATAGATCACCTTCAAAAATAATAATAAAATCTCACAAACTTTTTGTACCTTTTATTATTGTTTATATAGACGAAGTAGATCCTGAAAAAGTTAGAGATATTCTATTGAACTATATTGCCGAACAAGAACATACAGAACCGATTTCACACTATATACTCGAAAGATTGGGATTCTAATAAAAATATGCTAGTCTGTTTTCGTAGGTTAATGCCCTTGTCGTTCAATGGATAGGACACAACTTTGCGGAAGTTGTAATGTAGGTTCGATTCCTACCAGGGGCACATTAGGAAGCTAGTATAAGTGATTTTAAAATTATTATGTCAAAGTATCTTATAACTGGAGGAGAAGGATTTATAGGGAGTAGAATTGTACAAAAGACTAGCGGAGTATCGTATGACATAAAATCTGGTTTCGATATCCTAAATATCGAATCATTAGAAAAAGCGGCTATTGGAATAGATGGCATATTTCATTGCGCAGCAAAAATATCTGTTCCTGAAAGTATTTCTAAACCTAATGAATATTATAAGATTAATGTTGAAGGAACACGGTCGGTGACTAAAATCGCTGAAGATACTAAATCTAAAATTGTATTTTCAAGTAGTGCTGCTGTGTATGGTGATACAACTAGTGCTGTTAATGAAAAATCTCTCGTTAATCCGAAATCTCCTTATGCGCAAAATAAAATAGACGGTGAAAACATTTTAAAAAACTCCCCTGTTCCACATATTGCTTTACGTTATTTTAATATATATGGACCCGGTCAATCACCACAATATGCAGGTGTAATTACCAGTTTTATAACAAATGCCATAAACGGTACCGATTTGGTTATATTTGGTGATGGTAATCAAGTTCGAGATTTTGTTTTTGTGGATGACATAGCACTGGCAAACGTAAAAGCGATGGAATATGACAATACTTTTTTTGAAGTATTTAACATTGGAAGCGGAATAGAAACTTCTATAAATAGACTTGCAGAGACCATACTGCAATTAACAAATTCAAACTCAAAGATTGTATATAAACCTTGTAGGCCTGGAGATATTATTTACTCTTTGGCAGATGTTTCAAAAGCTGAGCGTGTGCTTAAATGGAAAGCAGAAGTTTCATTGGAAGATGGATTGAAAGAAACTATAAAATATTATCAAACATTTTGAGTTGTTGTTGAATATTTAACAATAAAAAAACCGAGACTTGCTCGGCTTTTTTATTAACTGATCTTCTTCAAAGAAGACATTATTCGTGACTTATATCTTGAAGCTGTATTCTTTTTGATATAGTTTCTCTTTGCTGCTTTGTCCAATGCTTTATAAAGCGCAGGAACCAAAACCTTTGCTTCCTTTGCCTTCTTTTCTGTTACTAATTTTCTAAATTGCTTTAAAGGTGTGTCGATAGCAGCCTTTGTTCTTAGATTAAAGACTCTTTTATTCTCTCCAGCCCTTAGAGCTTTCTTTGCTGATGAAGTAATTGCCATATATGTTTGTACAACAAAACTAACATATACCTTTAAAAAATACAAGGATTAAGCTAGTATAGAGTCATGATATCTCGATTAACTGGCTCAATTGCTCATATAGACCCAAAATACATAGTATTGGACGTAAATGGTGTTGGATACAAAATATTCACCACAGTCGATATAATGTCTAAGTTTGGAAAAGAAAATGAGAGCACTACCCTATGGACATATCTTGCGGTTAGAGAGAATGCTTTGGATCTTTATGGATTCACTAGTCTAAAAGAACTCAACTTTTTTGAATTACTTATAACAATATCTGGAATCGGTCCAAAGACTGCTTTAGGAATATTAAATCTTGCATCAGTAAATACCCTAGAGACTGCTGTGCAGACTGGTGATACTTCTCATTTGATAAAAATATCGGGTATAGGTAAAAAGGTAGCAGAAAAAATAGTAATGGAATTAAAGGATAAAGTAGAAAAGATTTCACATTCAGTAGAATCGAAGATCTCTATGCGTGGAGATGCAGATGCACTCGAAGCCCTGAAAGCACTTGGTTATAGTCAGAATGAGGCTAGAGATGCTCTAAAAGAAGTAAGTAAGGAAATAACAAAGACAAGTGATAAAGTAAAAGAAGCTCTAAAAATACTAGGTAGATAATTACAATCCCACTTTAACAGAATATAGTTGATTCAAAACTTCTTTTGTTTTGTCCCCCACCCTATCAACTTCATTTTTTATTCCGTATTTATTTTGAAATTTATTTAGAGAATTCAAAGTACAAGGACCTAATCTTCCTGATCTAGGGCAATCATTTTTTGTTCTATCAGCTGGTGGATATACACCTTCAAGAAGTAGTGCAGTTTGTAAAGCCAAAATATCTTTTTTACTATCACTATTTTTATCTAGATCTTTTTTCCAAGAAAAAGGAAGCATTAGAGTATCGTATGCCAAAGTAACATCATTTCCGCTACCAAAGAAATCTTGTATACCTAGATAAGTCTGGAAAGCCAAATCTCTAATAGTTGTTTCTCTTACAATAGGATCCGCAAATTGAGGTTCGTATATATAACCATATTCAATAAGCATACTCGGTGCATCAAGGGTATTGTTTGAGCCAATAGCGATAAGTTCCTGTTCTTCTATAACTCCATCATCTTCTTTTGGAAGATTACTTACCGCATTGTACTTTGATAATCTTTTAAAAAGACTATTAGCTATAGCTATAGTGGTTGTACTATTTGAATATTGTCTCTCTGGAACATAGATAGCAAAACCTGAATATTCTCCAGGACTATTTGCATTTGATCTTGGATAATCATTGAAATGAATATGAATAGCAATATCTACTTTATTTTCATTATTCCATTTATTTATTCCAAACAGCCTCAGTGCAACATTTTTTGGAGCTTTATTATGAATAATTCCATCTGATTTTCTTTTTACACTTCCAGAATTTATCTGTTGCACCATATCCCCTTTGCTCTTTTCTACAAAATCAGCAATTTCGTTCCAATTATCCTTAAAATATTTATCTAGATCGTTATTCCATTTATCTTTATCTCTAGCAATTACAACTTCATAATGTGAATTATTTCTAAGAAAAAATGCTAGATCGTTTGCCAAATCTACTGCCATATCTCTTTCTTTTAAATCACGATATTCTGCACCGCCAAAATCAGGTTCGTGACCAGGAACTATCATTATCTTTATTTTAGGCTTTGAAATCAGTCTATTATTAGATACATCATTATACTTTTTCTTAAGACCAGCAATAGTTACAACTTCTTGAAAAAAAACAGCTGTATAATTGTTACCAACATAACTGAATACATTATCAACAAAATCTGCACTTTTGGGGTAATTTGATACGAGCCAAGGTGTACCAAGGACAACGATTGCTAAAAAAGCTATGAGACTAAACTTATAGTGTTTCATTTTGTAAAAGTGTAATATAAGAATTGTATGCCAGAATTGCCAGAAGTACAAACTACAGTTTCAGGACTAAGCCGCGTAACAACCGGTTTGGTTATTACTGATGTATGGACTGAGTACAATAGTCCCTATTATCATGGCAAAGATTCAATAAAAGACCCTGAATATTTTAAATATTTCAAGAAAACAATAAAGAATTCAAAGATTACTGGTGTTACGCGCAGAGCAAAGAATATACTTATTCACCTATCGAATGGTCACACAATTTTGATACATATGAAAATGACAGGACATGTCATGTATGGCAATTACAACAGAAAGGATCCTTTCAATCAATACATTCGTTTAATCTTTTATCTTTCAAATGGAAAAACTATGGAACTTTGTGATACAAGGAAGTTTGCGAAGGTTACCCTACTCCCAAGCGATACCATGCACGAAACCGTTCATCTAAAAGGTATTGGACCAGAGCCACTTGAAAAAGATTTTACTTTCAGAGTTTTCAAAGAACAAATATACAAGAAGCCAAATGGAAAAGTAAAAATAGTTTTATTAGATCAAACCATAATCGCAGGTATTGGTAATATTTATAGTGATGAGAGTCTATGGAGAGTCGGGATACACCCAGAAAGTATTGTAAATAAAATTCCAGAAGCAAAATTAAAGGAACTCTATAAAGCAATACAAAAAACATTATCTATGGGTATAGATTTTGGCGGTGACTCTATGTCAGATTATAGAAATATAGACGGAGAAAGAGGAAAATTCCAGGAGAAGCATATGGCTTATAGAAGGAACAAGCTACCCTGTCTAAAGAAAGGATGTGGTGGAACTATAGTTAGAATAGTGGTTGGTGGAAGAGGGACACATCTTTGTGACAAACATCAGATCAAAGAGTAGAGCACCACTCCAGTGGCAACAGATACGTTCAAAGATTCTTTTTTACCAAGCATTGGTATCTCTACTATATCGTCACACAGATTCAAAACTTCTTTATCTACCCCATCCACTTCATTCCCTACGATCAAAAGAACTTTTTCATTCTTTTTTAAATCTTTATAATCGATAGACTTTTTATCTTGTTCAACTGCAATTATTTGGAATTTCTCTTTTTTTAGATTTTTAATAAGTTCTTTGATACCAGCAACACTTTCCCACTCAACAGTCTTCTCTGCTCCCAAAGATGCTTTTGAAATATCTGGTCTAGCTCTACCGAAACGATCTATAGGAGCAGGTGTTATACCAGAAATGTAAATTTTTTTCACTCCAGTTGCATCAGCAGTGCGAAATATAGCCCCAACATTGTGGGTGCTACGGATATTATGGAGAACGAGATGTATTTGTGTTAACATATAACTACTTTATATTAAATTAATCAAATATCAATATGTTCTCAATTTTTCCAACATTACTATCATTTGATCATGTCGTACCACTTTTACTTCGTATAACACTAGGTTTGGTATTTATTTTGTGGGCATACAGTAAGTTTAAGATAGATAGAACAAAATCTATTTTAGAAGGAATTGTTGGAATACTACTTTTTATTGGTTTTGTAACACAATTAGCTGCATTATTCGCTTGTATAATACTTGGTTATAGATTGTTTAAGAAAATAAAAGAAAGAGCTTTCCTTACAGATGGAGTAAATTACTATTTAATACTTTTTGTAATTGCACTTAGTCTTTTATTTACAGGAGCAGGGTTTTTTGCACTAGACCTTCCACTTTAAATAAAATATGATATAGTTTCCCTCGTGTGAAAATATGCGGCTATAGCTGTTTTGGTAAGCCCAGAACATTATAGCCAAATACGAGTTTTGTTTAGAATTTAAATATATGCGGCTATAGCTCAGTTGGTAGAGCATCTCCCTTTTAAGGAGTGGGTCGTTGGTTCGATTCCAACTAGCCGCACAGTTATTGTAAGCATCTCCCTTGCATGGTGTGGGTCGTTATTCGATTCCAACTAGCCGCACAGTTATTGTAAGCATCTCCCTTGCATGGTGTGGGTCGTTATTCGATTCCAACTATATCCCCAAAAGATAAGCTTCCAGCCCCGTCTCTAATTCATGCTTCCCTCTTCTTGCATCATGGTAAAGGATTACTAAATCTTCAGCTGTCTTTAGTAGTTCATCCTGTTTCCATCCTCCACCAAATCCAGCAAGTAGCATTGATTTAACTTTCCAAAATATCATTCCATGCAAAGCCTCTGGCGCTTCACCTGCATCTATAGATTTCCTATACAAGAGCCAAGCCTGCTTTTTATCTCTCTTTGCAAAAGCGTCAGCTAGAGCAAAAGCATTGTATACCGGCTTAGCAACAACTTCTTCCAAAACGAAACTTAAAAATTTCTCTGATTTCTTTTCTATTTTCGTAGCGGTTGCTTTATCTAACTTACCTTCTAGAACTATGAAGATATTTTCTGATTCACTAATCTCTTTTATTTTATCCAAAAATTCATCCTTAATATCTTTCTTTTCACTCAATCTATCAAGAAAAACTATATATTTATTAGAAAAAAGACCCATGCCACCTATATACTCTTGTAATTGTGAAGTATTAAAATTCTCTGTATCCATTTTAAAAAAAGATGCATCTGGCTTCTTTTTCAAAAGAGAATC
>CAZVQB010000027.1:0-7008 GCA_964629235.1 uncultured Candidatus Saccharibacteria bacterium | reverse complement strand
TAGATGAACTTGAGAGAGTAATTTCTATCGAAGACTGATTTAAGAAGTAGAATAAAACGACTGTCAATTGAAATTGTAAAAAAGAAGAGTAATATTAGTATCAGATTATTCGAAAAAGAGAATAAAAAAATCGGATGCGTAATTCTCTAAACAATACTTTCAATGCGATCACCAAAAGTTAAATATATTCCCAAGGATAACCCCAGTAAATACACACAAGGTGTATAACCAGGATGTCCTCGATAATAAATCAGATGCCTTGCGTAAACAAGACATATTGTTTAGAGAATTATGAACCCGATATGAATGCTATAATGTAAATATGCTGACCCTAGAAGCCTAGCATACTTTATTTAATATGTCAAGTAATAATACTGAGAAGAACAGAGATGATAAACAGGACGCGGGTTACTTAGATCAAACCCTGAGGCCTTCGCATTGGCAAGATTATATAGGGCAACAATCAATAAAAGACAATTTGCATATACTTTTAACAGCCGCAGCAGAGAGAAAACACCCTCCGGAACATATTTTATTCTATGGCCCGCCAGGACTTGGAAAAACTACTCTTGCTCATTTGATCGCAAAAGAAACTGGCACACAAATGAAGGTAACTTCTGGTCCAGCAATACTAAAAGTTGGTGATTTGGCTTCTATACTTACAAACCTTTCACATGGAGATATTCTTTTTATTGATGAGATACATAGATTAAACAAAGCCATTGAAGAAGTTTTATATCCAGCAATGGAATCTGGTGTTTTGGATATTATTATCGGAAAAGGTCCTTCGGCAAGGACAATACAACTAGAGCTTCCCTCTTTTACCCTAATAGCAGCAACTACAAGAATCGCTATGATATCTTCACCACTTCGTTCTAGATTTTCTGGAGGAGTTTTTAAGCTTGAATTCTATACAGAAAAAGAGATTGGTGAGATTATCAAACGCTCAGCTAAGATACTTAATATTAACGTTCATGATGATGCAATTTCAGCTATTGCACAGAGAAGTAGATTTACTCCGAGAACCGCGAATTATTTTATAAAAAGATGCAGAGACTATGCGCAAATAGAAAAAAGTCCGCTCACAAAAGAAATAGTAGAGAAAGCTTTGAAAATGCTTGGTGTTGATGATCTGGGATTAAATAGCGCAGATAGAGATATATTAAAAGTGATGATTGATAAATTCGGTGGAGGCCCAGTCGGCTTAAACACTATTGCCGCTGCCTTATCAGAAGAGCAAGCGACTATCGAAGAAGTTTACGAACCATATCTAATACAATTAGGACTTCTAGAAAGAACACCTAGAGGAAGAATCGTTACTGACAAAGCTTATGGGCATCTGAAGATAAAAGGTAGTGCGAAGAAATTAATATAAAACTCCCTTTCGGGAGTTTGTTTGACTTAAGAACCTCTGAGTTCTAAAAGTATTTTTTCCATTTTTGGAGTAAGACTATCATCCGCATTATGAGAAGTAAAACGAACGACAGTTGGAGAGGGTTGTGGTACTTCGCACGCAACCTTTTCTTGATTTAGCATTGTTGTAAATTCAGCAAGAGTTATCACTTCACAGCCACTTAATTTTTTTGTCATATTTCGTAACACTTCGGACGTAAAGTGTCTTCTGACAAACTCGAGGCAAGTTTTAACGCTAACATTTTGATTCATAAATACCTTTCTATTTATAACTATACATATTTCTATCTGGCCTAGCAAATATAGCAATTTCAATTGACGTAAAAGAAACGAGTGATATTATTGAAATATGGCTGGACATAATAAATTTTCAAAAATTAAACATCAAAAAGCAAAGAATGACGGACAAAAGAGTAAAATCTTTGGTAAGCTTGTGCGCTTTATATCAGTAGAAGCAAAAAAAGCAGGTGGCAATATGAAATCCCCTGGATTGGCTTTGGCTATTGAAAAAGCAAAAAAGGAAAATATGCCAAACGATACTATTGAAAGAGCTATTAAGAAAGCTACGACAGACAATACTGCAGCAATGGAGAATGTAACATACGAGGCTTATGGGCCAGGTGGTGTCGCAATTATCATTGAAGGTCTAACTGATAATAGAAATAAAGCTGCTCAAGAAGTAAAAGCAATACTCGCAAAACATGAATGTGCTCTAGCAGCTCCTGGAAGTGCATCTTGGGCATTTACAAAAGGTCCAGATGGTCTGGTTCCTAACATGACTACCCCACTTGAGGATGCTGATATAGAGAAACTACAAGCATTGGTTGAAGCGCTAGAAGAAAACGATGAGGTGCAGGATGTTTATACTAACGCCGAGTAATATAAATGAAAATATTAGGAATAGATCCAGGTTATGACAGAATTGGAATTGCTGTTATTGAAGATAATATTCTATTACATTCTGAATGTTTTAGTACAAACCCAAAAGAAGATTTTCATTTGAGATTAAGAGATGTAGGTAAAAGAATAAACAAAATTATATTTGATTATTCTCCTGATATGATGGCAATAGAGTCGCTCTTTATAACAAAGAATCAAAAGACAGCCATGAAAGTAGCAGAAGCGCGTGGAGTTATATCTTACGAAGCAAGTCTTAAAAATATTCCTATATTTGAATACAGTCCACCTCAAATAAAAGTAGCGATAACTGGTCATGGTGGTAGTGATAAAACACAAATCATAAAAATGATTCCTTTATTGTTAAAAATAAAAGCAAAAAAAGCTCTTGATGATGAATACGATGCAATTGCAGTTGCGCTTACCTGCCAAGCGCACGAAGGAAAGAGTTTTCCCCAGATGAAATAGTTTGCAAATTTTAATCAGTTTTGTTACAAATATGAAATCCTATAAAAGTTATTAAAGTAAAAAGATTTAATATGCCAAAATCAAAAAAGAATGTTGAGAAAAGTGAAGAGACAAAAGAAATTATTTTAGATGATGAAGAAAAAGTTCTTGATCCAGATTTGGTTCCAGGAGATATACTAGCTGATGATGAAGAAATGGATGATGATGGTATTCCTGATGACGATGAAGTGAATCCTTTTGGGGATCGATGGGAAGAATAATATAAACAAAAAAGATAGGTCACCCTATCTTTTTTGTTTTATTGAATCTCTATCTTTACAAATCTTTTCTTACCAACTCTTAATACCAAATTCTTTTCTATTTTGATAAAAGCATCATTTATAACTTCCCCCGTATCAGCATGAGAAATAGCCTTACCATCAATCAATCTTTTCCAATCTGAATTCGAACTAACCACCTCCTCTTTGACCAAAATATCTCTTAAAATGGAACCGTTTGAAACTTTTATTGTTTGAATATCATCAGGAACCCCACCTTTTGAAAAGGCTTTCTCGAAGTTTTCATTTGCTCTTTCAGCGGATTCTACATCATGAATCATACTAACAACTTCCTTTGCAAGACGAATCTTTATTTCTTTCGGGTTTGTGCCTGAATCAAGCTTTTGCTTTATTGATGATATCTCTTCTATTGATATATCTGTAATGATTTCAAATCCTGGAATTATAAGGTTATCATTCCAACTCATAACTTTTCCAAATACTTCATCAGCACTCTGATCTAAGCTAACCATGTTACCTTCTGTCTTCCCCATTTTTTTACCTTCTGAGTCTGTAAGAAGTTTTGTCGCAATGACAAATTTTTCTTTATTTTTAATTGTCTTTAATAAATCTCTACCAGCAAGCATATTGAATGTTTGATCATTTCCTCCAACTTCCCCATCAACATCCATAGCGACAGAGTCATAACCTTGCATAAGAGGATACATGAATTCATGGATGTAGATCGGTTTATTCTCTTCTATTCTTCTTGCGAACATATCTCTCTTTAACATTTGATCAACAGTCATCTTTGATGCAAGTTCTAGAACATCTCCAAAGTTCATTTTTCCTAGCCAATTTGAATTGAACTTCAACATTGCTTTATTTACCCCTGAGAAAGAAATAAACTTTGAAGCTTGCTTTTGGTATTGTTTGCAATTTTCTAAAACTTCTTCTCTTGTAAGTTTCTTCCTTGTTGCACTCTTGTCTGTAGGATCACCGATCATTGCTGTAAAATCTCCGATTAAGAAAATTATCTGATGACCAAGTTTTTGTAATTGTCCAAGCTTTTTTAGAGGAATTGCATGACCTAAATGTAAAGTTTTACCGGTTGGATCAACTCCAAGATAGAAAGTTAGTCTTTCTCCCTTTATCATTTTACTAATTAGGAAGTCTTTATTTGGAAAAATAGACTCTACCCCTCTTGATAGAACCTTTTCAATTTCTTTTGAATCAGTATTTACTTCTACTTTTTTATTAAAATTAAACATTTGTTTATTTGTTTAAAAAGATTATTACTATGTAATGTATCATATTTATGATAATATTTCTAAATGTCGCAAAGAAGGAGCTTCTTTAAAACTCTTAGATGGAAGATTATTAAGTCTCTGGTTGTATTGATGATGTCTTTTGGCTTAGTTGGAGCTGGATTACTAATTATATGGTTTTCTAGTCTAAAAATCCCAGATTTGAGTGTTTTTGAGGAAAGAAAAGTCGCACAATCAACCAAAATATATGATCGTACAGGAGAAATACTTCTTTATGATGTTCATAATGATGCAAAAAGAACTTTGGTTGAATATGAAAATATTTCTCAAAAAATCAAAAACGCAACTATCGCAATCGAGGATGCGGAATTTTATAGTCATAAAGGGATTAAACCTTCTTCTATTATAAGAGCGGTATTGGCAAATCTAACTCCAGGCTCTGGGACAACGCAGGGTGGTTCTACTATTACTCAGCAAGTTATTAAAAATTCAATTCTAACTCAAGATAGAACTATAACCAGAAAGCTTAAGGAGTGGATTTTGGCTATAAAGCTTGAAAAGGTTTTATCAAAAGATCAAATTTTGAATACTTATTTGAATGAAAATCCATATGGAGGAAGTATTTATGGAGTTGAAGAAGCTAGTAAAACATTTTTTGGTAAATCTGCAAAAGACGTAACCCTAGCTGAAGCTGCTTATATTGCCGCTATCCCCCAAGCCCCTACCTTCTATTCTCCTTATGGCAAAAACAAAGAGAGGTTGGATGCTAGAAAGAATCTAGTACTTCAGCAAATGTTAAATAATGGTTTTATTAAAAAAGATGAATATGATTCAGCAGTAAAGGAAAATGTAACTTTCTTAGAAAAAAATACGACTGGAATAAGGGCTCCTCACTTCGCTCTTTACGTTAAGGATTATCTAGTAAGCAAGTATGGCGAGAGTATGGTTGAAGAAGGAGGTCTTAAAGTTACAACTACTTTAAATTTTAAAATACAAGAAAAAGCCGAGAAGATAATTTCAAATTTTGCTCCAAACCTTGAAAAATCATTCAATGCAAGCAATACGGCTATGGTTGCTATAGATCCAAAGACTGGTGACATACTTATGATGGTTGGTTCAAGAAATTATTTTGAAAAAGGCTATGGGAATTTCAATATAGCTACTGCGTACAGACAACCAGGTTCTACATTCAAGCCTTTCGTCTATGCTACCGCTTTCATGAAAGGATATACTCCTGATACAGTACTTTTTGATGTAAAGACAGAATTTTCATCTCAATGTACGCCAGAAGGAAAACCAAAAAGACCTAGTGATAATATAAAAGTATGTTATTCACCAAATAACTACGATTTGGCATATGAAGGACCTCAAAACATAAGAACTGCTCTGGCACATTCAAGAAACGTTCCAGCAGTTAAAGCTTTGTACCTAGCTGGTATAAATGATTCTATAAGGACAGCTGAAGCTATGGGAATAACTAGTCTGAAGGATCCAGATAGATATGGATTAACCTTGGTGCTTGGAGGTGGTGAGGTTTCTCTATTGGAATTGACCAGTGCTTATAGTGTATTTGCAAATGATGGATTAAGAAATCCATATAGATCAATATTAAAAGTTGAGGATAGTAAAGGAAATATACTAGAAGAGGCTAGCTACAACCAAACTCAAGCAATTCCTTCTCAGATCGCCCGACAAATTAACGATATACTATCTGACCCTTCTCCTTCAGTAAGATTAAGTACAATGACTACTGCTGTAGAAAACCTGCACAGACAAATCGCCACAAAAACCGGTACAACTAATGATTATAGAGACGTATGGATTCAAGGATATACTCCAAATATTGCTGTTGGTGCATGGGCAGGTAAAAATGATAACTCTGCTATGGATAAAAAGGTTGCCGGACTTATCATTACACCAGTATGGGCAGCTTTTATGACTGAGATTAATGATGAATTCCCTAAGGAAACTTTCAAGAAACCAGAACCTACTCCTGAAGATGCCAAGCCGGTATTGAGAGGTATATGGAAAGGTGGAGTTTCATTTAAAAGAGATACGGTATCTGGAAAACTAGCTACAGAATTTACTCCAAAAGAAACTACGCAAGAAATAGTCTTCCCAAGTGTTCATGATATATTGCATTGGGTGGACAAAACTGATCCCACAGGTAAGGTTCCAGAAAATCCAGAAAGGGATTCTCAGTATGAAAACTGGGAATATGGTGTGAGAAATTGGTTTGATGTTTGGAAGCTTTCAAATCCCTCATTTATTGAAAATGCTAGTATTTCTGTCACAACAGAGAACGATGATGTTCACACACCAGAATCATCTCCAAAGGTTACCCTGTCTATCCCCTCTCAAGAAGCATTATTTGATAAAACAACTAGGATAAATATCAATGTAAATATCGAGAGCAAGTTCCCAATTAAAAAATCTGAACTCTATGTAAACGGTAAATACATTTATTCAAATGAACAAAATCCAAAATCATTATCATTTGTTCCACAAGACATAGAAGGTATTGAACTGAAAAATATTGTTAAAGTTATTGTCTATGACAATATCTACAATAGAGGGGAGGCTAGTATTGACATAGGTGTAAACAAATAATTATTTAATATCAATTATTTTGATATTATTCTTACCAAAAGAATCCAATATTATTTTTTTCTTTAAAAATATTTCGCTCTTTAACATCTGACTCC
>CAZVQB010000026.1:0-7221 GCA_964629235.1 uncultured Candidatus Saccharibacteria bacterium | reverse complement strand
TATTGATATAATATAAAAATGAATAAAACTTACGTCACTATTATTGCTGGAGTTATCCTTGTTTTTGGTCTTTTAATTTATTTTAACAAGACTCCAGCATATCGAAATTATCCACCTAAAAATCCTACAATAATTGCTTTTGGTGATAGTTTGGTGCAAGGCGTGGGTGCTACAAAAGGTTATGATTTTGTGTCTCTTCTTTCTATTAAGGTAAACAAACCTATAAGAAATCTTGGAGTTTCTGGAAATACCACTGCAGATGGATTAACTAGAATAAACGAAGCAATTTCTTTTGAACCAG
This sequence comes from uncultured Candidatus Saccharibacteria bacterium, assembly GCA_964629235.1. GTDB lineage: Bacteria > Patescibacteriota > Minisyncoccia > Phycocordibacterales > PALSA-1337 > CAIOGI01. Next base: position 6,920 of record CAZVQB010000026.1, on the reverse strand, counting down.
GTACAGTCATTCTATTGCTTGGTGGTAATGATTATTTAAAAAAAGTTCCAGAAGAACAGACATTTCGAAATCTTAAAGAAATGATATTTCGATTACAAAGTGAAGGGATATTCGTTGTGATGCTTGGTATCAGAGGAGGCCTTCTGAATGATCATTTTGAATCAAGATTCAAAGCTTTATCGAAGGAGATGCATGTTCCTTATATCAGAAATGTTCTATCGGGACTTTTGGGTAATGATAAATACATGTCTGATGCTATACATCCAAATGATACAGGTTATGCAATTATGGCGGATAGAATATATAAAGAGGTTGGGGAGTATATCAAATAGTAAAAAATTTGACCCAGTTCATATATTGCTGTAAGATTTTTGTGGATAGTTAATCTCTTAAAAAGGAGGAGATATGAGATCAAATGAAATCAGGACTAGAAGTAACGAAAATGACGATAGGTTTGGTGATCCATCTGTAAGATGGTATATGCAGTATGCACTACAGGAGCCTCTCATCAGTATAGAAGAAGAAAAGGCACTATCAGAAAGGATCCGTTGTGGTGACAGGGCAGCTTTCGAACATATGTTGAAAGCAAATCTGCGATTAGTTGTTAAAATCGCATCTAAATATCCTATTTGTGGGATTGTCAGTTTTTCGGATTTAATATCTGCTGGTAATAGTGGTCTCATGAAAGCGATTGATAGGTATAACCCTAAAAAGGCTAAATTTTCAACTTATGCTGGTTATTGGATAAGGCAAAGGATTAGTTTGGAGTTAGCAAAAAATTATACGACGATTGCGATTCCGGTGCTTCGAGGTCAAAATACAAGAAAAATTAAAAAAACCATTGAAGAGTTGACTGTTGAATTAGGAAGGGACCCGACACTCGATGAAGTTGCTGAGCGTTCTGATTTAGATCCAGATACAGTAGAAAGTTTGATAAAAAATACCCAAAGTTTTCTATCGCTTGATTATCGGGTTTGTAATGATGGTGCGCCACTTTCGGATGTTATCGAAGATAAAAATGTGGTAAGGCCCGATGAATATCAACGTAAGATAGACGATGTGGAGAATGCTGCTTCATTGGTTAAAAAGCTCAGTCATCGTGATCGACAAATCATAGAGCGACGTTTCGGCTTGAACGGATTTCAAGTAATGACCCTTGAAGAAATCGGCCGTGAAATGTGTTTGACTAGAGAAAGAATCAGGCAAATTCAGGAAGAAGCCTTGCAACGGCTTGGTGTATTGATGGGCGTCAGAAAAAGGAAATACGGTGTTTATAAAACAGACCGTAAAAAAAGACAATCAAAGAAGGAAGTGGTATGCGTAAATACATAATTCTTCCAAACAAAAACTCGGACTGAATGTTCGAGTTTTTTTATTTACGTAAAATAAATATGATAGAATTCAAAAGGATTTGAAATTTATGAATGCAAAAACAAGGTTGGCACTATCCAGGGTCGACTGGGCATCACCGAATACACACGTATTCTTTTTTGTTCAATTGATCGGGGTAGTTTGGTTTATTTCTTTGGTTTTTAACCAAGCAATATCCAATTCGCCTTTGCAATCAAGGAATTGGATAATATTTACTTTGATTCTTACACGATACTATGTCGGAATGTGGTTTGTAACTGCATGGCGACATAGATATTTTGCACACAGGTCATTCAAGATAAACCCAATTTTTTCTTGGATAGAACCTATTATCGCATTTGTATGTTCAGCTGATGCACAAAGAGGTGTCAGTCAGTGGGCAGCTGAACATATTTATCACCACAAATACTCTGATAAACCAGAGGATCATCATAGTTGTAAACAAAATGGCATACAATGGTGTCATTGGTTATGGGTTGTAAAGAAGGGTGAAGACCGCTATGTAGATTGGAAATTGATACCACATCTTTCAAGTCGTAAGAGTATAAGATGGATTGAGGAGCGCCAATGGATGGGTATTGTGCTTTTCGGTGGAATATTTTCGTTTATTGGTGCAATACTATCAATCGGAGGATTTCAATCGTTTATGGCAAACTTCGTCTTCGCACTTTGTGCTTACTTCTTTTCAACTTTTCTGCTTTGGCATGGTACTTTTCTTATCAATTCTGCTATGCATATTATTGGCACACAGAAATTTGATACGGGAGATGAAAGCAAGAATAGTCTCATCTGTGCAATTCTTACTATGGGCGAAGGTTGGCACAATAATCATCATTGGGATTTTCCAACTCTTGAAAAAGCAAAAGAGTTAAAGGGTAGAGTTAATAGGAATTCCAAAGAACTATATTGGCAAGGCAAAACTTTCTTTGAAAGATGCTTTGATTGGTCAGGTATATCAATTTGGATCTTGATAAAGATGGGGATATTGAGAACAAATTGATGGAATTTAAATTCCACAACACAAACAGCGTTCGCGCTGTTTTTTTATTTCTATTTTATTCTGTTTTTATATGGATTTTATTTGTCCGTGATATTTTATCTAAATGAAAATAATTTATATAAAATTGGTGGTAATATTTCTAATCATTATATCTTGTATATTATATTTACTTTTTTCTAAAACAAATAACTATAAAAAGAAGAATATAAAAATTGATTCAAGTGTGAGTTATAAAGTTTTCAAAGTTTTAGACGGCGATACATTTCAAGTCAAAATAAATAAAGAAATAGTTACAGTCAGAATGCTAGGTATCGATACTCCAGAAACAGTAGATCCGAGAAAAGGAATACAATGTTACGGTAAACAAGCTTCAGATAAAACTAAAGAATTAATATTGGGGAAGTATGTGTTACTAAGTATAGATCCGAGTCAGGATAATACTGACAAATATGGCAGAATACTCGCTTATGTAAATATAAAGGATGGGATACTTATCAATCAATATCTATTGGAATATGGTTATGCTCGTGAATACAAATATAAATTTGATTATGAAAGAAGAAAAGAATTCAAGAAATTAGAAAATCTGGCAAAGAAAAAGAAAATAGGTTTGTGGGGAAGTATTTGCGGAAGCAATTAATTCAAGCTATTTGTAACTATTTTGCTTTGATAAATAAATAAATATCCTCCAAAGCCTTCACTGCATCTCCAGCGGCAATATTGTTTTGATGATATAGACCATCTGTACAATCTCCAGCAGCCCATATACCTTCAACCGAAGTCCTTTGATTTCTTGGATCAACAATAACTTGATTGTATTGAGTAAGTTTAACCAAATCTTTTACAAAATATGTTGTAGGTATTGAACCAATTTCAACAAAAATTCCTGATACTTTTAACTCCGTATCTGTATTTGTTTTTGCATCAGTATATACAAAAGCATTTACAAATTTATCTCCTTTTACTTCTTTAGATATAGCATTTGTAATTATTTTGAAGTGTGGATTCTTAGAAACTGCTTCTATTGTGACGGGATCCGCTCTGAATTGTTCAGAACGATTTATAAGTGTAACGCTTTTACAATATGCAAGAAGTTGTGATGCACTCTCAAATGCTGCATTTCCGCCACCAATAACAACTACATCCTGTCCTGCAAAGAGCGGTCCATCACATGAAGCGCAGTAGGTGAGTCCTTTATGTTCAAAGACATCAGCACCTTTTGCTTCAAGCTTTTTTCTGAAACTTCCTGCGGTTATAAGAACGGTCTTTGATTCATAAGTCCCTTTATTTGTTGTTATTTTAAAACCGTTTGTAGATTTCTCTACTTTCTCTACTGATTCACTAACATTTATTTGAACTGAATCTTTTGCATAAGCACGCAAGTGAGATTCAAGACTCTTCGCAAAATCAGCACCAGAAATCTTAATTGTTCCAATCCAATTTTCTATACCTTCTGATACTGTACTCTGGCTATTCCAATCTTTTGTAATAAAAAGAGTTTTTAATTCTTTTCTTGCTGCATAAACTCCAGCAGAAACTCCCGCCGGACCTCCACCTACAATTGTTAAGTCATAAATCATATAGATATATTATACTTTAGTGATTTATATCTACCTATTGACTAATCGACATAAAAATGTTAATAATAAATTGGAGGAAAAATGAGTAAAAAAATCTTCATAGCTATTCTGCTAGTTGCCGCATCCCAATCCTTCTCTCATGCAAGTGAGAGAAGTGAAATCATCAAACAAATCGAGGGTGAAAAGATCTCCCTCGAAACCGGAAGACCGAGGGATCCAAACATCAAACGCAGTGAGTTCAACAAACAACGGATTGCAAAGATCCGTGAGTTGAATGGAAAGCTCAAAAAACTTGAAGCAAAGAAGCAAAAGTAGTTGCTTACAACTTCAACAAAAAATCAAACAAAAACCGCATTATATGCGGTTTCGTTTTTTTTATTTTAACTTTGATCTTCTTAAGAAAGCTGGAACTGCACCCCAATCGTCATCATCATTCTGTATTTCATTTTTTAAATCCTTTTTTTCTTCAGCCTTTTCAACAATTTTCGGTTGGGGTGTCTGTTGTACTGGTGCTGGACTTGAGCCAAACATTCTTGTTTTTATAGAAGGCGATTCCTCACGAGGCTTTACTTCTGGTGCTGTAAATCCAGAACCTGTAGAATTCCTTGCTTGAGCTTCGGCATTACTTATCATCCCTTCTGGAAAACCTGCAGCAATAACTGTAACTCTAACTTCATTTTTCTTTAATTTATCATCTCTTACAGTACCAAAAATAACTTTTGCATTTGGATCTACAGATTCTGTGATGACTTTTGCAGCATCTTGTATTTCAAACATTGTTAGGTCTTCACCTCCAGCAATTGAGAAGAGAACACCTTTTGCCCCATTTATTGATACATCAAGAAGAGGAGAGTTAATGGCCATTTTTGCAGCTTCTATAGCACGATTGTCGCCAATAGCAGAACCAATACCCATAAGTGCAGAACCAGCACTTTCCATTACTGTTCTTATGTCTGCAAAGTCTATGTTAATAAGTCCAGGAGTTGTTATCAAATCAGAAATACCTTCCACAGCTTGTCTCAATATCTCATCGCAAATTGAGAATGCATTCTTTACTGTTGTGTTTTTATCAATTGTAGAAAGTAGTCTATCGTTTGGAATAACAATGATAGCATCAACCTCTTTTCGAAGTTCTTCGAGTCCAGCTTCCGCAATCTTTGATCTTGCTTGTCCTTCAAAAAAGAAAGGCTTTGTAACTACTGCTACAGTCAAAGCACCCAATTCTTTCGCTGTACGTGCCACAACAGGACTTGCTCCACTTCCGGTACCTCCACCTAGTCCGCACGCTACAAAGACCATATCAGCGCCTTTCAGAGCCTCTTGTACATCTTCTTTGGTCTCTTCAACAGCTCGACGACCCATCTCTGGATTCATACCTGTTCCTAGACCACGAGTAAGATTCTTACCTATATGTATTCTTTTCTTTGCTAGAGAGTGATGAAGGTCTTGAGCGTCAGTATTTATAGAAATAAAATCCACACCTTTGACCTTAGAGTTGATCATGTGGTTTACAGCATTTTTTCCTGAGCCTCCGACACCAATTACTTTGATTCTGGCGAAAGCTTCAATTTCTGGGGTGATGTTCGGCATAATGCAATCTTACCAAATGGTTAAAATAAGGCAAATGCTAGGTTTTTATCTATTTTTATGGTAGAAACTGTTTCAGCCAAGCTATGAGTGTTTTCTTTGAATTTTCAAAAATACGCGTACTAGAATCTATTGGCAAATCTTCTTCAGCGTGAAGGCCCAAAATACATAAACCATAACTAACTGCCCAACTAGATTCTCTAGTTCCTTGTTTATCAGCCAAACCGAGATTCAGACTCGCTAGTCTTGATGGTAGTCTAAGTGCAAGCTTTGCCATGTCTTCTATACCAGAAAGACTTGAACCTCCGCCTGTAAGAATAATACCCGCAGGTAATAGTCCATTTCTGCCAATCTTTTTTAGATGTGCTTCTATCAATTCAAATATATCAGAAAGTCTTGCTGAAATTATTTCTTCCAGCTTTTTCCTTGGATATGAAGCGCCAGTTATAGCACCGATCTTTATTTGCTCTGCTTCTTCTAGTGGAACCTTTAGTCCTAAAGCAATGTCATTCGTAATATCTGTAGAACCGATTGGGAAGACTTCAAGTGATACTGGAATATTGTTTTCAAATACTGCAATTGATACAGTTTCTGCTCCAATATTTGCCAATACACAACCAGCGATCTTTTGAGATTTTGTAAGTGTTACTAGACTAGCAGCAATAGGTGAAGCCATGACGTCTTGTACACTGATACCAGCTTCTTCTACAGCTTCGATCATGTCATTTAAATGATGTTCGAGGCATGTTATATAAAGTGTTTTTATTTCAAACTTACTCCCACGCATTCCTTCAGGTTTGCCAAGTACTGGTTTGCCATCTATTTTGTATTGAACAGGAATACTGTGTATTATTTTTTTATTTAAAGATAATGCTGGTGGTATATCTTTTTCACATTGCTCTTGTACCTTTTTTATATCCAAAGCTGTTATCTCTGAATCGGCACGAGAAATGATAATCGAACTTGTAGAAGTTATACTTCCAAGTCCTATGCCTCCGATAGAAATAAAAGCTTTTTTAACTTTTACATTAGCCTTTTTTTCTGCCATTGTAACTGCTTGCTTTATACTAGAAACAACATCAGTAATATTTAAAACATAACCATGTCTAAGTCCTCTTGCTTCAGATACACCTACAGCAAGTATTTTGGGTTGACCGTTCTGTCCACTTTTTGCATCATTTTTTTCTATTGCATCAGCAATAACCACTTTTATGTGGTGTGTTCCAATATCTATACCAGTTATAATTGATCGTGACATTGAGCCTAAAAATAAAAACAATAGGCTCAAACTAAATGTGGAATTTTTTGCGGAATTGAGCCTCTATATTCTCCATTGTACTACCATGATCGAATCCTTTCAAATGTACTAAACCGTGGATAAA
>CAZVQB010000025.1:0-7855 GCA_964629235.1 uncultured Candidatus Saccharibacteria bacterium | reverse complement strand
TAAACAAAAAAGCGAATCGTATTTCAGATTCGCTGTGTGTAGGTTTTACCTACTATCGGATTTCAGATCCAATAAGTTTTTTGAAGTGTTCGTTGTTCTCAGATAGTTCTTTAAAACTACCTTCTCCAACGATTGAACCTTTTTCCAGAACAATGATTCTGTCGGCTTTCTTAACAGTCCCCAATCTATGAGCAACTATTATGCCGGTACGACCCTTCAAAGCATTGTTTATTGCCTCGAAAACTTCAGACTCTGTCTGATAATCCAAAGCACTTGTCGCTTCATCAAGAATAATGATCTTGGGATCTCTTGCGAGAACTCGAGCAATTGCGATTCTTTGACACTGACCACCAGATAACTGGATGCCATTTTCACCGATCAAAGTATCTAGACCTTTTTCTCCAAGCCTATCGAAGAACTCATTGACCCGTGCAGATTCAATGATTGATTTTAAACGCACATCACCAACATCACCCTCAACACCATCTAGAATGTTGTGTCTAACACTTTCATCCCACAATGATGTAGTTTGAGAAACCACACCCACTCTTCTTCGAAGGGAGTTAATTTCAATATCACCAAGTGGCACATCGTCGACGAATATTTCTCCCTGTTTTGGGGTATACGATCTCATCAGAAGCGATAGTATTGTACTCTTTCCACTTCCTGACGTACCAACAAATGCAACGGTTTCTCCTGGCTTGATCTTAAAAGAAACATTATTCAACGCATGTGGTCTATTAACTTCATATGCAAACGAGACATTTTTAAACTCAATGAGCCCATTTGGATTCTCTAGTGTTACAGGATTTTCAATATCTGCACACTCTGGATCTTTTTCGATCATGTCTTTTAGACGGTCAATTTGTATACTATACCTTATCATCCTGCGTTGTATTACACCAAGATTATTCAAGCATGAGTACACGGAACCGACTTGAGACACAATTATTGCAATATCACCTACACTAATTTCACCACTCTTTACAAGAGTAAATATCAAATAGTATATTGGTGTAATTGCAATATGCTCAAAGGGTAAATTTCTAGACAGACCTACATTTTTATTATAGGAAAGCCAAACTTTACGTCCCTCAGTATCAGATACATCTTGCTTGGCTTCTAGATCAGCAAGTGTTTTCTTTTGATTTGCCATCAAAATTACAAGTTTTAGGTTTTTAACCACCTCCCAAAACTTTGTTTCTACATTTGATTCTAATTTTCTCGTCCTTCTCACTTCGCTCGTATATCGATTGTTAATCTTGATACTTACGATAGAAAAAATGATTCCTAAAATTAAAATTGCTATACCCACAATCCAGTTCACATAGATGAGTAGTGATACTCCGATCAACACTCGGAAAGCAATTGGAATTATAGTTCCTGAGTGCAATTCCATTAGTTCTTTGATGGCATTTTCTCCTTTCTGCAAGGTATCCATCTTAAAACCCGAATTGGATGCGCTAATTTGTCCTGGTGAAAAATTAAATAATTTTTTAATGACATACCTAGACACTACTCTACCGATATCATATGCAATGTATTTAATATGATAATAGGCATCGTATTGGCTAATATAAGCTCTCATTATCGTGACGATAAAAACAATCCACAACAATGAATTTATAGTTAAACCATTATAGGTACCGACGACAATATCGATACCCTTGCCAATTACTATCGATAAAACGACTGATAATGCTTGAGAAAGCAAAATAATAATCGAATACCACAGATATCTTGAGTGCAAACTCTTCGTTATCCCAAGCATATATTTATTTGCAAGAATAACGAGTTGTTTTTTATTCTTTTCTTCAATCACATATCCTCCTTCTGGTCTTTTTTCGTTTCAAATCTTTAATATTTATAACATATTATTAGAGAATAATCAAGTGCTTCCTCTACTCTACCCCCTCCACCTAGCAAAGATTCCACAAGGCAAAAGTCTCTTACCACTTGTCTCTTCCAAAGTTAATTCTCCAATCTCTATACTTCCTCCAAATTTATCTATAAGCACTTTGAGTACATTTCTATACGCTATAGAAGAATACCCTGCTGAATATCCATTTATTATAAAAAATAGCGGTTTGTCTTTTAAAAGTTTTATACAATCTTCAACCAAAGGTAGGAAATCTTCTTCAATCTTCCAAACCTCTTTGTTTGCTCCATGTCCAAAAGCTGGCGGATCCATAATAACTGCATCATATTTATTTCCTCTTTTTATTTCTCTTCCAACAAAAACTCTAGCATCTTCAAGAATCCATCTTATAGGTTTATCTACCAAACCAGAGAGTTCGGCATTTTCCCGAGCCCAGGCTATTGCTGATTTTGATCCATCAACATGAACAACCTTCGCTCCCGCTTGAGCGCAAGCTAGAGAGGCTCCGCCGGTATACCCGAACAGATTCAAAACACTAATATCTTTTTTATCCTTCAATACATCTCTCATCCAATCCCAATTTGCATATTGTTCAGGGAAAATTCCAGTATGTTTAAATGCAGTTGGTTTTATCCAAAACTTTAATCCAGAGAAATCTATACTCCATTTATCCAACTTCTCTTTTTTATATGTCCATTCTGCAGATGCTTCTGATCTAGAGAAGTTTGCATCTGCTTTTTTCCATTCTTTTTCATCAAAATTTTTCCTCCACAAAGCTTGTGGATCAGGTCGAGACAAAATAACAGAACCAAATCTCTCTAGTTTCTCCCCTTCTCCAGAATCTAGAAGTTCATAATCACCTCCATAATTTTTATTCTGTTTTTGCATAATTTTTATAGAAAATATATACAGAGACAATAAAAATAGATATAGAAGAAAAAGCAGATATAGCACAATACTGACAAAATGCTTTTAGTACAAATGCCATAATTGAAATGAAATAAAGAGATCCTACAAATCCAACAGTAGATATTATTAGAGGAATTTTCAGGAAAATTTCTTTTTTAGAATCAAAATAGATAAATAGAGAAAGCAGAACAGTAAAGTAAAATGCCATTCCAAAAAGTGATACAGGGATTCCGAAAATTTCAGAATATGAACTTGTAAGAACGACTTCACAGCCTTCAATAGAACAAGGAGGAATAATACCTTGGAAATGTTTTACCGTAATGTAAGTAGCATCACCAAAACCAATCAATGCCAAAATAACTATGGCGATTATCGTCCATTTAGGAATTAGTTGAAGTGGCTTCGTCAATAAGTTTTTTAAGTTGATCATAATTTTGTGGACTAACCTTTTTACCATTCAAATAAAATGTTGGAGTACTATTAACACCTGCTTTTATTCCACTCTTCTGGTCACTATCTATCTTTGTCATAACTTCTGGAAGTTCTAGATCAGCATTGTACTTTTCTATATCTAGACCCAAATCTTTTGCATATCCTTCAAACACAGCTTTTGCATCAGTAGAAGTTGCCCAACTGTCTTGGTTTGAAAATATTTTTGAATGCATTTCCCAGAACTTACCCTGTCTGCCTGCTGCCTCAGAAGCTTTTGAAGCCGGAATCGCATTTGCATGTTGTGTTAATGGGAAATGTCTATAGACGAATTTAAAACTTGTAGAATTCTTAGAATAGAAATCTTCTATAAGTGGAAAGTAAGCACCGCATGCTGGACATTGAAAATCACTGTATTCAATAAGAGTAACAGTAGAACTAGCATTACCCTTCACCCAATCAGTAGCTGTAACAACATCTACTGGAGCCATACCAGCACTTTCTCTTTCTGCTTTATTTGCTGCAGCTATCATTCCCCATACTATAAGACCGATAATAAGTATAAAAGCACCCCAGGTAAATATTCTTTTTGTATTCATTTAGCTATTATACACTAATCACAAAAAATGAGAAAATTCGATCAAAAGATAAATTCCAAGCATGTTCATTGCTAATGATAATGGTATTAGTATTATTGTTTTGACTTTAGACATACCGAGTAATGTAATTCCGAATTCATCTGGAAGCGGAGAAGCAATGATAAGAGCACCGATGATCGGTGATAACCATCTCATAAATCCAAAATGGAGTGATTTTAGAAGATATTTTACCGAAGAAGGTTTTAAAACATTTTTCAAATCTTCAGCAAATCGATCTCTGATAAAGAAAAATAAAATTAGATCTCCACACATTGCTCCTAATCCTCCCCAAAATATTACACCTCCCGTTGGAGAATCACTGGCAATATGGATGAGGGTGATTGATGCTGGAGCAAGAGTAAAGACAGAAGTAAAAAATATCCCAGAAACAAAACTAGCAATAATATAATAATCTTTAAAAATAGAAACGACGTAATCAATAACACCAAAACCAGATAAAAGTAATGCGAAAACAACTCCAATAAAAATCATAATGAAGTCACGTATTAATGCCCTTTTATTATCTTTCTGTTTATGAGTCTTCTTTTGCATGAAAGAATTATATCATGTCAAAAAACTTCATGAATTTCTCTGGATCTATTGATATACCATTTATCTTTATACTTAAATGAAGATGTGCACCAACAGCATATCCAGTGTCCCCACTAAGTCCTATGAGCTGCCCTCTTTCAACTTTATCCCCTTGTTTAACTTTAAACTCCGACAGGTGCAGATACAAAGTATTTATTCCCAAACCGTGATCGATGATTATAGTATTTCCATATGAAGGATAATTTTCAGCAACTTTAACTATTCCATCATTCATAGAAAAAACTTCAGTCCCAACCGGTGCCCTAAAGTCTGTTCCTTTGTGAGTGATATTGTAACCTAGTGTATCTCTACCGTATCCATATACATCAGTTATTTTTATTTCTTTTAAAGGCTTCACAAATGGATCTGACCAGAGCATTTCTTTTTCACTCTTTATATTACTTATACTCTTACTTTCATTTGCAAGACTATTTACCAAACTCTTAACAGCAGTTTTTGTATTCCCTCCGAGACTTTCTGGTATTCCTAGAGTCTCTGTCTTTTTTATTCTATCAACTAGTTTTATATCTTTTCTTAACTCCATACCATTTGAAAGAAAGACCGTGATTATATGATCGGTCTTTTTTTCTTCTAAAGATATCGGAAGTAGCGCCCTCTTGACCTCTTTATATTCAAAGATAGGAATCTCTTTTCCATCAAAAACGATTCTTGTAGGGGTTGAACTTGCATTTACTGTTATAAATATTGGATCTCCAAATTGGACTTTGTTAGGATAAATTTCAACCAAAGGCAAATCTTTTTTATTTGCCATATCTTTCTTTATATCATTTACTCCCCCATTCGGTATGAAAGTTAAAATAATAAAAATAGATAAAACAATTCTGTACCAACCGAAAGCTGTAAGAGATATCTTTGATAAATGATGCTTTAAAAAGAATAGAATTAAAAACGCAGTTGAGAAAGAAACTATAAAACCAGAGAAGAGTCCGTTCCAAGATTCTATATGTGAAAGCATATCTATAGATTTGTATGCATCATAAAGAACAGCAGCTCCGAGTGTTGGTAATGCCAACATAAAAGTATACTCAACTATAACCGCCTTTTTTACTCCTCTAAATATTCCTGCAATTATAGTTGCTCCAGATCTGGAAACCCCAGGGATAATAGCGATAGCTTGTGCTACACCAACTACCAAAGCATCCATTTTATTCATTTCATCTCTACCAAAGTTTTTTATATCCTTATCTCCATACTTTTTCATGAAGATTTTTTCAAGATAAATAAAGATGCAACCACCCAAGAAAATCATCAAAGCCAAAAGTGGCATATTACCTACCAATAGATGCTTAAACATTTTATAGAAAATAAAACCGATGATAGCACTAGGTATAAAACTAATTAAGACATTAGTGAGTATTTTTTTATGGAATAAAACTTTCTTTGAGAACAAGACAATTCCAGCCAAAAGCGCTCCCATTTGTATAAATAGAAAATAGAATTGAATATAAGGATCAGCGGTGTCGAGACTTAATAGCTTTGAAGTGAGTATGAGGTGAGCAGTAGAAGATACGGGTAAGAATTCACTAATTCCTTCGATTATAGATACGATGATTAAATGAAAGTCCATGTGACAATAATACCGCGAAAAGAGGTTTGGGAGAATGGGGTTAAATAATTTAGAAATTTAAAACATTATTTTTTAACTAAGAAATTAAATCTATTATCTCTTTTGCTACCTCTGCCGGTTTTTTATTATCTGTATTTACGATCGGAAAATTATTCTGTTCAAAGATTATGCGCAGTTTCGGTGCAAACGAGGCACACTGTTCGACAAATTCATCAAGAGAAACACCTGCAGCCCTCTCGATTTCCTGTCTACTCTCCGGTGTCACATGTCTGCCATACAAGCGCTTTTTGAGTATTTCTGGAGATACATCAAGCAAAATTATCTGTGCGGGAATATCCCTGTCTGGATTATGAATATTCTTGAATTGTTCGGGGTTAGTAAAGCCCGAAATAACAGTGCTTTTACCGTTCTTCGCGTTTATTGCAGCTACATCGAGCCAGTGTCGCGTCTCATTGTCATGCCACTTCTGACCACCACCATCTGGCACTCCTCGTTCATCAAAGTCACGCACATCAAATGCGCTCTGGGGTAATATTTTTTTAAGCTGTTCAAGTGTAGATGTTTTACCCACACCTGAAACGCCTGATATGAAATAGATTTTGTGGTGATTCATAGAGTTTAGATTTAGAGTAAATCAATTTTACCTTAGAAAATTAAAAACTACTAAATCTTAATTTTTATAATTAAAATATCTAATTATGAAATATTGACTATTTTTATAAAAATGTAATCATATTAATGGTTGGATCTTTGAATAATTTAAGTTAATTATTAGGATCTTATGGAGATAACTTAAATGAATACTGGTAAAATTGGGATGTATATCCGTCCCAAACTCTGTGTGGAACATCAAAACAGGATAAGCATCATCGATTCTCACGACTTTTCAAAGGTCGAGAGAAAGATGAAGGAACTCTACCCGTTTATGACGGAAGAGTACATTACAAGGGGCATTTTTGCCCTTAAACAATACTATGCTTCGGCATTGTTTGATCCCTCGAACGGGCACGCTATCTCAAAAGAGATAGATCCGTTTTGGCACGTTCACATGCTCTTCAGCAAGGAATATCAAGGGTTTTGTGAAGCTGTAGTTGGTGAATTTATGCACCACAAACCGCTCGAGCGATCTTCTAAAAAGGAGATGGCTAAAGCCAGAAGGTTGTACCGATATACCATTCAGGTTTTGGAGAATGTGTTTACCAAATTGGATAAGCATTTTTGGCCAAAAAAGAATGTGGATGCTCATACAATTTGTTTCCACTTTGGGAACGGAAGTATGTACACACAAATACAAGCTTTCAGACTGTTTGCCCCACGCGGGCATGCTTATGAAGTTTGAAATCACTGAGCTAGTTTTTATAAAGAGGGGGATAAAAAAATCCTCCTCTTTTAATTTAAAAATATGAAAACAAAAAATGTTTTATTTAAAATAAAAGAAGGAAAATTGGACCAATGGAAACAGTGGTGTGATTTACTAATGACAGTTAAAAAAGAAGAAGCACTTTATTCCTTAGCTTTAGAAAAAGTTTATAGAGAGACTTGTCTATATTTCAATATAAATAATACCACTTATATAATAGGATCTGTATCTTTTTTACAAGATACAAAACCAGCGGATATGACTCTTTCTGTTAACGTAGAACACGGGAGACAGAAAAAAGAATGTCTAGAATTCGTATGCAATATAGATACACTCTATGATATTGGTAAATATATTGATATTAAATAAAACTAATCACCAGTTCCACTAACTTAATCCTTTCTTGGGGTCGCGTAGTGGCGCAGGTTAGAAAGATATTCGAGAAAATCGACGATGCTACG
>CAZVQB010000024.1:2540-8227 GCA_964629235.1 uncultured Candidatus Saccharibacteria bacterium | reverse complement strand
AAATCTCTGTCCTCCACCTTGTGCTTTGCCTCCAAGTGGTTGTTGTGTAATAAGTGAGTATGGACCTACTGATCTCATGTGTATCTTATCTTCAACCATGTGGTGAAGTTTTAGAATATACATATATCCAACTGCAATAGGTTGATCGAAGTGTTCTCCAGTTCGTCCGTCTCGTAGTTTCATTTTTCCACTAGCATCAAATCCAGCTTTTACTAATTCTTCTTTTATTTCAACGTCAGTAGCTCCAGCAAATGGTGGAACTATAGCTTGATATCCAAGAGTATTTGCAGCTAGACCTAAGTGAAGTTCTAGGATCTGTCCAAGGTTCATACGTGATGGCACTCCAAGTGGAGTTAGAATAACATCAACAGGTGTTCCATCTTCCATGTATGGCATATCTTCTTCAGGAAGGATTCTTGAAATAACTCCTTTGTTTCCGTGTCGTCCAGCAAGTTTGTCTCCCACAGATACATTTCTTAGTTCTGCTACTTCAATATAAATTTTCTTTATGATTCCCGATTCTAGCTTATCTCCTCTTTCTCTTGAGAAAATCTTAACAGATATAACTCTTCCTCTCTTTCCACCTTCCATTCTCTTTGATGTATCCTTTACATCTCGTGCTTTTTCTCCAAAGATTGATCGTAGTAGTCTCTCTTCTGGTGTAAGTTGTGTTTCTCCCTTTGGTGAAATCTTACCAACTAGAATGTCTCCAGGTCGTACTTCAGCACCAACTCTTACAACTCCATCTTCAGCAAGATTCTTTAGTTTTGCTTCACCTACGTTTGGAATATCGCAAGTTGTAACTTCAGGACCAAGTTTTGTATCTCGAACGTTAACCACGAATTCTTCTATGTTTATAGATGTAAACTTACTGTTCTTAACAACTCTTTCTGAAAGGATAATAGCGTCTTCATAGTTGTTTCCAGACCATGACATGAAAGCTACTAGCATGTTTTGTCCTAGAGCGATTTCACCTCCATCTGAAGTTGATGTATCTACAAGCACATCTCCTTTTTTAACTTTATCACCTAGATTAACAATTGGTCTTTGGTGGAAAACTGTAAATCCGTTTGTTCTTGAGAAGTGAACAAGATTGTATTCTTTTTTGCCATTTTTCTTTCCTTCAAAAACAACTTTCTTTGCATCAACATACACAATTTCTCCATCTTCTGGTGCAAGAATAATTCTTCCAGTATCGACAACAGCTTGCTTTTCAACACCTGTAGCAACTAGAGGAGCTTCAGTTACGATACATGGGGTTGCTTGTCTTTGCATGTTTGAACCCATGAGTGCTCGGTTCGCATCGTCGTGGTTTAGGAAAGGAATAAGAGAAGTACCGATTGAGAATGCTTGGTTTGTTGAGACGTCTATATAATCAACTTCTTCAGCTTTTGCTAGACCTGGTTTACCATTTATACGTACTTCTACTTCATTTGCAGTGATCTTGCCTGTTTTGTCATAAGGAATAGCTGCGTGAGCGATTCTGAAATTTTCTTCTTCAAGAGCGTTTAGGTATGATATTTCTTCTGTAACTTTTCCATTTTTTACTTTTGCATAAGGTGTTTCGATCATTCCGAAATCGTTTATACGTGCATAAGTAGCAAGACGAAGAACTAGACCGATGTTTGGACCCTCAGGTGTGTGTATAGGACAAAGTCTTCCGTAGTGAGAAGGGTGAACGTCTCGAACTTCGAAGCCTGCTCTTTCTCGAGTAAGTCCTCCAGGACCTAGCGCTGTAAGAAGACGCAGGTTTTCAATTTCTGATAGAGCGTTTTCTTGACCCATGAATTGAGATAGTTGGTTTGTAGTAAAGAATTCCTTTATTCGAGCTTGTAGTGGTCTTGGGAAAACGAAATTTACAGGAAGAGTAACGTCTGGTTCAACTGTTGACATTCTATCTTGTATATTTCTCTTCATTTGTGTCATACCAACACGAAGCTTTTGTTGTAGAAGTTCTCCAACATATCGAACACGTCTTGATCCTAGGTGATCAATATCGTCTTCAACTGCATCTGGAGTATTATTTAATTCAACTATATGAGCGATTATTGTAGCAATATCGTCAGCAGATACTGTTCTTCTTTCCAATTCCTTTTCATCCATTGATTTACCGAATCTTTTATTAAATCGGAATCGTCCAACACGATTTATATCGTATCTTTCAGGATTAAATATATTTCCGATAAATTCTTTTGCATTGTCTGCTGTAGCTAGATCTCCATCTCTAAGTCTCTTGTGTATTTCTACATAAGCTTCATCAACTGTCTTTGCATGATCCTTAGCTAGTGTCTGTTCAATCGCTCTTACAGCAAGTTCATTTCCTTTAAAGAAAGCTAGTATTTCAGCATCTGTCTTTGCTCCAAGGATTCTTAGAAGTGAAGTAATTGGAAACTTTCTCTTTCTATCAATACGTACATATATAACACCATCTGAATCACTTTCTATTTCCATCCAAACTCCACGAGCAGGTATAACTTTTGCGCCGAAGAAAGTCTTACCTTTTGTTTCATTTGCTGTAAAGAAAATACCGAAAGATCGAGCTAGTTGAGCCACAATAACTCTTTCGATACCGTTTATAATGAATGTTCCGTGATCTGTCATCAATGGCAAATCAGCAAGAAACATTTCTTGCTCTTTAACTGAATCAAGTAGTTTGTTCTTCAATCGAACTTTTACTTTGACCTGTCCTTCGTATGACAGTTTATTTATTTTTGCATAATGCTCATCAAACTTTGGCTTTGTAAGCTCAAAACCGATGAATGAGAGTTCGAATTTCTTCTCCGCATAGTCTTTAATTGGAGAAAATTCCTTTAGAACTTCTTCTATTCCTTTTTCTATTAAAAATTCAAACGACTTTACTTGTGATTCCACAAGATTAGGCATTTCTGTAAGCGGTGCCTTAAACCGACTAAAATACTTTTTTGTTATTTGCATACAAAAATAGCAAAAGCTAAGGATTAATAATTAGTAATGGGATTCTAGGGGCGCAAACCTAAACAAATACTAACGAAATCCTTCAAATACAAGAGTAACTCAATCAAATGAAGTTCCTGTGAGCTTAACAGATATAGAGACTAGAGTCAAGCTTTTTGATTTTCAAGACGAATTATGCGTTTTTCTAGTCTTAAAGTTTCACTTTTATCGGTCTTTTCGGTTAGTACATCCTTTATTTGTACAATATCGATCTGCATTCTATCTACTTTAACATCGAGAACATTGACTTTTGTATCAAGTTCATTTACTTTAGCATCTAACCTATCCACCTTACTGTCTAATCTATCCACTTTACTGTCTAACCTATCTACTTTGTTGTCCAGCCTATCTACCTTATTATCTAATCTATTTACTTTATCATCCAATCCATTTAGTTTTTCACCTAAAGAAGAAACTTGATCAGACACACCCTTAACCATCTCCATAAATCCAGAGGTTAGATCGGTCATATGTTGTTTTATTTCTTTCTTATCCATGTCTAACATTTTATAACTTACAATATCTAATACAATAGCGAATATCACAAAAATTTTATCAAAATTTCATAACTCTGTGGATAACAGATAAAAAATTTGTTATATTAAAAATGTAGTTAAAGACAAGGTATGCGCGGTTAGCTCAGTTGGTAGAGCATCCCCTTGACGTGGGGAGGGTCACAGGTTCGAGTCCTGTATCGCGCACAGAATAAAATATTGTTTCATCTTGCGAAGCAATCTTGTAACAAAAAGAGGATGGTTCCGAAGAACTCATCCTCATGTTGAGTGGCAAGTTAATTGCCGTTCCTGATGTCCAACCACTCGGCGCGCGAGATAATCATGCCATTCAGCCTGACGCTCTGCTTCTGGTTTGCGTTTCCTTTAACCGAACCACTCTTGTTTTTGAACTTATTCTGCATATGACCTCCATCATAGAGCCTTTTATAGTCGATTGCTCAGCGACTTTCTACTATGGATCCATTTGCAACATAGCAAACTTCTCAATAGAAGATTTCTGAAATTTCTAACTATATCTTATCATACTATACAATATTTGTCAATAGGTGAATTTTGTATAAAATCTAAATACATATATAATGTTTAGTCCATATGATAACCCTAGGAATCGAAACAAGTTGTGATGAAACAGCACTTTGTCTATTAGAGTATAAAGATAATAGATACAAAGTACTTGGAAACATTGTTCATTCACAGATTGATCTACATCGAGAATTCGGTGGTGTATTCCCTATGCTAGCCAAGCGTGAACATATAAAGAATTTGCCAATACTTTATGAAAAGATATTAAAAGACTCGAATATTAAGGAAGAAAGTATAGATAGAATCGCAGTGACAAATGGTCCTGGTTTGGAGCCGGCTCTTTGGACTGGTATTCTTTTTGCAAAAGAACTATCAAAAAGACTAAATATTCCTGTATTTCCAATAAATCACATGGAGGGTCATATTTTCGCATCTTTAATATATAAACCTGACGATAAAAAGGAATTTCAGGAACTGAAAGAAATAGAATTCCCCGCTATCGCTTTACTTATAAGTGGAGGACATACTGAAATCGTAAGAATTGAGGAGTATGGTAAATACGAAATACTTGGTAGTACAGTAGATGACGCTGTTGGTGAAGCTTTTGATAAAGTGGCACGAATGTTAAATCTTCCATATCCAGGAGGGCCTGAAATATCAAAAATTGCTGAAAAAGCTAGAAAAGATAATTTGGAAAATAAAATTAAACTTCCAAGACCGATGCTACATTCAAAAGATTTGACTTTCTCTTTTTCTGGATTAAAAACCGCAGTACTTTACACAATTAAAAAAATTGAAAATATTACTCAAGATCAAATAAGTGATATTGCTCGAGAATTCGAAGATTCTGTAACTGAAGTCCTAATTCACAAAGTTAAAAAAGTAATAGACGAGAATGAAGTAAAAACTTTGATTATAGGAGGAGGTGTAATTGCAAATACTCACATTAGAAAAGCATTTGAAGAATTAGCAGATAATAATTCAATACCACTTTACCTTCCCGAACCCGGTCTTACTGGTGACAATGCTTTAATGATTGCAATTGTAGGCACAATAAAACCCTCGAATGATTACGAGGGTTTTAGAGCAGAAGGAAATCTATCCTTCTAGAGAATTATTTATTATATCCGAACAACCACTTAACAAATGACCATACTTTACTTCCTACTGATACCTTAACAGCTGAAGCTGACTGAGTATCTGTTTTTGAAGTATTTTTTCCAACCTCTGGTGCAACCACTGGTGTAGTAGAAGAATTTGAATCAGCATCAATAATTATATCTCCGTTTGCTGTTTCTATCTTAACAGTTTGTTCGTTTTGACCATTCTTGAATGCTTCAATAGCTTTCAATTGTGCTGAAGTAAGTGTAACTGGTGTCTTACAAACCAACTCATTGATTTTCTTTTGTGTTGTGTAGAATACATGTCCTGTAGCCTTTGCTCCACCCCATGGTAACAAAACATCATTTGCATATTTTGTTTGGAATGCTTTCACGGCATCATGAGTCTTTTGATCAAACTTTCCGTTGATATCAAGATTTAGTCTTTCATTTATCTTTAGGAATGTCTGAAGTCTGATAACTTGAGTTGGATCATTTGCATTATCCATTTTCATATATGAAGTGATATATGGGCATCCTGAGTTATTCACAGGAAAACCTGCAATATATCTCACAG
>CAZVQB010000024.1:0-2440 GCA_964629235.1 uncultured Candidatus Saccharibacteria bacterium | reverse complement strand
AACTGGGCCTGGCTCGAGTAATCCATAGTCTTCGAGGCTGTTCCCACGAAGACGAATTCATTCACCTGCTGGTCTGACCAGAAACCGGAATTCACGTAGGTAATGACTCCATTTGAATTCCTGAGCGTCCCCTTTGACGAGGACGCATAAATGAATTTCGAAGTTGATGAATCGTAATACGACTCACTCTTGTTGAAGATGTTCGAAGGTTCAGACACAATGTCCGCCCTCAAACGTCCTGGGTAGAACGGCTCCTCTGAGAAGAAGGTGACAGCGAACCAAATCGTTCGCCCTTCTCCAAGACCAGAAACCTTGGGAGCACTGATGTCTCCCGCAGTAAACGTATCAATACCGGTGTATTGGTTACCGCTACTCAAATTATTCACCGACTCGACCAGAAACTGGTCATAACTCGATGAATCCTTGGTCGGGCCTACAAATGCCAAAACCTTGGCATAAATCGGCTTCGTTCGCACCGTAGGTGCATGAAGCGAAGGTCGAATGGGGAAATTCCCAGTGACGACTTCGATAGTACCCTGCTGATCAGTGACCGTGGGGGCCTGCTGACCAACAACCGAACTGAGTGCGACCATCAAAAAGGCGATCACACTTCCAATCCATTTTCCGATGTTGTTCATACCTGTTCCTCCGTTTTACTCTTTGTATGTTGTTATGTGTGTTGGTTTTAACCTACTTGATCGACTCGATCTAGTACACGCAATTTAAAGAGCTTTGCTTGCACCCTATCACATCTTATATATTTTGTCAAATAAAAATCCACACTTATTTTTAGAATGTGAATGCTATAATATCTTCATGATTGTTGTATACGCTCTTCTTGCTGGAATTCTCCCTGCCCTACTTTGGTTATGGTTTTGGCTTAGAGAAGACAATTTACACCCAGAACCTAGAACGTTAGTTGCCGTTACTTTTCTTGGAGGAATGATTGTCGTGATTGCTGCAATAATATGCGAAAGGTATGTATATGATGTAGTTTCTGATCAAAGTTACAGATATATTGCTTGGGCTGCGATAGAAGAAATATGTAAACTTCTTGCTGTATCTATAATAGCTCTACATTCAAGGCAAATGGATGAACCTATAGATGCAATGATCTATTGTATTACTATTGCTTTAGGTTTTGCAGCATTAGAAAATAGTCTTTTTATACTATCCCCTCTAGATTCTGGGAATATTGCTCGTGGAATTATCACAGGCAATATGAGATTCATTGGAGCAACACTGGTTCATACTGTTTGTTCGGCAATTATAGGCTTTATGATCGGTATTACGTTTTATAAAAACCTATTTATTAAAACTATTGCAATAATGTTTGGAGTTATCCTCGCGATCGTATTGCATGCTGGCTTTAATTTGTCTATAATTGATGAAACGGTAACGAATACACTTAAAGTTTTTAGTTGGGTATGGATTGCAGTTGTTATTCTAATTATCCTTTTTGAAGAAATAAAAGGAATTAGGAATAAAAACGTAAATCAGATCGAAAAAATATAATTATTATTATTTAAATTAGTTCCTTATTAACATGGCGAAAGAAAAAAAATCATTTTTTGAAAGAATTACAGGTACAGTCAGAATGGATGAAGAGCAAGAAGAGATAAAAGAAGAAAAATCTGTAAAAGGCGCAAAATGGGAAGAAGAAGATGAAGACAAAGAAGGAGAACTGACTGTAGATGTATATCAAACTGCAGATATGATAATAATAAAAGCCATGATTGCTGGAGTAAGACCAGAGGATTTGGATATTTCTATTACTCGAGATATGGTGACAGTAAAAGGTAAAAGAGAGGAAGAAAAAACTGCTCACGATGATGATTATTTTATGAGAGAACTTTATTGGGGTTCTTTCTCAAGAACTATTACTCTTCCAGAAGAAATTGATGTTGACGAAGCTGAGGCTATTGAAAAGCATGGCTTGCTTATTCTTAAACTTCCAAAGCTAGATAAAAAGAGACAATCAAAATTGAAGGTGAAGATGATTTAATATACTATTGACTTTTTTATTTAAATAGTGTATAGTATAAGGGTTGATAATAATTTGAAATTACTTACGCTTGTAAGTAGTGCCTAGGGAATTGACTTTACGTGTGTGTCGATAACCTAGATCAACAAAACCCCCGATGCAAGTCGGGGGATTTTTATTTATATTAAACACTATTTTTAGATATTTTATTGATACTTTAACAACAGCTATTGATTTTATTATAAAAATGATGTACAGTGCGATTGTTGATTTATTGATACAATCATTTTGTTTGATTGTACCTAGGTAAAGAGATAAACAAAAGAGAAAACTTGGGACCCATCTCCTACTTAGATCAATAAGCCCTTCGACGTGAATCGAGGGGTTTTTTATTTAAAGATGTGCCAAGGACCAGGATCGAACTGGTGACCCTTCCCTCTTCAGGGGAATGCTCTA
>CAZVQB010000023.1:0-8465 GCA_964629235.1 uncultured Candidatus Saccharibacteria bacterium | reverse complement strand
TGTACGTGTCCTTACTTTCTGTCCTTTACACTTTGAGCATTTGAATATGTTTTTAGTTGTCATTGTTATTTAATTTAGATCTCGTTCTAATAATTCCTCATCTTTTGGATTACAATCTGGACATCTTTTCTTCTCTGTATTATCTGGCTCTGTTGCTGTTTCTACATACCCAGTATTATCACAAGTAGTGCATTCAAAGTTTTCTTTCATAATTATTAAGGTACAAATGCTTTTACTGCTGTTAATATTCCGACCTTTGCTGATTCACTCCACTTAATCTTTTTCGGTATGTACTTCGGTAATGGTGGCGGTGTATGTACTATATTTCTTTCGTCTTCTTCTATCCTTTTCTTTAACCAGTAGTCAAACTTGTCTTTCTTTGTGATAGCTTTTTTAAGTCTATCTGCTTCATCTAATATATATTCTTCCATATAATTTTACTATCGACGGCACACGCTTTTAGAGTATGTGCCTGCGACAGAACTAAAAGCTAATAATCCTCTCGATAGGACAAGTTATTACTAATACTTTGCTAGTAAGCGAGTATGATATAAATATCAAACTAACTTACCGCCTGTACTTTCATTCCTGTCCTATGTAAATAAGAATAACATATTATATATCGTATGCAAGTTAAGCTGTGGATAACTATTTAATTACTTTTATCTCTACTAATACTAATTTCTCATCTTTATTCAAAACTACATCTTTATCCTTATAGATGTTTAGTACATCTATCTTATTGTTTTTAACTATGGCGTAGGCTTTAATTGGTTTTATTTTCAGAATATGTTTTTCCGTTAAAACTTCTTTTAACATGCCACGTAACTTCTTTTTATCTATATAGTTTTCTAGCATTTTATTAATTTCTAAATATTACCACCATCGAAGGAAACGGAGCGGAGTTTTGGTGTCCTCCAAATTTCAATCGACCTTTTATGAAACGTATTTCCACATTCTTTTTGTTGTAAATGTATTCGTGAAAGTATTTTGTATCTGTTCTTGCTGGAATTAACATTACCACGATTCCCCACCTACTTTCACTTGCTTTCTTTACCCATTTACTTATTTCTCTGCCATAAGGTGGATTGCACCAGACGTTCTTACCATCCCAAGACTTTGATAACCCATCATCTCTTTTCTCATACCATCTTTTGCACTTTGCATTTTCTTTGGTAGCACAAACATCGATGTCAAACAGAAATTCTTTATCTAACTGATCAAAGAACTCTTGTGGTGTTGCCCACTCATTTGATTGTGAGGAAAAGTGTACGTTATTCATCTCTATTATATGCACAATTAGGGCAACAATACTTTACACCGTTTAATTCGTAAGAGTCTGACATTTTGTTTTTACATTTAGGGCATGTCATAAATTTATATTTGATATTTCATAATTTTATTTTGTAAATAACTTTTCGATATTCTTTTTCATAGTGCCAACTTTCTTCTGTGAAGATACTGGACTTTGGACATTCTTTTGCCAAATGCATCTCCACCCATCAGGAGCAACAAATTCAGAAACATAGACTTTATGACCTTCTGCCACTTTTTCGTCACACCATTTCCAAAATCTATCTGTATCAAAATGAGTAGCATAATTATACGTTCCTTTATGTGGTGGGTCACAATATATCAGTGATTTTTCTGGTAATGGCACAGCATGATATTCACCACCATAAAATTCAACATTTCCAATTTCTTTTACTTGCTTAATAACATTATTACGACTCTCTAGACAATAATTTCTTTCAATACCTTTTGAATTTTTCCCACGTGCATATGTACCAAACCATTGACCAGAATATGAACATCCAATACCTACAAATCCCATAAGTGGTGCCTCATAATTATCAATGAAACATTCAGAGTTTCTCTTTAATTGATTATACCTTTCTTCAGTAATTATATCTGGTGGAAACCACCCTTTTTGTAACGCTTGCCACATTCTAATAAGATATTGATTTAAATCATTCCCTATTCGACGTTTAAATAAAAGTCGTGTTTTATCAATCATATTCGCCCCCCCCACAAATGGCTCGACCCATACTTTACCTTCATTCCAATTCCATAGAGAGCCACCTAAATCTTCTCTTATGGCATTAAGAATTTCAAAAGCATGTCTATTTTTTGATCCCATGTATTTCATTTTATTACCCAAAATAATTTCTTGTAATTACCAATTTGTTTTATTTTTTTGTTCATACAATAATACTAACCTAACTAATAATAATTACATAATAAATCTGTGGATAACTTTAAAATAAAATACTAGCAATCTCTTTAGCTCTTTTACTTGTTAATGATTTTCTGTTAGATATAGATGATTCATAAAACCAATCATCAACATCGATCATACAAGAAAAATCTGGATATTGGATAACGACATATGCTGATAGATTATTTAAACAAAAAGAATCGAAAGGATTTTGATAACCAAGGTCAGGTATTTTAAATACAAAAGTACCATGTTTGACTTGCAACAAAGCCCTTAATTGATGTTCTTTTACACTATTAAATGGTAAAGTATCCGTCTTTGTTTGTTTTAATTCAAATACCCCATTCTCTTTTAAAATATGTTTCATGTAATGGTTGAACTTTGTTTGGAATTTTGCTTCTTTTTTTTCTCTCATTTTCTATTTTTATATAATCTACATAATTGAAAGGGTGTTCCGGATTTTCTTTCAAAGAGTTTCTTTTTTCTCTCATATACATCTTCTGATACTCTAAAAGTCTACCTCTATTCTCTTCCCTGTATCTTTTAAAATATTCTTTTCTATATTTTTTCTTATATTCTAAATATTTTTCTCTATTCTCCTTTCTGTATTTTTTCTGATATTCTGATAACTTCTCCTTGTTTTGTTCCTTATATCTTTTTAAATATTCTTTTCTATTATTTTGTTTTTCCATATAAGTTTATATTAAAATCTTCTTTTCTCTTTATACTATCATATACCGCTTGATCCATACTCTCACCGTCTGTTAATAAGTACATAAAAGTAGTTCTACTAGGTTTATTCATTCTCAAAAACCTACCGCATATCTGTTCATATTTAACATATGAATAAGACATTGACATAAATACGCATAATTCAAACGATGGAAGCTCATATCCTTCTGCACAGTCGGCTTGTATTAGCACAACACATTCTTCTGCGCTATCGGCTGTCCTTGTAACGACATCTCTGTCCTTTATGTCTCCTCTTATTACTAAAGGACAATAACCCTCTTTTTCTAAAATGTCCTTTATAACATCTATCTGTAAATTATATCTACAGACAATAGCTATCTTCTTATTTTCTTTTACAAGTGATAATAGTCTCTCATTCTTGTCACAATCTACTCTCATATCTTCTCTATATTCATTTCCTATTAAAACGCCATTCTCTATTTCATGCTGTAGGGTGTATCTCACAATCGGCAATGGATCATATACATCTTTTATTAACTGCCTCTGTCGTGCATTTAATGAAAAATACTCTGGATCGCAATGCAATTGTAATGGAACATCTATTAAATCATAAATATTAACAACACTCGCTATCTTCTTTGTTATCTCTGCTAAAGGTTTCTCTATATTCTTTTTAGCTACCGGTATAATTTTAAAACCCATTCTTACTTGATTAAAAAATTTATAATTAAATTTCTGCCAATCTAATTTATAGCCAAGTAATGTAGCTAATTGATAGATGTTCCATGGTGAAGAAGTGTATACAGTTGCCGAGAGCAACAATATCCGTTCTGGATTATTTTTCTTAATGTACTTTTTAAGAGCCTTACTCATCTGACTTTTAAAATGTGGTGTTAAAAATCCGTTATGGACTTCATCAACTATAATCTGATTATATTTTTGTAACACATCCCAATCTCGTCTAAATTCTTCTTTGGTTACAATCAATGCCCTTGCATTCCATTTATCACATTCTTTATTCCAATTTACTTTTAATGGTTTAGGACAAATAATTAGAGACGTAGAGCTAGACATTTTACTCCATTCACAAGCAGTACGACTTTTCCCAGTACCGCATGACCATACTAATGCACTTTTATTCGGGTTTTGTTTTAGAAATTGTATTTGATGTTTATAAAGTTCCATGATCCAGCACCCGTAAAGGTGCTGAACATAAAACCTATTGAAAATCTACATCATCAGATGGTTCTCCCTTTTGACTATCCAACCACTCATTATCCATCATAAACTCGCCCTTATCGTTCTTTGGTACATATACAGTTATAAGCTTTATAGGATTATATCCCTTTGTCTTTGGTGGTAACTCTTCCTTAAACTTTAAGCCGAATATCTGACCAAGCTTCACCTTTTCCATTCGGCTATCAATAATCTTTCTACCACCAACTGATACGATATCGCCCTCTTCAGGCACTACAGGATCAGGGATAACCTTCTTTTTCTCATCAAGTAAATGATATTTAGATTCCTTTACTTTTACTGTATAAATATTCTGTAGCTCGCCTTTCTTGTCAGGAAATGTACTTTTAACTTGCTTAACTCCTATAAGAGTACCTAGAACATAATCCCCAATTTCATTAAAACCTACGAAGCTATTGGTAGCTTCATTTGACTCATCATCCCAATTTTTTGACATATTTTTATATAATTATTTTTATAATTTCTTGCTATCTTGATTGATCGACCACTAATTAAGACTATATAAATATATCGTATGCAAAACACAAGTCAAGTAAGTTATCAACAATTACCATTCATGTTTTTTAATATATTTATCCATATCCTCTACAATATCCTTTATTTCTAATCCAAAATCCATGATATCTCTCATCGTTATATCGACATCAAAATGTTTGACTTGTACTGGCTCAACAAAACTAATTACGTCATTTTCTTTTTTTGTTTCTACCCATTCCAAAGCAATCTTGAGATTTTCTGGTTTTACTTTAAACATCAAAAATAACATCAAAGCATACATCTTCAATTGTCCATGTTCTCTGACTCTTTTATATGTCCATTCTTTTACTCCAGTCTTATGGTCTATAAATGCCTTCATTGGCTCATAGGTATCAATATACCCAACCATAGGGATATCAAATATTGTCGCTTCTATCGGATATTCAACCTCTGAATACAATGTTACTGGTGCTATTGGTTTCCTATCTTCACACGATTTTGCAAAAATCTTCCCGAACTCTTGTTCAGGTGTATTTGTTTTTTCTTCTATTCCTAGAACATATTTCTCATACCATTTTTCTTTATTGTATTTGAAATTATTTATCTGTGACCAGCTTAATGGTCTTTTTTTAAAATTCTCCTTCATTTGTTTTTTCATTACCCTCACCAAACGCTAATTTCCAAAGTTTTGGTTTCCTTTGACCATTAAATATTTTATCAATAAAACACTCTTTTTCTGCCCTGTATAAAGTTCTCTTTGATATCCCCTGTCTCATTGCTTCTTTCTGCACAACATCAAAAGATACTCCTTCAGGATAATTTCTCAAAAAGTTTTCTAGCCACTCGACTGACTTCCTATCGACTCCTTCGTCGTCTCTCTGTTGCTTCATTGCTTCAACTGCCGACATATTTATTCCTTCCGGTTCCCATACAACTCTTGATGTTTTAACGTTGTTATCCAACTCAACTCCCTCTACTCTAAATGCAAAACCACCCATATCATTGGCAATGTTATTCTTTACAGTTAAAAATAATCTCCTACTTTCATCATTTTCATCTTTTATAACCATAAACGCCCCACGAGCAGCAGCGACAAAGGCTAGTGATCCCGTAATCTTATTCAACGGACTACCCCCCGATGATTTATTCAAGTGAGTTACCACGACAATCGCCACGCTATACTTACTCGCGATCTTCGACAAGAGTGACAATAACGCTCTCACCTCGGCATTAACATGGCTATCAGTATCGCCAAGAAATGCTGTAATTGGATCAACAATAATTAGCGACACGTCCTTTCCTTCTTGCAAAGTATTTTCTAATAGATCGATATCTTTCGACAAATCAAAAAATTTATCTTTACCATTTCTATTAACAGAACTAAAAATACTTATTTTTGACCTATCTGCCCCGACTGCCTCTAGTCTCGGATTTATGGTGTCTTCCGGATCATCCTCCGCACTAAAAAACAATACCGACCCTTTATCGCATTTATGACCCCCGGGGAATTCACCACCATTACTCACCACTCCAGCTAAAAAGATTGTCGTTTGACTCTTTCCCAAACCCGGATCTCCTGCTATCATCGTGACTTTCCCTTTTGCTATTTTTCCCTCCCATAACCAATCAATCGGCTTCGACACTATTTCTGATGACTTTAAAAAAACTATCTTATTCCTAGGTGCTATTATTTCTTTTATATATAAGCTTATCTCTCTCTCAAACTCTTCTCTCTCTTCTTTATTAAAAATAATACCACTCTCTTCTTCTTTAAGATGAACTAACCCACTAGCGTATCTCAAAAGCTGTTCACTATTGAAAGTATTATTTAGTGATTTTTCTCTAGTGTAAAAATCACTAATAGATTTTTTAATATTATTTATATCCATTTCCTTTTACGATAATTTATTATCGCATGCAATACAATTTAATCAAGCTTACCTGTTGATAACTTTTTATTCCTCTTTGCCTTGTGCATCATCTTTGAATATTTTATGCGATAAACCTTCGATGTCTTGTCCCATCTCTTCTTTGCCAAATACGCAAAAATTACTTCCTTCTCTTGTTTTGTATATTTATCCCAATACCTCCCTCTTTTTTCTTTTGACATGCGATTATCATAACATACGATATATTTTAATGACATCTATTTTTGTGGATAACTTCAAACTTAAATCGTATGCTATGATTTCCGTATGACCAAGAAACAATTTATCAACTTAGTGCAGGCCGCATTACGCTTTCCAACAAAGCGTAAAATCTCAACTTGTCGTTGCCGCCGTTGTTGCGATGAAAGACGAAAGCATCAAGATACTCCTGCAAATGCTTCTTAGACACGACTTTGTGCGTGCCTGTGATTGAACGCTTGATGTGCGACCAGAAAGCGTCAATCGTATTGGCGTGAACATCGCCACGGACAAACTCGCCTCGGCCATGGTCTACAGACAGGCGGTTAAATCCCTTTGCCACATTGTCCAGGCGGTTTGTCTTATCAGTCATCAGACGCTCTGCGTTCGGTGATACTGTCTCGGCAAGAAAGTCCCCATGTGTTTTAGCCGTGCTGTCGGGGACGACCAGCAGGCGTGCTTTTCCCCCTCGTTCAATAGCACCCATAACTACGGCTTTGGCGGCGATAGCCTCTTTCTGTTTCTCGTTATATTTTCCGCTCTTGAAACGACCGCCGAAGTATGCCGTATCCATTTCAACATTGCCCGTGAGCTTTCCGTCCTGTTTCAATGCCTTGCGGATTAAATGGAGAATACGCCATGCTGTCTTGTAGGTAACGGCGAGCTGTCGCTCAAGTTCCTTGGCCGAAATACCGCTCTTGGCATTAGAAAACACCCAGAGAGCATGAAACCATAGGCTAAGAGGCGTATCGCTCTTGTGCATGATTGTGTCGGCCAAGGGAGCTATCTGATAGCGACATTTGGAGCAGTAGAACTGTTTGCGACCTTCTACTGGCCAGTATTCGCCTCCGCAGTTACACTCCTTGCTGTGAAGCGTGTTAAAGGCGAATTGCAAACATGCTTGGTCATTCGGGAAGTCCTTTTTGAATTGTTTTAATCCGTATTTCATTTGAGATGTTCGTTGCCACATTTGCTGATAAATCTTGCTTTTTCCTTTCCAATCTTGGTTCTTCTATCTAAATCTTTTTGTCTAAGTCCGTAGGTAATATGTGGTATACCTTCAAAACTTGTTGGTTCTTTCGTTTTTTCGAGTAAATCATCATGGTTTTTATACCCAAGGTCTCTGGCATTTTTGTCTGCCCATTCTTTCATGCTAAGTATTTTTTTAGTCATTTGTGTAAAGTTATTTTTAAGTCTGCTAAAATCTCATCAAACCTGCCATCATCTTTCATAAGTGGTTCGCTGTAATCAACACTGTCTATAAGGTACATCCATTCACCTCCAAAGTTTTGGCCTTTTGTTTTTGGATGAGCAATAAACTTTTTAGCGTCATTGTAAGTCATTCTATATAGTGTCCCTTTCCTGCCTTGAGCAAAAGTGCAGAGAAAAACATCAACAACATCAGTATCTTTTATACTGCACCTGTTGAACACACTTTCTCTAAAGTATTTTGCTATTTCTCGTATACTTCGCTAATTTTAATACCATAATAATTCAAGATATAAGCTGGATTTGATGACTGCTCAGCTTCAAGAATGATTTTAGTCGCTCTGTCCTCTGAATGACCTTTCTCTATCAACTTATTTAACAACTTTGGGAACTTAATAACTTTTATTGTATTTTTCATATAATTGGCTTGATTACTTGCTAATACAGCCATTATACACCCTACAGTTTTGTTGTCAAGGGATACC
>CAZVQB010000022.1:0-9337 GCA_964629235.1 uncultured Candidatus Saccharibacteria bacterium | reverse complement strand
CAAACATAAATATTAAAATAATCATGATTGATAAATTGAATTTTTTGTTCTGGTGGTTTGGCGCTGTGGAAACACCCGTTCTCATTCCGAACACGGAAGTGAAACGCAGTTGCGGCGATGATACTCATATGAAGGGGAAAGTAGCTAGTCGCCAGTACAAAGTGTTCAATCTATAAAATAATAAAAAGAAAAACGCATGCTGTGAAGCAATGCGTCTTTTTGATTTGCTGGTTTTTCAGGTTATTCGACCTTAAAAAAACTGTTTTTTTCGGCAATCTTATAGATCACCGAGCTTCCGTAAATGATGTACGGAACCATTCCTGACTTTGTCCAACTACCGAGGTCGCTGGATTCCATCAGATTGAATTCCCCATAGGCTTTCGGGGAATCAACGAAGAGATAAACTCCGTCCGGAACTCCGTTCTGCCCGCTGACCTTACTGATTGTGACCTTTTGTTCGGTCGCAGTCTCTGTTGCGATCACTTCGAATGAATCCATCATGTCTCCAGGGTTCAGGATATCAGATCCTTTTCCCCAAGTGATGGAAACAACGGGATGATGCACGTCACCATCGTAAGCGACAACGATATAGTATTTGTCTTCACCAATGGTGATGACACCGTGGTGATAGTAGTCACTACCACCACTTTTCCTGTTATCCACCGTCTGATAGGGAAGGACTCGAGTCTCCCCCGTCATGATGTCAGTGAAGTTCGGGGGCTGTTCCACCCCATTGGAATCCGTACGAAACGGATTCATTTGGAGTATCCTGGCACCATCTTCTCTGACGATCGACCCAACCACGAAGTAGTCAGGCTTCTTCTCGATGGAAGAATTCGGATTCGACCATCGGTTCTCAGTGAGAACACAATGGTTCGTGTCTTGGGAAGCAATAAGCTTTCCAAACTCCACCGACACCCTAGGAATTCGAATAATCGATTCCGCTTTGGACGAGGTGGCGATGAGACTGAGGAGGAGTGCGATAATGAAAATATTTTTCATTTTTTTACCTATTTTTCTGTGTTTTTACCGATTTAAAGGAACTTACCAATATTTCCTATCTTTAGGTATTATATCATAATGTATATATAGTGTCAAGTATGATATTTAATATATTTAACTCTATTAAAATTGTGCTAAAATATCTCCATGTCATCTTGGGCTAATAGAAGAAAATTGGTTTATGCATTATTGCTGCTCATATTCGTGACATTACTTATCGGTATACCAGCTTGGAAAGTATTTTATAAAGCACCAACTTGCGCAGATAGAATAATGAATGGAAATGAAACAGGTGTTGATTGTGGAGGGTCTTGTAAAAGGTTATGTCAAAGTGCATTCATATCACCAAGAATAGAATGGGGTGGAGCAAAATTAGAAAGAGTTGCTGACGGTTTGTATAATGCATCTGCTTATATTGTTAATCCAAATATCTCAGGAGGGGCGATCGATGTTCCTTATAGAATCTCATTGTATGACAGTGAGGGAATAATAATTACTGAAAGAAATGGCAATATGAATATATATCCAAGGAGGAATTCTTTGGCTTTTCAAACAGCAATTAAAACAGAAAAAAGAATACCAACAAAAGCAACATTTGAATTCACTTCTTCTCCAATTTGGTTTAAGTCAACAGATTTACTTGAGGGAATATCTATCATAGATAAAAAATACATTGAAGACGAGAATGGATCTTCATTGGAAGTATATTTGGAGAATAAAACTCTCACACCTTATAAGGATATTCAAGTTGGAGTAGTATTATATGATAATGAAGATAATGTAATAGGTTTTTCTCAAACAAAAATAGATAATCTTCCACCAAAGAATCAAAGGGAAGTCGCACCATTCACTTGGCCAACTGGAAGAAATGGAAGAGTTGCAAAAATTGAAGTAATAACTAATATTAGGCCTATACCATCACAATAAATGACATGAAAAATATTCTCAGTTCACTTTTTGGAAAGTATTCACTCACTGAGAAAAAAGATAATAAAGGAATTGATTGGATTCTTTTATTATCAACTTTTCCCCTTCTTGGTGCAGGACTAGTAACTATGAATGCCTTTACTGGTGATAGTACTTATTTCTATAAACAATTATCTTGGATTTGTGTTTCTTTGATTGTATTTTTTATATTAAGTTTTGTGGATTTTAGATTTTTAAGAAAGACATGGGTTTCTGTGACTTTATTTTTGAGCTCATGTACTGTACTCGTTGTATTGTTCGTTGTAGGGCAGGTAGTCAAAGGTGCTGTCTCTTGGTTTAAATTCGGTCTGTTGTCATTTCAGCCATCTGATCCAATTAAACTTGTAATTATTATAATTTTAGCAAAATATTTTTCGCGTAGACATATAGATATCGCAGATTTTAGACATATTGTAATATCTGGATTATATGCTTTTGCAATCTTTGCTTTGGTACTTATTCAACCTGACTTTGGCTCGGCAATAATTATTTTTTTAGTATGGTTCGGTATGGTTCTGGTTTCCGGTTTATCTAAAAAACACCTAATGCTACTTATTGCTACTGGTGTTGTTGTTTTTGTAGGATTATGGAATTTTGGCTTCAAAGACTATCAAAAGAATCGTATCTTAAATTTCGTGAATCCTTTAGGGGATATCCATGGAACTGGATACAATGCTTATCAATCAAGTATAGCCGTCGGCTCAGGCCAAATTTGGGGCAAAGGAGTGGGTTATGGAACCCAATCCAGACTTAAATTCCTGCCTGAATTCCAAACAGACTTTATATTCTCTGCATTTGCTGAAGAATGGGGATTTATTGGGGTTTTGATACTATTTACTTTTTTCGCTATTGTTATGTGGAGAATTATATCGATAAGTATGTATGGAGAGACCAATTTTGAAATACTCTTTGGATCGGGTTTGGCTATACTTATTATCATCCACTTTTTTATAAATATTGGAATGAATATTCAGCTTCTTCCGGTTACTGGTACTACGTTACCATTTTTAAGTTATGGAGGTACTCATCTTTTAACTGAATTCACTGGACTAGGAATTCTTATGGGTATGAGAAGATATAGAAGAATAGCACATAGAGATGAAATCAAGAATGAATTTATAGGGAATTAGAATATATTTTTTCAGTTTCATTTACCATTTTATCTATTGAAAATTCATTTACCACTTTATCATGCAAAGCCAATCCGTGTTCTTTGCGTGTTTTCTTGTGTTTTAAATAAAATTCTATGCCGTATTTTATTTCTGAAGGCTTTCTTGGTTGTATTAATATTCCAGATTTCATATCATCAATTACTTCAGATATTCCCCCAACTGCTGTAGCAATAGTCGGTAAACTAGATAATCCTGATTCCAGTGCTATATAAGGTAATCCTTCTGAAAGGGAAGGCAAAAGAAAAATATCAAAAGCTCTAAAATATTGATATGCATTTTCTAAAAAACCTAGCATATAGACTTTTGATTCCAGTTTTAAGTCCCTTATTTGTTTTTCTAGACGCTCTTTTTCTTCACCAGTTCCGACAATTATATAAATAAAGTTATAATTTAGACTTGATATTGCCTCCAGAGCATAATTTAAACCTTTTATATGATGTAATTCTCCGACACTTCCTATCACAACCAAGTCTTTTGAAGATTTAAAAATATTAGATAGTTGCGGATACATTCTACCTAGTTCCAATTGTGCATTTATCCTTGAAAATCCTGGATCTATTTTTATTCCATTATGAATTACAGTCATTTTGTCATTTATAAAGGGCCAATTCTCGATCTGACTCTTTGATGTTTCTGAAACAGAAATTGTCTTGTGAGAAAGAATTATTGTAATCCAGTGAAGCACCGCAATTATTATTTTTGAAAGAAAAGTTCTATTTTCATTGAATGCCCATCCATGTGCTGTAAAAATTATTCTTTTTATACCAACTAATCTACCTGCAAGGCCTCCTAAACCACCAATTTTTGAACTGTTTATGTGTAAAATATCAGGTTTTTCTTTTTTTAGAATTGAAATAAGTTTAAAGAATGCTTTTATGTCTTCTATAACACTGATATCTCTACCAATAGGCAAGTCACCACTAGCTTTTATTTGAGCTTGTTGAAGTCTTTGTATGAGAGGCCCATTACCTCCAGCCATTACGGTCACATCGTATTTATCTTTATGTAGATTTGTTGCTAAATCAAAGACATAGCGTTGTGCACCGCCCCAATTTGATTTGGTTATCAGTATAAGTACCTTCATGTTATTAGAGTACCATTTTTCTGTGTTTTTGTGTATGATTATGAGTCATGAACTCAATACAAAGAAAAGACTACATTTTATTGTTTTTAGGCGATATTTTCGTGCTTATTCTGTCTTTAATATTGGCACTTACTGTCAGATATAGATCATTGCCATCAATGGAGTCTTTTGAATTACATATTGCTCCTTTCTCTATACTTTTTATGGCTTTTTTCTTGGTTTACTTTATTGCAGGTCTTTATGAAAAGCATACAAGTATATTTAAGAATCGATTACCATTCATTCTTCTTAATGTTCAGTTGGTAAATACTATTGTAGGTATTTCATTCTTCTATTTTATTCCCAATTTTTCTATAGCACCTAAAATTGTACTTTTTCTATTCCTAATACTTTCTTTGGTGCTAATGTATGCTTGGAGAATATTTTTTATATTAAAATTTAGATCACAAAAGAAGCAAAAGGCACTTTTAATTGCAGATAGCGTTGAATCAGTAGAGTTAAAAGAAGAAATAAATAATAATTCTAGATATGATATTTTTATTGTTCAAACAATAAAGCCAGACGCATCGCAAGATAAGACTCTCTCAGAGATAAACAAAGTTATTAAAGAAGAAAATGTATCTATGATAATAATAGATACAAATAATCCTCTGTTAAAAGGTATTATTCCTTCACTTTATCCTATAGCCATGAAAGGTATGTTATTTTTTAATATTTCAAAAATATATGAAAACATATTTGATAGAATTCCTGTATCAATGGCTGGACAAACATGGTTTATTGAACACATGTCATCTATGGCGCCTAAAATGGTCTACGATGGTATAAAAAGACTTATAGATATTGTCGCTTCTGTTATTCTTGGTTTAATTTCTTTAATTTTCTATCCAATCGTTATTATTCTAATGAAAGTTGAAGATGAAAAAGCTCCAATTTTTAGTTATCAAAAAAGAGTCGGTCAGTACAATAAAATAATAAATATTATTAAGTTTAGAACTATGACGATAGCGAATGACGATGGTAAATGGGGTAAAGGAGAAAATAAGGTAACAAAAGTTGGTAATATTCTAAGAATAACTAGAATTGATGAATTACCTCAGCTTTGGAATGTTCTAAAAGGTGATATTTCTTTGATCGGTCCTAGACCAGAATTCCCAGATCCAGTAGCTCAATATTCAAAAGAAATTCCAAACTATATGATTCGCCATAGTGTTAAGCCAGGATTGTCTGGTTGGGCTCAAATATATGGAGAACATCCACATCATGGTGTAAATATAGAAATGACATCAAATAAACTGTCTTATGACCTGTATTATATAAAGCATAGATCATTTTTAATTGATTTAAAAATAGCTCTAAGAACTTTGAAGGTATTGGTAACTTTTGTTGGTAGATAATTGCAAAATACAATTAAAACCCTATAATAAACACATTATGCTTAAAACACGAATAATTGCTGTATTCTTACTTATTATTGCAACGAGTATCGGATTGATCACGTATTATGTTGGAAGTTTTAAATTGGGTTTGGATCTAAATGGAGGTACGCATTTGGTCTACAAAGCTGATATTTCAAAAATCGCTAGAAGTGAAGTAAAGGTTTCTATGGAAGCCTTGAGAGATGTTATAGAAAAAAGAGTTAATATGTTTGGAGTTGGCGAGCCTATCGTCCAAGTGGAGCAATCTGGAATTCTTGGTAGTTCAGAAGCCTCACAGAAACTTATAGTTGAACTTCCTGGGGTTACTGATATTGATGAAGCAAAAAAGATGATAGGGCAGACTCCTGTTCTTGAATTTCAGACTATAGATAAAAAGGATTCAGACGCTTTGAATGCAAAAACTGGTTTATCTGATGAGGAAAAGGTAAAAGAATTCTCAAAACTGTTCAAACCTACAGGTATAACAGGTCGTCTACTAGAGAAAGCTGTATTACAATTCAATTCGACAACTGGTGAACCATCAGTTTCTTTAAATTTTAACGCCGAAGGTAGAGCGCTTTTTGCTAAAGTCACAAAAGAAAATGTCGGAAACATTGTGGGAATATTTCTAGATGGTCAACCCATATCTTTGCCGACAGTTAGAGAAGAGATACGAGATGGTAAAGCTGTTATCTCTGGTTCATTTAACGTAGAGGAAGCAAAATTACTTGTTAGAAATCTAAACTACGGTGCTTTGCCGGTTCCTATTGAGAATATTTCTACTCAAACAGTAGGTGCATCTCTAGGACAATCTGCACTAGAAGGTGGAATTAGGGCTGGTGTTCTATCACTAATAGTTATTGGAATATTCTTGATCGTATGGTATCGATTGCCAGGATTTATTGCGGTCGTCTCTCTAAGTATTTATTCAATTTTAATGCTTGCTGTGTTTAAATATCTACCAGTTACGCTTACTGCAGCTGGAATTGCAGGTTTTATTCTATCAATTGGTATGGCGGTGGATGCAAATATTCTAATTTTTGAAAGAATGAAAGAAGAATTAAGAAACGGAAAGTCAATTTCTGATTCAATGCATGAAGGTTTTGCTCGTGCTTGGAATTCAATCCGAGATTCAAACATTTCAAGTATCCTTACAGGTCTGATCCTTTATTATTTTGGTAGTACATCAGTTATAAAGGGATTTGCATTAGTATTCTTAATCGGTGTGATAATTAGTATGTTTACAGCTATTACTGCTTCAAGAGTGTTCTTGTATGCTGTAGCCCCAAAACAGACAAATAACCTTTCAAAATTCCTTATCAGCAACGGTTTTACTAAATTAATTAAATAAAAACATGTTTGTAGTAACTTACAGAAAACTTTTCTACGCACTTTCAGCACTAATAATAATTAGTTCTATTTCTGCGATCAGTATTTGGGGTCTTAAACCTGGAATAGATTTTAAAGGAGGATCTATATTAGAAGTAGAATTTTCCTCAAAACCTGATCAAGAAGCACTAAAGAATGCAGTTTTACCTCTAAACCTAGAAGCTTCAGTCAGAGCAACTGGAGAAAATGGTTATATTATTCGAATGAAGGATATAAATCAGGATCAAAAGAATAGTCTAGATACAGTTCTGGCAAATTTTGGAACATCTACAGAGAAGAGATTTGACTCAGTTGGGCCACTTCTAGGTACTGAAGCGTTGAGAAAGTCTGTAGTTTCTATTGTATTTGTTCTTACCGCTATCGTTTTGTTTATCGCTTTTGCTTTTAGAAGAGTTAGTGAACCTGTTTCATCTTGGAAATACGGTATAGTCGCTATTATTGCCCTAGCACACGACGTAATAGTTCCTACAGGTGCTTTCGCTATCCTAGGTCATTTTAAAGGTTATGAAGTTGATACGTTGTTTGTAACGGCACTTCTAGTAGTTCTTGGTTTCTCTGTACACGATACAATCGTGGTTTTCGACAGGGTTAGAGAGAATTTAAGTCATGCAAAAGCAGGAAAACCTTTCGATTTGATAGTAGGTGAGAGTATTAGCCAGACTTTTACTCGCTCAATAAACACTTCTCTTACTACTTTGCTAGCTTTGGTTGTGCTTTATTTCGTTGGAGGGGAGTCAACTCAACATTTCTCACTAGCTTTAATTATAGGTATCGCTGTTGGAACATACTCATCAGTTTTTCTAGGTTCACCATTACTTGTAACGATCTGGAAGTATCAAGAAAATAAGAAAATTAGAGAAAAGGCAAAAAAGTAGAAAAATCCCGAGATATCCACATAATTTAAGCTTAATTTCGTGTTAAAATTAGGGGAAATATGGAACCCCATAAGCTAATTATTTTGCTTATAAAAAAAAGATTTAAAAGTATAATTTTAACTGCAGTATTTTTACTATCTTTCTTTGCTTATTTTGTAACAAATGCGGCTGGTACTCCTTCGATAATTAGTTACCAAGGTAGACTTGCAGATTCAAATGGAGATTTGCTTGGAGGAAGTGGTACTGCTTATTATTTTAAATTTTCTATTTGGGATTCTCCAACCGTTGGATCTGGAAACCGTCTATGGCCAGCTAGTGCACCACAATCATCTTCACAGACTGTTAGAAATGGAGTGTTTAATGTAAATATCGGAGATACCGATGCGGGTTTTCCTGATGTTTTAGATTACAATTTTAACAATTCAAAAAATGTTTACTTGCAAATAGAAGTTTCTTCTGACAATTCTACATTCCAGACTCTTTCTCCAAGACAAAGAATAGCTTCAACTCCATTTGCTCAATTAAGTGGTGCTGTTAGTGGTTCAACAACACCATCATCTTTTGGTACAACTACTCCAATAAATAATTCTGTTGTTACAATAGAAGCAACATCAACAAATACGACAGCGCTCTCTATTCGTTCAATTCTAAATCAAATTGCAAATATTTTTAGTGTTCAAGATTCTTCAGGAAATAATCTTGTTTCTATAAATGCAAACGGTGGAATTATGGCATCTTCAACTCTTACTGTTGGAGGTGCGACAAATCTATCGTCAGTTACCGTATCTGGACTTACAACTCTTGGTTATGCATCTTCAACTATTACTTCAGCACTCGATATGTTCTCAGTTGGTAGAAATGCAACAACAACTATTCGAGGCGAATCAAATGCCACATCAACATTTGCTGGAGGGGTATACAGTAATGGTTTACAGGTAAATGGCTTCTCTACAACCACATCTCTTAGGGTTTCACTTGGATTGTTCCAAGATGGTTTGGGAGATTGTAGTGATGAAGCAAATAATATACTTTACAATTCAACAACAGGTAAGTTCTCTTGCGGTACTGATGCCGGTGCTTCAGGATCTGGTGTAAGTACTATTGAAGAAAACAACTCTAGTGTTGTTACTTCCGCTCTGTCTCTAGACTTTTTAGGTAGTGACTTTATTGTTACAGCTGATGGTTCAGAAGGTGATATTGCAATTGACTATACAAATTCTGGAATCACTAGAAAGAGTCAAAATGAAATTATTAGTGGATTCTGGAGATTTAATAATGCTTCAACTACAGCTTTTTCTGCTACTGGCCCTGCGTACTTTGGAAGTACAGCTACTTCTAGTTTCTCTACAACTGGTGCTTTAACACTTTCTGGAAACCTAAACGGCCCTCTACAAGCAAACAATGGATTAGTAACTGCTACTACATCTATCG
>CAZVQB010000021.1:0-9815 GCA_964629235.1 uncultured Candidatus Saccharibacteria bacterium | reverse complement strand
CGGGATTCGAACCCGGAGTCGCCTGTTCCCAAAACAGGAATGTTAGCCGTTACACTACGCTCCGATAAACGATATACTATCACAATGATTGAGAAAACCAAAGAAAATCGTAATATTCATTTAAATAAATCTACAATATGATATTTTCGAGCATTTCAACGTCAGACTCCCCTGTTACCATATTCATCCTCACAACTATTACATGAAATCTAAAATCTGGCTCAGGACCGATCTTTATTTCATTTAGATAAGTCTGTATCGTTCTTCTTAAACGTTTTTGTTTTAAATTATGAACATTTTCTTCAGGTCTATACGAAACATTACCACCAGTTCTAATACTTTTAACTTCAAAAAAGTGAATAATATTGTCTTTAACCGCAACAATGTCTAGTTCTCCCCATTTTTTATTATAGTTTCTATCTTGGATAAAATAACCTAGCTTGTTAAGATAAATACAAGCGATTTCTTCACCGTAGTTCCCTATTTCTCTTGTATTTTGTTTAGTGTTATTCACAGACATAATTTGGGTTAAAAGAGACAAAAGACACGAATATAAGCCATTTTTTCTATGTCTTATACCCAGTATCCCCAATGTTATCCACAGTTTTGCACAGGTTACAGACATCAAGGACGGTATAAAAGTCTAATGTGCGGGCACCGGGAATCGAACCCGAATCTCGTCCTTGGCAAGGACGTGTTCTACCACTAAACCATGCCCGCATTTTTCAATATTATATACTAAATTTTATATTTTACTAACAATATTGAAATATTGTGCACCCGGAGGGATTCGAACCCCCAACAACGGTTCCGAAGACCGGTATGATATCCATTTCACTACGGGTGCATTTACTATCAAATTACTACCTCATCATAATACTTAATTAATAGCTTTTGCCAAGCTATTACCTTCCTAAGCACATTTATTCTGCTTACATCTATTCTACTATACTTATCGTAATTCCTTATCTTAATAACTTCTTCTTCAACTTTTATATACCTATTGAGCCACATTATCATAATATTGATCATATTTATATCTGAACTTGAGAATTGAAAGGCGCTCCCCTTCTTTGTTCCTGAAGACCAGTATAGAGATAAGCCAGTTATAAACAGAGGTTGATTAACAAAACCTTTAAATTCCTTAGTTGCTTCGTCTATTATAGTCTTTTCCATGAATGCCCTCTTGGACTTTACTGTTATTAAAGAGTTCAACCTCCCTCTTGATACCCTTTTACTCACTCTGATATTCATATTATCTATTTGTTGCTTTGTTAGAGTGATATCTCTAAACCAAATAGAAAGTGTTGAAACTGGAATACCAGTTTCCCTTTTGATCTCTGATAGTGATAGTCCAGAAAGCCTCATTTCTCGGGCTTTTTTTACTTTTTGTATATCATATACCATGTTGTATGACATAATAACACATATCTAGTAGTGAAAAAAATACTGATTGGTGATAACATATGTAATATGAAAAACCAGGTTATACCAAAAGAAATAACCGATATCGTAGAGAAAATAGAATCTGCTGGATTCGAAGCTTTTCTAGTTGGTGGTTGTACTCGAGACCTTTTACTGGGGAAGACTCCAAAGGATTGGGATATAACTACAAACGCTACTCCAGAACAAATAATCCCTTTGTTTAATAAAACTTTTTATGAAAATTCATATGGAACAGTTGGGGTAGTGAATGAACAAACAGAAGATGAGAGAATTAAGATTGTAGAAGTAACTCCATATCGCCTTGAAAGCTCTTATACTGACCATAGACACCCAGATGAGGTACGATTCAGTAAAAGTATCGGCGACGATTTAAAACGTCGTGATTTCACAATTAACGCGATTGCAGTGAGTCTATCTAATGGTGCGATAAAAGACATGGTTGATTTGTTTGAGGGATTAAAGGACATTAGAGAAAAGACAATACGTGCAGTAGGTATACCGAGTGATAGGTTCAAGGAAGACGCTCTACGCATGATGAGGGCAGTACGACTTGCTACTGAACTGGGTTTCACGATTAACATTGATACAAAAAAGGCCATAGTTAGCCATTCTAGTCTGTTAAAGGAAATATCTGTTGAGAGAGTTCGTGATGAATTTATTAGAATTCTAATGTCCAATAGCCCAAAATCTGGTATAGAACTACTAGACGAGCTTGGTTTGCTCCAATACATAGTGCCTGAACTTGTAAAAGCCAAAGGAGTGAAGCAACCACAAGCTCATGCTTATGATGTATGGGAACACTTACTTAGAACACTTCAGCATTCTGCAGATAAAGAATGGCCACTTGAAATAAGACTGTCAGCTCTATTTCATGATATATCTAAGCCAGAGACCTTCAGGATTTCACATGAAACACAACATATAACGTTTTACGGACATGAAGTAGTTGGTTCACGTGTAACAAAGAAGATATTAGAGAGAATGAAGTTCCCAACAAAACTTATAGATAAAGTAGTAAAAATGGTTAGATGGCATATGTTCTTCTCAGATACTGAAACAATTACTCTATCTGCAGTCAGAAGAATGATTAACAACGTTGGAAGGGAAAACATATGGGATCTTATGAATATACGTATATGCGACAGAATAGGAACTGGTAGACCAAAGGAAAATCCTTATAGACTAAGAAAGTACAAGGCTATGATTGAAGAAGCTATGACTGATCCTATATCAGTCGCTATGCTAAAGACTGATGGTAAACGTATTATGGATGTTACACATGTAACACCTGGGCCTAAAATAGGCTTTACTTTGAATGCTTTACTAGAAGAAGTTCTTGAGAACCCTAAGCTTAACAATGAAGAATACCTAGATAAAAGGGCAGTTGAACTAATAAACCTGGATATAAAAGAATTAGAATCACTAGGTAGAAGTGGTGAGAATAAGAAAAAGGAGGCAGAAAGTCATAATAAAGAGGAGATTCATAAGAAATACCACGTTTCATAAGAAACAATTGTATCAAGACCCTATAAAAACCTAGTAAATATGGTGTGTTTTCACGTGAAACTCACTAAATAACGTAAATAAAAACAACCGCATATTTCTGAATAACAATTCGAGGTTAGATGAATTATTATTAAGAAGTGACGGTTGTTTAAAAACGATGAAACTTAGAAAATAGTGAAGGAGTCTGAAAGAATCCACAGATTCGATGTGAGACTCGCGAAATTGACCTCAAATTCGACAAGAGGGAGCTTGTGCATGTACTACTAAAAATAAATGTAATTGAGAAGTCATGCAGTGACTCGGCTAGAGCCAAATAAGGGTTACTTCTCTTCGAAACTAAGTTTCAAAAAAGAGCTGTACCCATACTATAACTAAATTGTACGAAGAGCTAACGCACTGACCAGCCTCGGTGAAGGACAATGCTGATCTGGGATAATAATAACAAATATAAAAGACATGTAAAGGACATACAAATAAAATATGTGGATAACTTATAGTTTTATTTGTCCTTTATAAAAGACACTGTCTTTTATTAAAATTCTAGACCGATAGGGCAGTGGTCAGAACCTAAAATAGTGTTGTAAATATTGGCTTTTTTAACTTTTTCTAGAATTCCTGGGCTGATGAAAAAATAATCAATTCTCCAACCAACATTTCTTTCTCTTGCAA
This sequence comes from uncultured Candidatus Saccharibacteria bacterium, assembly GCA_964629235.1. GTDB lineage: Bacteria > Patescibacteriota > Minisyncoccia > Phycocordibacterales > PALSA-1337 > CAIOGI01. Next base: position 6,194 of record CAZVQB010000021.1, on the reverse strand, counting down.
AAGTTTTCATATCCCAATATGTATATGCACCAGTTTTGTTTGGATTTTTTTGTCTAAAAATATCTATAAAACCATTGTTAATAACTTCATCAATCCATTCTCTTTCTTGTGGAAGAAAACCTGTATTTTCTGAATTTTCTTTTGGTCGAGCAAGATCGATTTCTGTATGTGCAGTGTTTACATCTCCGCAGAATATAACTTCATATCCTTCTTTTTTTCTTTTATTTATATAGTTTAGGAATTCATCATAAAATCTCATCTTATAGTCTAGTCTGTCTGGACCACTACCTCCGTTAGGGAAGTATGAAGTAATAAGTACGAATTTCTTACCTAAAATATCTTTGTCCTCGTAGTATAGAGATATAAATCTACCTTCTTTGTCTAAATCCTCTGATTTCGCAGTGTTAAATCCATAATCAACACTATCAGCTTTAATTTTTGCAAATATAGCTACGCCACTATAGCCTTTTCTCATTTTAGAGTGATCAAAGTACGAGTAATAGCCATTTGGATTACGTATTCCTTCTTCTAGCTGTTCTGGATGTGCTTTAGTCTCTTGTAAACAAAAGAAATCAGGAGATTGTTGCAAAAGCCAATCAAATCCGCCTTTTTTAGCATTAGCACGGATACCGTTTACGTTCCAACTTATGATATTCATATTCACATGATACCAGAAAAGGGTATTTTACTCACTCTTCCTATGGAATTTCTTATGTATCTTCTTCAACTCTGTATCCGTCACATGTGTATAAATCTGTGTAGTATTTATATTTGCATGCCCTAGAAGCATCTGTACTGAGCGCAAATCAGCTCCATTACGCAATAAATCAGTTGCAAAAGAGTGCCTGATCACGTGAGGTGTTACTTTCTTTGATATACCACAATTAATAGCGTATTGCTTTATTATTCTCTCTACAGAACGAGGAGTAAGTCTGAGTGAGTCTTTCTTTTGAGCTAGTTTTTCATTCCCCTTACCACCAATCTGCACAAATAGCGCATCATCCATATCATCTCTTTTATCTAGATATTTCTTCACTGCATTACGAGCATCATCAGATATAAAAACTACACGAACCTTTTCTCCTTTTCCTCTTACAGACATTTCATCAAGTTTCAAATTTATATCACGGGGTAGGGCACATAGCTCAGAGACTCGAAGTCCAGTAGAAAAAAGCATTTCAAACATAGCTTTATCCCTCAAACCACGCAATGTATTGGTATCTGGTGCTTTTAATAGACTTTCCAATTCCTCAATAGTTATAAGATCGAGTGATCTTTCTGGTACTTTTGCCAATTCTATACGATCAGGGGACAAAGAAGTGATGTTTTGTCTTGCTAAATACTTTAAAAAAGCTCTGAGTGCTATGAGATAGTAGTTTTGTGTCTTTTTTTTAAGAGTTGTTGATGCTTTACCTTTTTCACTCTTAGTTTCTTGACGATTGAGCCAAATACGGAAGTCACGAACTACACCGTCTGTAATATCCTTTGGATCTTTAAGCTTCGTATGTTCTAAAAATCTACTTAAGTATTGATCATAATTGCGAACAGTATTGAGACTTCGCCCCTTTTCTATCTCTACATATTGAAGAAATTCAGTTTTTAAAGATAAAAGGTTTTGCGACATGCTAAAAGTATAACAGTATGGGGAATTACTACCCACTTGACAATAAATCTAGATATGCTATACTGTACCCAGATTGATCGACAAACATGCATGTCTTTAGCTGAATCTAGCCACCTACGTGTCACTAGAAAAATCAGAAAAAGACCAATGAAAGTTGATCATGTACCAAAAGGTGCCTTATGAACGGACCGCCCCTGAATGCCGTGTACCACACTGGAAATAATGTGAATTTCGGCCCCGGCCCGGCCTCCGGCTTCTGCCCCGATCGCTATATTGAATGATGATCGGCGGCCACCAGCCAGCCATGGAGAAAAGAAAGGAGATAGAATGCTCACCGCGAAAGGTGTTTGAGGAAACACCACACTCCCAAAAACATTCCTCTTGCACGAAACTGCAAACAAAACGCATATGGCCCGCGCACATCAAAAAAAAAGAAAGTAGTATAATGCTGATAACGACAGGTGTTTGAGAAATCACCGCACTCCCAAAAAATATTCTCCCACTAATATAAATCGGACATTCGGACTCTCTGCGTGAGAGTCCGTTTTTTATTATAAACTTTCCAACCTATTGCTCTTTAAACGCATTCGTGCTACTATAGTGCAATCATGTTAACAACACGACAGAAATCAAACATCATAAAGACTTCAGCAATTCACGATAAGGACACTGGTTCTCCAGAGGTTCAAATCTCAATTCTTACAAAAAGAATCGATGAACTTGCTACTCACTTGAAGAAACACAAGAAAGACAATCACTCAAGACGAGGTCTTCTAGCTATGGTTGCAAATAGACAATCTCATATGAACTATCTAAAGAAGAAGTATCCAAAGAGACACACTAGTATTGCAAAGAAACTTGATATTAAAGCTAAATAGCTTTTGGTGTTATAATTTTCTAGTATTTCAATCGTCGTTTTAAAACGTGTATTTTATTTTAATAATTTATTAAGCAATTTTTATATGTCAGTAATCAAACATAAAGAACAACGTGTCGGGGTTTTTATCGACACACAAAATATTTATCATAGTGCAAAGAATCTATATCATTCAAAAGTAAATTTTGGGAATATCGTAAAGGATGCAGTAGGGGAAAGATCTCTTATTCGAGCAGTTGCTTATGTTATAACAACAGAAGCAGGTGATGAGAAAGCATTTTTTGAAGCACTAACAAAAATGGGTATAGAGACAAAAACTAAAGACTTACAAATCTTTGGCAGTGGAGCAAAAAAAGCAGACTGGGATGTCGGCCTTGCTATAGATGCAGTGAAACTAGCACCAAAACTTGATGCAGTTATCCTTCTAACAGGTGATGGCGACTTCGCTCCGCTAGTAGAATATCTACAAGTAAATGAGGGTTGTCAGGTAGAAGTAGTATCTTTTGGCAAATCTACATCTTCAAAACTTAGAGAAGTAGTCGATGATTTCTTTGATCTAGATGAAAATCCTCAAAAATATCTAATTGGTCATCAGAATAGATTTCAAAACAAAGAAAGTAGAAAAAACCAAAATTCGAAACAAAATTTTAATAAGAAAAGGGGTCCAAAGGATGCTACTCTAGGCAATGTTGCTGATGAAATAGCTGATCTATCAGGACAAGAGTAATTTCACACATTTTTAAAATATAATTATAAAATCTACGTGCTATAATTATTTTGATGAATGAAGAACAAAAAAAATCTAGTCTTCAGGCTGTAATAAACTCTCAGATCGGAAACGCTATACCAAAAACGGAGGACCATCCGTTACACATATTAGATAATCAAGTTGATCCTGAAAGGAAAACTCGTATTTATGATGTACCACAAAAGCCAATCCGTACATATGAAAAGGATATGGAAGAGGCTTTAGCAAAAATGAATGGTGGGGGACAAATACCTGTAAACGAAATTTCTCCAGAGGAAAAGAAAAAACAAGAGGAAGAGGCAAAGAGAATAAAAGAACAATTCATACAAGATAAAATAAAAGAGGAAAAAGATAAAGAATCAATAAGAATAGCGAAAGAGAGAAATGCAAATCTCATACCTAGAGCAGAAGAGGAGCATCCTATGGTTCCTCCTGTTGAGACGCCTTTACCAGTACCAAAGCCTAAGGTAAATATAAGAACATATGAAAGTGACGTAGCTCAAGCAATGAATAGCCCGAAGTCTACAGTTGTAAATATGGTTTTAGCAGAAAATGAGAGGAAAACGGGCACAGCTAGTATAGCCAATAAACCTGAATCACATTTGTTGAGGAATTCATTTTTTACTTTAATCAGTCTGATTTTAATTGGTTCAGGAATCGGTGTTGGATATTATGTATATAAAACTGGAATATTCACAAAGCAACCAGTGGCACAAGTCGCAACAAAAATACCAAGCATAGTATCACCTGATACACAAAAGATAATAAACATATCTTCACTTGAAAAGAACCAATTGAAAAAAACTTTGATCAGTCAGTTTTCTACACAAGAAATAAATCCGGGTAAAATAATTGAATTAATACCTGCACAAACTATAGGTTCAACAACAAAAAGAGTTTCTGGATCTCAATTCTTAAACATTGCTGAATTCGCAATGACAGATACCTTAAAGAGGTCATTGACCGATAAATGGATGGTTGGTGTCTATTCATCAATAAATGAACAGGGTAGGAATATACCTTTCATAATAATGACTACAGATTTTTTCCAAAATGCATATTCGGGAATGTTAAAGTGGGAACCGACAATGCCTGAAGAACTCGCAGACCTATTCATGTATAGAGAAAAGGGTAATCAGATAAACATGTCGAATACAGAAGAATCATCAAGTACTACAGAACCCGTAGACAATAAATCAATTCATCTATTTTATAATATTAAAGGAGTATTTCGTGATAGGGTAAAATCAAATAGAGACGTTAGAGAGTTTATTTCTCAAAAAGATGAACTCTTGATGCTCTATACATTCTTAGATAAGGACACTTTACTAATAACGACTTCTGAAGAGGTTATACCAGCACTACTTGAACGCATTGAAAAACAAACCTATGTACGCTAAAATTACACTATGAATAAAAAAGATTTACAGTATTTCAAAGACAAGCTGATCAAGGAAAAAACATTACTCGAAAATGAACTAAATAGTGTTGGTAAAATTGACCCTGAACATCCTGGGGATTGGAATGCAACTTCAGGAGATATTGCTATAGATAGTGCAGATGACAATGAAGTTGCAGACAAGTTTGAAGAACTAGAAGAAAATAAAGTTATATTGAATCAATTGGAACCACAATACAATGAAGTTAAAGCGGCATTAGAGAGAATAGAGAAGGGGACTTACGGAATATGCGAGGTGTCTGGAGAAGAAATAGAGAGAGATAGATTAGAAGCAAATCCTTCAGCAAGAACATCAAAGAAGCATATGAACGACAGATAGCAAATAAAATCCTGATGAAATTTTCATCAGGATTTTATTTTGTTTTTATTTAGATTTCATCACTACAATCTATGATATACATATGAGTATATCGATGGTCTATAGCGCTCAGCTTTCTGGATTGAATACACATATAGTAGATATTGAGGTTGATCTATCGAATGGTCTACATTCTTTTTCTATAGTTGGGTTGGGCGATAAAGCTATTGAAGAATCCAAGGATAGAATATCTGCAGCTATTAAAAATACTGGTTATGTGTCTCCAAAACAAAAGAATCAGAAAGTTGTTATATCTCTAGCACCGGCTCATATAAAGAAAGAGGGTCCATCTTTCGATCTTGGTATGGCTTTGGCATATCTTAAAGCTAGTGGGGAGATTGATTTTGAGTCTGAAGATAAAATATTCTTAGGAGAATTGTCGCTCGAGGGGGAAGTAAGAGGAGTAAGTGGTGTACTTCCAATAGTAAATAGCGTAAAAGAATCAGGATTCAGAGAGATTTATGTACCGAAAGACAATGCTATCGAGGCTGGTTTGGTAAAGGGAATAAAAATATATCCTGTAAAAGATCTAAATGAGATAATAAAACATTTAAAAGCACTAGATAAATACAAAATTCCATTACAAAAACCTACAAATATAAAACACGGTACAGACAAACACGAGGATGATTTTAATGTCATACAAGGACAAGAGACTGCAAAGAGGGCATTGGAGATCGCCGCTGCAGGAGGACACAATATTGGATTATTTGGTCCGCCTGGAACAGGCAAAACTATGTTGGCAAAAGCTTTCAAAAGTATATTACCGAAACTAAAATATGATGAAATACTTGAAGTAACAAGTATCCACTCAATAGCTCATACTTTGGATAGACCATTTATATCTGATCCGCCTTTTAGATCTCCGCATCATACTTCTTCATATCCATCACTTGTTGGTGGGGGACCTTTTCCTAAACCTGGTGAGATAACACTGGCACATAGAGGTGTTCTTTTTTTAGATGAATTCCCAGAATTTGATAAAAAAGTCATAGAAGCATTGAGGCAACCACTTGAAGATCACTGTGTTACTATTTCTAGAGCAAAGGGTGCGCTAACTTTCCCGGCAAAATGTATGGTTATAATATCTATGAATCCTTGTCCGTGTGGTTATGGCAAAGAAAAAGG
>CAZVQB010000020.1:0-10190 GCA_964629235.1 uncultured Candidatus Saccharibacteria bacterium | reverse complement strand
CGCTATCATACTTTGTTTTGAAAATAGGTTCTGATTTGGTAGAATAAATGCACAAAATACAAAAAACTAGGAACTGCCTAGTTTTTTGTATTTTGTGCCCCTGAGCAAGCAAACTGCTTTGCTTGCGTCCCTATTGTCTGTCTCATAAATTCGACATCGACAATTGCTTTGGATCGGATGAAAATCAAAGCAGTATTATTTTCATAGGAATCGAAAAACTTTTCGTTGTGTGTGAGAAATTCTATTTTGAACACACCGAAAAGGTGTACAGTCCATGTAATGGAAGATTCCTAACAGTTTGGGTTAGTAAAATTTCGAGCGACTGGCGAGAAATTATTTGTGACCACAAAACTTTACCTAGACGGGTCAATATATATGGTTGGTGTGTTTTTTAAGGTGTTAGTATTTTCTTCTCGTGTTTTAAAGAAATTGAGTACACTATTAGACTTTTCTGAGTCTATTTTTTTAGGACTATTTACTGTTACTGTATAGACACCTTCTCTATCTTTAGTAATATAATCAAAAACAAAGTATGCAAAAACACAAGCACCAATAAGTAGCATCAAAAACACACTGACAAACAAAACCCAATTTGGCTTTGCCGAAACACCTGATTCTTCAAGTGGTTTTTTAAATACATATTTCTTTTTAAATAAATTTTCAATATTCATATTATTTTATTGTTGTTTTGTATTAGTGTTTGTTGGTAATACATCTATAAAACTATAAACAACCATAGAAACATCCGCGGACCACAATGGTGTAGTTTTTGGACTTGTAACCTGAATCGGCTTTCCATCCTTACCTATTACAGTAGTTACCACACCCCCACTAGTATCAGGAACGGCGTCTAGAACTATTTTAGTAATTTCGCTATAGTATGGAATTTGTTCATAACGCTCTTCTGCTTCCATTATTTGTTGGTAGGTACCACTAATTTTAAAGTGAATATTTAATTTGTTGTTTTTTACTCCTTTTTCTATATCAACTGACCCAATAGTTACTAAACTACCTGTTTCTGATCCTATACTTTCTAAAAAACCTAGAAATGGTGCTATTTGGTCTTTACTTAAAAAATATTGATTTATTTTTTCTTGTTGAGCTTGAGCAACCACAACTTGTTGTTTAAGCATTGAAACATCATAGATTCTTTTATTTTCAGTATTAATTAAAACTCGATTATCTGCGTTTTTTTGATTCTCAGCAACAAAACTAGAAACAATATAAATATAAATAATAACAAAAACTGTAACAAGTAATGCTGTAAATGCTATAGAAGTTATGGACTTAATTTTCAATGTCATGGTGTTGTAGTAATTAAAATACTAAACGTTATATCTTTACCTTTAACAAAATCTGATATAGGCACAATTACTGAGCTGTAATTTGGATCTGATTCTAAACTTTTTTGAAAAGCCAATAATGCAAGTCGACTTTTAGCAACACCACGAACTTCAATGTCTGGTTTTACAGGACTTGTTTTTTGTGTTGGTGCTTCTGAAGCGGGAATTTTCTTTTCGTAGGTTATGCCTGTAATTAACACACCATCAACCTTGTGTTTAGTTAAAGGAATTATAACATCTTTACTCGGATAGTAATTTGAAAAAACATTAGGAAATATTGCCAATTTATTATTGATATCATCTATAACAGTATTCATGTTTTTATCTACAGTAACTGATTCACTGTTTTTTATTTGTTCTAAACCAAGATTAATTGTTTGTGTTTGGCTATGCAAAATACTATACACAGGTATCAATAAAACTATCAAGATACACACAATACCAAAAATACCAATTAGAACGACTTCTATTTCACGAAGTAATAAGAGCTGGAAAAGAGATTTTTTTTGTTTTTGAGGAAGTAAGTTTATCATATTTATATAAATGAACTTAAAGCTAACCCAATGGCTGTTACATAACCCAACGACTGATCTTTGGGTATGTCGGGAATATAATCTTTACTGTTTCTAATATTAGCCCATGCATCGATCTGAACAACAGGTGTTTTTAAGCTGGCAGACAAATATTCTGCAAAACCAGATAAATTAGAACTTTGTCCGCACAGTAATATTTTTTCTACTCTTGGTTTTGACTGCCCATGTTCGTCTGGGTGTGTATGCCAAAATATATAATGTTTGTTTATTTCGTCGCGTAATATAGACAGGTTATTTAGCAATACCGCAAACAAATCTTTTTCGTCACCACTTCGTAGCAACCCTCTTTCACGTTTTATCTTTTCCGCTTCTTCCATACTTATATTAAAATGTTTTGCGATAATAGAAGTTTGAGTTACACCACCAATATCAAAAGTTGTTGTGAAAGACACAATACCCTTTGATATAAATGATACGCCTGTACGAGTACTGCCGAAATCTAACACCATATATGTATGGTTGTCACCTGGAGCAACAATTGCTCTTGCAATAGCTTGGGCTTCTAATTCTAAACTTATGACAGTTAAACCAGAATCTTCTAATGGTGCTAAATATGCATTAACAATAGACTCCGGAACTGCTTGAACCTGAAGTGTGTAGGTGTCAGGTGTCTCAGAAATTAAATCGTAATCAAATAAAGCTTCTGAAGCTGCAATAGGTATATGCTCTTCTAAAGATAGTTCTATTGTTTGTCTTATTTCTTTAGAATCAATACGTGGTATATCTAAAGTAAATAAATAAACTTGTTCTTCAGGCAGTGAAACATGAACTGTAGAGAAACCATATTTTTTACGAAGATTCATTACTACGCTTCTAAATTGATCCTTATTTACAATTTTACCTTGGGAAACAACGCCTGGTGGTATTTTTTCCTCACCATATTTTTTTAGACTAATAACACCATTTGATCTATCAAGTTCCACAAAACGTATTGATTGATCAGAAATATCAAAACCAACAGAGTTAAAGCTCAAATAATGTGGTAAAGGAAAAAATCGATCAATGAAGCGTGTCATTGATTGTATTATATCAAAATAATAACAAAAATGTCTATTACCATATAGACAAAAGTGTAAAAAATTAATGCATCGAGGTACCAGGGGCAACTGGTTTGTTTGGAATCAATAATACAAGTTCACCTGCATTACCACCAGCATATAACATGCCGTTTGATTCCAAGCCCATCATCATACGAGGTTTTAGATTTGTTACAAAAGTAGTTTGAATTCCAACCAATATAGAAGGGTCTGGGTAATATGCGCGTATTCCTGACAGAATTTGTCGAGGAACACTAACACCTGATTCGTTTTGCTCTCCAAAATCGACACTTAGTTTCAATAATTTGTCTGAACCTTCAATAAATTCTGCGGATAATATTGTACCAATACAAACCTTTATTTTAGCCAGGTCGTCGATGGTTGCATAAACCACGGTTTTTTCTTCAACAATTGGGGCAACTTCATCTTTTATTACTTGTTCTTGTTCAGGATTCATTTTTTTACTATATATTACAAAGATTTAATAAGCAATATTTTAACTTGGAAGAGTATCTAGATAGCGTTGCAATATTACAGCCGCAGCCTTGGCGTCTGCTTTGGTGCTTTCAGGTTTTTTAGATTGATATGCATGTAAAGACTCTTTACCTACACTACCCCTAGCTACAACAGAACTAAAAAACTCTTTTACAAAAACATGTGGTACGTCAGTTTGTGTAGACAATAGTTCTACAAACTGCTTGGCTTCGGTATGTATTGGGTTATGCGCTCCACTACTGTTTGTAGATTCCCCTATTACAATTAGGTCTATATTGTGTTCTTCAATTAAATTAGTAATATTCTCTAATGCGTTTTTAGATTCAATAATATGTAGTGGTCTAGCCAAAACACCACTGTCGTCTGACAGTGCTAAACCAATGCGTTTGTGGCCATAATCTATACCTAGATATTTCATAAAAACAGTATAACAAACAAGAAGGATGGTAGCTAGGAATCTTCCCTTGCAGGGACGGTACAGGTTTCGTATCTCGAGCACGGTGTGGTCACGAATATTTTGCTCGTCGGGAATCGGTCAAAAATAAATTTCCTGAAGGAAATTTCTCGCGACCCCGATCGCCAGGAATCTTCCATTACATGGACTGTATACCTTTTCGGTGTGTTCGAAATAAAATTTCTCACACACAACGAAAAGCTTTTCGATTCCTGACGCGACTGAAGCAGTTCAGTCGCTGCTCGGGCACAATAATAAAAACACCATCAAAATGGTGTTTTTATTATTGTGAGCCTAGTCGTGGTGCGACCGTCAGGTTCATTACCCTGTAAGGCTTTTTAAGCTATTTAAAATCTATCAAAATGACCCTTGTCGAGCAACTATTTTTAGTAAAAAGTGACAAAAGTTACACACCATAGGCTATATAAAGTTACAGTTGAGTGTAACTTTATTCTATTGAATTTGTATTACTAGGCTTTTCATACTTAGCAAAATCAGCATACTCTGTATTAAGCTTAGTAAATTCTACTAATTCCTCAATGTTTATCTTACACTTTGTCACATCTTCATCTCTTAAAACAATAGTCATTCTTTCGCAATAACTTTTTCCAGCACAGGAAGATACAAATGATCTAACTATTTCTTTGTAGACTTCTTCTCTCGGCATTTTTAATCTACCATTACCTGTGCCTAAGAGCGGGATAGAAATGTGCTCTTTTGCTCCATGTTCAGATATGTATGACCAAAGACCGCTTAATGTAACTGATAATCCACTTTCCTGAGCTTCGACACGGCTATCGTTAAGTTTTTTAGAGTTTACAACGAAATAAAAAGTTTTCTTCTTGTCATCTGTCTGAATTCTAACAGTCGTTCCGAGCTTGTATGTATTATTTTCTTTTTGTGCTGAGTAAATTTTTGATTTTAATTCTTTTGTGATTTTCTGTTGTAGTGTTTTATGATCTCCAGCAAAATATTTTTTAATCACCATTGACTTAACACTCTGTGACGCTTGTACGCTCCCATTTAGATCCATGTCAAAATCTGAATTAACAGGAACAATATAAGCTGATTTTGTTCTTTCTAACTTACCTATATGCAGACCAAGCTCTATGTCGCGATTGTTTATTTTAAAAATAAAATGATTTCTAGGTCTATTTTTGACAATTGCGTACATCAGAGAAAGTATTGTAAATAAAAATAAAAAAGATCTAGTTTTTAGAAATGTTGAAAAACTCGTTAATGACGGAAAGAATTCTACAATTGTTATGACAATCGTAAGAAAACCCAAGGCACTCATAGCGTCTTTTACGATAGACCATGCTCTACTTGTTTTAAACCAGCGACCACTTATCATAAGCCAAGTTTTGAATAAACAGACTCTTTATAATGATATGGCTCATCTTTACCTTCTTTTGAATAAGTATCGTGAGAAGATGGCCAATTTTCTAATGCGTATTGAATAATAGCCCTATTAAAGGTTACATGGATAGCTAGTTTATCTCTAAGAATAAGAGGACATCGTGTGTCATCCATTTCTCTTTTACCGTTTATATTGATAGCGATAATGGGTAATCCTTGCTTTATTGCCTGCTCAATTTCCCAACGTACATAAGTATTTTGAAATTTCGTCTTTTCTCCAACCAATAAAACAAAAACTTTCGAATTTTTGATTCGCTCTCTTAATGCTGTTTTAATCGAGTCCTCGCTACTCCATGGTCGAATATCGTTTAAATCATGTGCGTTATTGAAATCAAATTCCGTGTTATCGTTTTGTTTCCATGCTTGCATAAGACGATAATAGTGAATATCACTATCTGCATCAAACGCTGTATAAATTTTACTTCTATATGCCATATGTTTTTAATACAGATCCGCTGGAAGTACCGCAACGACTACTCCTTGGATCATGCAGTTATCTGTTAATATAATCGGCTTATGATTTTTGTTGCTTGATTTTGGTTTTAGAACAACAACACCATTAGCGCGCTCAAATAGTTTTACCGTCGCTTCGTCATTAATCAGTGCAACCACCTTGTCTCCATTCTCAGCAACGTCTTGTTGTCGAACGAGAAGTAGGTCGCCACTATTAATGCCTGCTTGATTCATTGAATCTCCCATTGCTCTCAAAAGAAAGTATGTTGAACCTTTTTTCGCGAGTGCAGTAGAAACTGGAATATAGTCCTGTATATTTTCTTCTGCAAGCACTGGGGTACCGCATGTAACAGCACCAACAAGAGGAATATCGATTGTACTTACTGAAGCACTTGATTGAGTACCTGTAAGAATTAACTGTCGCCCAACTTTCTTGATGAGACCTGCTTTTACAAGACGATCAACAACAAGACTTGCTGAACGAGGAGATAATCCTCCTGTGACTTCGTTAATTTCACGAAGCGATGGACTTTCACCATAATGGATAATCTTGTTGCGGATAAGGGCAAAAGCTTTTTTGTCTTTGTCACTAAGGTTATGTATCATGGTATAAGAAGTATACAAAACCCTATACAATAATGCAAGTATTTGCTATACTTTCTTTATGTCGCAAGATACTAATAAGCCAAAAACAGTTGGAGACCTCATAAGCAAAGAACACTTTGATCAACTGCAAGGTATGGCAAAAAAGTTTTCTGAACACCAGAAGGCTGTAATTGATAGTATCCGACCTACCATAGAACGAATGACAGAACTTACTAGGATTGCAATACCTGAAAGAAATAATTACGTTTTACAAAATTATGTTCCAACTGATGTTTTGATCTTAAGAGAATTACGACAGTTAAATGCTAAAAAAGAAAGGATGGTACAATCACAAAATAGTGACGTTGTTATTGTATATGACACTAGTGATATATCACTCAACAGAATCATTGACGGAAAGGTTTACTCATACGACATATCTGAGAATGGAAAAAGAAAGAAACTGCTTGATTTACTTTTAGATAAAAAAGGTTATATACAAACTGAAGATCTTAGATCACTTTTAGAATGTCCGACAAGTCCCGCTGTTGCAAAAATAGTACAAACTTTTAATGACTATGCTTGTAACACCTTGAAACTTAAAAAACTAAAACTTGTTGATAGTAAGAAAGGGTCTGGTTATCGTATAAATCCTAAAATTCATATTGAAAGAGAGTAAATTCTCAAGTTGACACCATCTTGAGTGGATAACTCTGTCGAACCGCTTTGAAAATAAGCGGTTTTTTCTGTTTGATGTCATTATTGTGTCGATTACATGGGTATGTACCATTTTGGTTTGATTAAGATAGTAGATTCGTCATCTACCTTACTAACCAAACAAAAAACTACATGCAAAAAATACAATGGCGTGCAGAAGTGAGAGATGTTAATGATCTCATACCTTGGAAAGAAAATCCAAGGAAAATAACAAAGGTCGCTCTTGAAAAGTTAAAAGAGAAAATCATTCAAAGTGGTTTTCATAGTGTGATTGTTGTTGATGCTGACAATACAATTTTGTCAGGAAATCAAAGAAAAACAGCTCTCATTCAATTAGGAATCAAGGAAGTCCCCGTTCTTGTTCCAGATCGTACGCTCACCAATGATGAGCGTACCAAGATTGCACTCGAAAGCAATGTAAATGATGGCGAGTGGGATTTTGAAAAGTTGAAGTCATTTGATTTAGATCTCATAAAGTTTGCAGGATTTTCTGATATGGAAATCGCAAAGTTTTGGGATGAAGACAAAGACACAAAAGATGATAGTTTCGATGTTGATAAGGAAATCAAGAAGATTAAGACACCTGTCGTGCAAAAAGGTGACCTCGTTGTTATGGGTGACCATAAGTTACTCTGTGCTAGCTCAACAGACATACACGCCGTACAAAAACTATTCGGCGAGCATAAGGCGACGGCTATCTATAGCGATCCACCTTTTAATATCGGGCTATCCTATGACAAAGGCGTTGGTAACACCAGAAACTATGGTGGCTCTTTCGACGACAACCAATCTCCAAAAGAATACGTTGAATTTATACGGAAAGTACTCACTTCAGCACTCTCTGTATCTGTTAAAGATCTTCATGTCGCATTCTGGGCTGATGAAGCATGGGTATGGGTTTTTCAAACGCTGTATATGGAACTGGGTATTAAGAACAGACGCTTGAATGTCTGGGTGAAGAACAATTCCTCGCCAACCCCTACTGTCGCTTTCAACAAATGTACAGAGTTTTGTGTCTATGGAAGTAAAGGATCTCCGTACTTGTCTCCATTGGTAAAAAATCTCAACGAGATACAAAACAAAGATTTAAGTACAGGAAACCAACTACTCGAAGAAATCTCAAATCTCTGGGCAACGAAGCGACTTCCATCAAGTCAGATGGAACACCCAACAAGCAAGAATCCAGAACTCCATCATAAATTCATTATGCGTTGCACTAAGCCAGGCGACATTATCTTTGATGCCTTCTCTGGATCTGCGAGCACCATGATCTGTGCTGAGCAACTAGGTCGCAAGGTGTACTCATTAGAAATAGAGCCAGTGTTCTGTGACTTGGCAATTCGCCGTTACGAAAAACTGACGGGTCGCAAAGCGGAAATAATCAAAAACTTCTATGAAGAAAAATAAACTCCAAGATCAGTTCTTTGAAGAACTAACAAAGGTACCAATAGTGCAGGTTGCTTGTGAAAAAACAGGTGTGTCTCGCAATAGTGTATACCGTTGGCGAAAAGATGATGCTTCATTCTGCAAGAAAATGGATCAGGCACTCAAAGACGGTGTGGCATTGGTAAACGACATGAGTGAAAGCCAACTCCTCACTTTGATTAAGGAAAAGAACTATCCCGCGATTAGTTTCTGGCTTCGACACCGTAACGACAACTATAAAAACAAGCTTGAGATCACAACCAAAGAAGAAAGCGAAGCACTCACACCGTCACAAGCCAAGATCGTACGGAACGCTCTCAAACTTGCGTCTATCACCAAGAGCAAATCTATTAAAAGAATTAATAAAGAATAATACTTATGACAAAAATAATTGAAACCAGTTTAGTGAATCGTATGATGAAAGATAAGCTAGTACGAACCTCTATCACCAAAGATAGCTTCCTGTACTTCTTCCACTTCTATTATGCCCACTATGTGAAGTATGAGACTGCGGACTTTCAAAAAGAGATCATTCACCACCTTGAAACTTCTGCCACAGAGAATCTATATGTGGTAGCATTTCGTGGCTCAGGTAAATCAACCATGGTGACAACTGCCTATCCGATTTGGGCAATTCTTGGAAAACAACAAAAGAAGTTCTGCATGATTTTCTGTCAGACGAGAATCCAAGCCAAGCAACACATGATGAATATTAAGAGTGAGCTTGAAGGAAATGATCTCTTAAAGAAAGATCTCGGACCATTTCAAGAAGAGAGCGATGAATGGGGTTCATACTCTCTTGTGTTCAACAAAAGTGGTGCCCGAATCACAGTTGCTTCAACTGAACAGAGTATCCGCGGATCTAGACATAATGAGCATAGACCAGATTTGATTATCTGTGACGATGTAGAAGATGTGCAGTCCACTAAAACACACGAGGGACGAGATAAGACATACCAATGGCTCTATGGTGAGGTTATACCTGCGGGAGATAGAAAGACACGATTAATCATTGTTGGAAACCTCCTCCATGAAGACTCACTCCTCATGCGTATCAAGGATGATATTGAAAATAAACGCTCCAGAGGTGTCTTCAAACAATACCCACTCTTAGATGCGGAAGATAACTGTTTATGGCCTGGGAAGTATCCAGAACTTAAAGATGTTGAAGAACAGAAAATGAGTGTGGCGAGTGAGATATCGTGGCAGAGAGAATACCTGCTCCGTATTATTCCAAGTGACGACCAAGTCATTTATCCAGAGTGGATTCAATTCTATGACGAACTGCCTGGCACAAAGCATAAAGGCTATCGTGGGACATATGCAGGAGTTGATCTCGCAATCTCTTCAAAAGATTCTGCGGATTTCACGACGATCGTTTCTGCTCACATTTATGGTCGCAGGGAGAAATTGCGTATCTATATTCTCCCAAATCCTATCCGCCAAAAACTGAATTTTCCTGCACAGGTTGATCTCATGAAAAACTTCAAGAATACGCAGATGCCACGAAAGCAAGATACGCTCTTTGTGGAGAGCGTGGCGTATCAAGAAGCACTTCCACAAATGCTTGAGTTAAATGGTGTTGAGGCAGAGTCAGTCAAACCTAAGGGAGACAAACGAACAAGATTATCACTCACTTCAACTTCTATTAAGTCAGGGATCATTAAAT
>CAZVQB010000019.1:0-10446 GCA_964629235.1 uncultured Candidatus Saccharibacteria bacterium | reverse complement strand
AAATTATTTATATTCGATGTTTTAACCTGAATACCAAAGAATTTATTATCTTTAACTGCGGCTACATCTATACCTGTATCAACACTCATAATACTTGCGTTATAGCCACGAAAAAGAAGCTCACTAGTTACCAAGTGTTCACCACCTTTACCTGTGTATCCACCTTCGACAATAATCTTTTCATCCCCAACCTTTTCTTTCTCGATATTCTTAGCTGTTGGAATCTTTGATTCCTTTTGAGGATTGAGTGCGAATGTACCAGGACCGGTTTTAATAAAGTCCGATGCTTTGCCTTTGTTCTTTACATCCATGACGAGCTGAGCAGACATGGTTGCCTCAGGGGTTGCACCTTCGGTCACCAAAATACCAGCCTCAAGAGCTAGTCTTGTTATCTCAGAAGTGTGCAGGGGTTTACCTGCTTTCTTGAGGATCTGTATTGCTGATGATTTGAAGGTGTTCATAAATTATTTTTTCATTTTCTTAACCACAAACTCAAATACACGTTCTTGTACGAACTTTTTAAGCTCTGGGCTTTGGTCCAACTTTTGATACAAGCTAAAGTGTTTATCAAGCACACTCACAAGTTCATCCTGGAACAACTGATCAAATTTAAGCTTAGCGGCATCCTTACTATTGTTCATTACTGAACCTTGAAGGACCTCGCTTTCAAGAAGTCGCTTACTCAAGTCGTTAAGGATCACACGATCGCCATCGTTGAAGTTGGTACCGTATCGCTCATTTACTTCCTTAATGATTCGAGACAAAGCATCTCTTTCATCTTCGGATGGACTCTTGGCATCGCCACCACCCATAGGCTCAATAAGCCCTTCAGCATTATCAAGTTGGAGATGCATTTCACCTTTCTTTTCCACTCGGTATGTCTCCATGTCTATTGCCTGAAGAACCTCATATGGTAGTGGGTTTTCACGCTTAGGAAGCTTTCTAATCAGGTACTTCAAGAATATAAACAACTTCTCGAGTTGTGGATCTTCAAAGGTTACAATCTGTGAGATGAACGCGTACTTCTTGAGATAATCGAATACCGTAGACTTGAAACTCTCCATTTCTTCTTCGGTAAGATTTTCTTCGTTGATTCGAGAGACCACACCATCAATAATGTAGTTAAGTTTGTCTGGAGTAGCTCTTGAGTACAGTTCATCAATGAATCCATTTACCTCGAAGTCAGTAAAGAATTTAAATCCGCGCACATCTCGCTCAAGGTCATGCAAGATATTTGGATCAGTTGCTTCTGAAAGGACAGTTGTTGTGTAGTAAGGCTGGAAGGCTTCTTTGATATCATCTGTCTGATTTACGAAATCAAGCACAAATGTTTCTTCCTTTCCATAAGTAGTTCGATTTAGACGAGAAAGGGTCTGGACCGCACTCACGCCACCAAGCTTTTTATCCACATACATGACTGACAAAAGTGGCTGATCGAATCCAGTCTGGAATTTCTCAGCAACGATCAAAAACTTGTAGTCATCATTTTTGAATTCTTCGGCAGTATGGCTTTCAGGGACCTTATTCATCTGTTTTTCTGTATATTCGAGTCTAGTATCAACATCCTTTACTGATCCAGAGAATGCCACCAATGCCTTGTGAGAATATCCCTTTTCTTTGAGATACTTATCAAAAGCAATCTTATATCGAACGGCATGAAGTCTAGATTTGGTTACCACCATAGCCTTTGCCTTACCACCAATAAGTGATGCAATCTTTTCTTCAAAGTGTTCGACCATAATGGCCACCTTTTTATCGATAGCATGCTCATGTCGTTCAACGTAGCCGACCATAAGTCGCTGAGCCTTCTTCTTATCGAACTCAGGATCGTCTTCGACCTTCTTCAAAAGTCCAAAGTAAGTTTCGTAGGTTGTATAGTTTTTAAGCACATCAAGAATGAACTTTTCTTCAATAGCTTGTTTCATTGAATAAAGGGAGAAGGGACCGAATTTACCTGTTACCGCATCTTCAGTACCGAATAGCTCAAGAGTCTTTTGTTTTGGAGTAGCTGTAAAGGCGAAGAATGACAGGTTGGGAGATGCAACCTTTCGAGCCTTCATGCGTTCAACAATCTGATCTTCAATCGTCTTGAAGGCTTTCTCTTCATCCTGGCTTTCTTTTTCTGCCTCATCGAGTGTGAGCACCTGGCGCAAATCAGCAGCCGATTCTCCTGATTGAGATGAATGTGCCTCGTCGATGATCACCGCAAACTTTCTACCTTCTACTTTTTCTATGGCATCCACAATAACCGGAAACTTCTGCAAAGTAGTAGTGATGATCTTTACTCCAGACTCAAGTGACTCTTTGAGCTCTTTGCCGCCATTCTCGACGTGCTTAACAAGACCAGTCACCTGACTAAAGCTTTTGACGGTATCTGAGAGCTGTCTATCGAGAACTCGTCGATCAGTTACAACGATAACTCCGTCAAATACATTCCTTCCTTCAACATCGTGAAGTTCTGCCAATCTATGTGCAGTCCAAGCAATAGTATTACTCTTTCCGGACCCAGCACTGTGTTGAATAAGATAGTTTTTACCAGCACCATGAGCTCTGGCATCTTCAACAATTCTTTTTACTGTCTCGAGCTGGTGGTATCGAGGGAAGATAACTTTTTCTTCCTTTCGCTTTTTACCATTCTTATCTTCTTTTTCTTCAGTTACATCCTGTATAAAGTTACCAATCAAATCGAAGATGCTATCCTTAGACCAAATTTCTTCCCATAAATAATAGGTCTTATATTTTCCTTTTGGTGCTTCAGGATTACCAGATGATCCGTTGTTACCTTTGTTAAAGGGTAGGAAGTAAGTGGTAAGCCCTGAAAGTCGAGTAGTCATGTATGCCTGCTCAGTATCAACTGCAAAATGTGTGAGACATCTCTTGAATCCAAGCAACTTTTCTTTCTGATCACGATCTGTTCTGTATTGCGAGATTGCGTTAATAACATTCTGTCCGGTGAATTGATTCTTCAATTCAGCGGTAAATAGGGGGAGACCGTTTACAAAGATCACCATGTCAATGGAGTTCTCATTCTTGGTACTGTATTTCACCTGGCGCATGACGCTCAAGATATTCCCAGCATAATCAGCAATTGTCTCAGGGTTTCTATCGTTTTCGGGTTTGAAATATGCGAGCTGAATACGCACCCCTCTGTCAGTTATACCTTCTCTCAAAACACTGAGAAGACCGCGAGAAAGAAGCTCTTCGTCTAGTCTAGCCAGGAACTTTTCGGCAACATTGTCGCCATACTGTTCGACAAGCTTATCCCATTTATCCTTCTGGGTGGTTCGAATAAATTCGAGGACCAACTCCGTATCCATGCAAAGCTCTTTGTTGAATGATGATGTTGATCGGGTGCGGTATGAATGAATACTCTTGAGTTCTTGTTCAATAAATTCTTCAAATCCTGATTCTTTTGTGTTTGTTTTTGTTGTCATGTTTATGAAATTGATAATTCTTCAAGAGCTTTGATGTGTTTCCAGTGAATACCCCTAAAGATACTAGCTTGACCAGCTTCTACTGATGGAGAATTAGAAACGATGCCTAAAACTTTTTTATAATCATTTTTTAAAACAATTGGTGAACCACTATATCCACCAATTATTGGCCCAGAAATTTGTATAATCTTTGGACCATTCTTTGCATCAAGAACTTCACTACCAATAACTTCCTCGGCATATGATGGTGAATGTTTTTCGTTTAATAATTGGTTTCCAAGAGGAAATCCAGCGTAGGCTATTTGATCACCAACTTTTAAAGTTTGATCGTATATATCTAAACCATTTTTAATTTCTTCTTGTAAAACAGCTTTATCTTGCTCATTATTTGGTTCAACAATTAAAACAGCAAGATCATGAACATAATCAACGGTACTAAAAATAGCTTTTCTATAGGGTTTTTCATTTCCACCAACAACCAACATACCAGCTATTTCTATCGGTTGATTGATTATTTTTTCAATGACATGTGAACATGTGACGAAAACACCTTTTGAAAGCCAGAACCCAGTTCCATAAACTTCTAATCTTGCTTGATCAAAGCCCTTTGCTTGTGGATTAAAGTTCGGCTTAATAATTCCAACAGTCCTGACTGCTGATAAAAGACTTTTATTATTGTTTGTTTGATTTTCCATATATTTTATTTGTTAGATTTTAATTTTTCCAGTTACCACATTTGAAATAAGTGAAGATTTATATTCTTCTAAGAGATTAATTGATTTTTTTATATTATCTTGTGCTGAATTCATCTTTATTAATAGCGATTTTATTTTTGTCTCAGCTTCTTTTGATGGCACTCTGATTTTTTCTTTTAACAATATCTTTATATTCAGAGGTCTATTACGTCCAGCCGAACCTCTCGAAGACTCATTCAAAATATGATCGCCGAACTTTGTCATTAGTAAAGCAAGTAAATATTCAGTTTTTATAACACCATCTTTCAATAAGTGATATCGATGCGACACAACACAATCACTTTCGTGTACACTAGCTAGAGCCACAGCACCTTCCCAAGCAAATTGTCCACTTATGATTAGATCCCTAGGTTTGACCTTTAAAAAGTCTGAGTCGCCAATATCCTTTCCTAATAGCGTATCTTTATGGAAAATTCCTCTTCCTCGATTATATAGGCCAAGAGTAATATATTCTGTATAATCATCAATTTTAATTTTATCTTGATATAAATTTACAAGATTTCCGATGTTCATTAATTCTCCTTTACCGTTTTCTTGTTCATTTTGCGCAATTGAAATTATTTCTTCTCTCAAAAGTTCAATTTGCTTTTCTTTTTTTTCTACAATTTGATCAATATAAGAAGTTTTTTTATCGAGATATCTTACAATCTTTTCTTGTTCTTCGATTGAATCCGGCGCTGCAATGATAGATTTCTCTAAAACCTTCATACCAATATTTAATTGAGTGTTAAAACTGCAGTTATTAACCACGGATTCAACAAATTTATTTGATTTTAGAACGTAATATAGGTATTTAAAATCAATCTCTTTTGCATTTGGTTTAATAATTGCTAAAGGTGACCATGTCATGAATTTTCTATCATCAACTATTGCGACTCTCCCAATTGAGGCAGCCTTAGTAAACAAAATATCTCCTTTTGTTAATTTTGTTTTCTTATTATATTCAGCATATTGTTCGTCGGTAATAAATTTTTTAACAACATCCAAATTAACTTTTTCATTATCTTCAATACTATCTACTGAAATAAAAGGAATTCCATCATCTACATATTTTGGAGTCTCGTGTGGACCATCAACAATATTTGACCGAAGAACGTTTCTTAGCTTTGATGATTCCCAACCTTTAGGTATCTTGCCCAACCACTCAACACCCGAATCTTTATATTCAGGATACTTTTCATATTTCTTTGTAAGTTTGAGTGTTTGCATATTATTTATGTAAGCTTATCCAAGTAGCAACAATACTTAGAAGAAGAGAAATTATGCTTAGTAATTTTGCAAAGTCGTCATTGATAAAATTCCAAAACTTTTTATACCATGGTGAGAATTCTTTATATCCATCAGCAGTTAGCCATATGAAGTGAGAGTAATCTCCATCGTCATTTGCTATGAGACCTTCCCCCAGCAAAACATTAATTATGTGTCCGACTTTTGTCTCAACATCGTCTCTTTTGACAAAGTCTTTCTCTGGAACTTTGTATTCCAAAAGACAATGCGAACAAACATCATGAACCGTTGTCGTC
Source organism: uncultured Candidatus Saccharibacteria bacterium (assembly GCA_964629235.1). GTDB lineage: Bacteria > Patescibacteriota > Minisyncoccia > Phycocordibacterales > PALSA-1337 > CAIOGI01. The sequence continues at coordinate 4,734 of CAZVQB010000019.1, read as the reverse complement.
TTCTTTTTGTCGTACAAGTACCTTAGAATTGTTTTGCGTAATTTACTATCCATATATTTATAGTTGCTTTAGGAGAGTGAGCAATTCATTCTCGACTTTTTCTATATCAGTCTCTATTTCTTCAAGACTTCGTGGGGCCTCATACTTGTAGAAGTATCGGGTAAATGGAATTTCGTACCCAACAATGCCAACTTTGCCGTCCTTGTGATCTCGGACCGATTCATTAATCCAGGCATCTGATACATATGGTTTTACTTCCTTATTAAAGTATTCCTTGATATCCATTTCATAAGGGACATTTTCAAAATCACGTAGTTCGCTGTCAGGTTCAGGGTTGCCTTCTTTATCGATGCAGATTGCTGCGCTATCATCTCGCACACCAGCGATTGATATTAATTTTTTATACTGACCAGCAGTGAATTTACCTGCAACATATTGCTTGAGACCGGCCTGGATATGTTTATCCAAGACCTTCTGATCGGTTATGATTTGGTTTTCAAAAGACTCTACAAAAGATCTCATCCCGCCTTTGTTATCTTTAACATCAAAAGCAACCAGAAGTTCTTTTATTTTCTCTTGGGTAAAATCAAACTTAAGGCGGAAAGGTCGCTCGATGGTTATTTGTCTGTAAGCAAAATCAGTTGTTTTGAATATCTTTGAGTGCTCGTTTTCTTCAAACTTCTCATAAATGGCCAATATCTTTTTCTTCGATTCTGCATCAATCTCATGACGCTTGCTACCAAGACTCTTGCGAGTCTTTTTAAAGAGTGTGCGAGCGTCGATAAGCTGAACCTTACCTTTTCTTTCTTTTGACTTTCTGTTGGTAACAAACCAGAGATAGGTATTGATTCCTGTGTTATAGAAAAGCTGATCAGGTAATGCGACGATTGCTTCAAGCAAATCTTTCTCAAGAATCCATCTTCGGATTTCGCTTTCGCCACTACCGGCATCACCGGTAAATAGCGGGGACCCATTATGAACGATTGCGATGCGAGAGCCACCATCCTTTTCAGGCTTCATCTTCGAGATAAGATGCTGCAAAAACAAAAGCTGACCATCGGAGATACGAGGTGTACCTGCGCCAAATCTGCCAGCATACCCACGAGCCGCCTCTCGTTCCACAGCATCTTTGTCTTTCTTCCAATCAACTCCGTAAGGTGGATTACTTAGCCCGTAGTCAAACACTTCTGCAAAGAATTGATCGTTAGCGAGTGTGCTTGCTTTTGAGTGATCTTTTTCACCACCTCGGATGAGGTCTGGATTGTCACCCTTGATAAGCATGTCTGACTTTGCCATAGCATAGGTCACTGAGTTGAGTTCTTGGCCGTAGAGGAAAATGTCTGCCTCTTTATTTATTTTTTCAAGAATGTAATCCTTGGCGACAGACAACATACCACCAGTACCGCAGGCTGGGTCATAAATCTTTTTGATAACATGAGGCTTCTTGAGGTCATTCTTATCAGGTGAGAACAGCATTTCAGTCATAAGGCTGATCACATCTCTTGGCGTATAGTGCTCTCCAGCAGTCTCGTTGGACATTTCAGAAAACTTTCGGAGGAGTTCTTCAAAGATATGTCCCATTTGATAGTTGTCTACCTTTGAAGGGTGTAGGTCCACTTTGTTCAATTCTTGAATGACGTAGAACAATAGGTCGCCGCCTTCGAGACGTTCAAGCTGTTTGCTGAAATCAAACTTTTCGAAGATGTCTTGAATGTTCTTGCTATATCCGTTGATGTACTGCTTAAAGTTCTTTGCGAGGTGTTTTGGCTCTCCGAGAATAGTTTTGAAATCGTAATCAGAGATGTTGTAGAAGGCTGTACCTGAGGTCTTCTTGAGGATTGGGTCTAGGTCATTCACTTTGCCTTTGTACTCATTGTATTTCTCGAGGACCGAAGCTTTAGTGTCGGCAAGGATAGAATCGAGACGCTTCAAAACCACCAATGGCAAAATCACATCCTGGTATTCGTGCTGTTTCCAGCCGCCACGCAAGATGTCGGCGATACTCCAGATCATTGATGTTTTTTGATTGAAATTTTCCATGGCGATTTTATTTATTAAAGAGATTAATGTACTCAGTAAGATAGAAGATCCGATCCTTCTTAAGTCCTGTCTTTTCTGAGAAAAGTTTTAGCTTCTGAAAATCCTTTGCAATAGCTGCCGCCGTCGGGAATGTAACTTTGAGCATAGATTCAATATCTCGGACCGTTACAACTGGCTGTGAGAATAGGCAACGCAAAAGTTCCTTGCCAAGCTTTTGGCGTTTAATACCCATGCCTTTTTCGATTGTCATCTCGTATTTCTTTCGAAGATCAATGATCTTCTCGAGTGTCTGTCGAGAATTCTTTGCAGTCTCAAGCACACCGGTGAGGAAGAAGCGTAACCAGTGCTCAATGTCATTTGTTTCGCGGACACGTGAAAGACCATCGTAATATTGCGGACGATGCTTTTCGAAAAAATCTGAAATGTAGAGAGTTGGTTTCTGTAGAATACCGAGGCTTACCAAGTGGAGAGTGATGAGCAATCGGCCGATACGTCCATTACCGTCGAGGAATGGGTGGATAGTTTCAAACTGATAGTGCGAGATGGCAATCTTAATAAGATCAGGAATATCTACTTCCTTGTTGTGCCAGAATTTTTCAAGGTCGCTTAAGAGCTCACTAATTTCTTCATGGTGGGGTGGAATAAATACTGCATCCTTGAGGGTTGCGCCGCCAATCCAGTTTTGGCTTCGGCGAACCTCACCAGGAAGTTTGGTGTAGCCACGAACACTTGAGAGCAGTACCTTGTGTGTATCTCTCACAAGTCGCGTTGAAAGCGGTAGCTTTTCAAGTTCTGCAATTGAGTAGTTGATTGCTTTGACGTAATTTTGGACTTCTTCCCAGTCATTTCTTTTTTCAGGATCAATTTCAAGTTCAGGGAGAAGTGCCTCATCGAGCTTAGTTTGAGTACCTTCAATTTTACTTGAGGTGGTAGCTTCTTTTGCGATATGCATCTTTATGAAAAAATCCACATCAGGGACCAACTTTGAAAAAGCATTGAGCTCGCCGAGATATCTCATGGCATCGGCAAGAAGGACATCGATGCGCTTGTCGGTCCACTCAAAATTCTTATTAACCAAAGACGGCTGAAAGCTCTTGTAGCCTTCATGTTGCTTATGGGTTCCTGACTTGTATTTTTCTGTCATGCGTACATCCTATCATTTTAATTTGAATAATGCAAATTTAAAGTTTATAGCTTAATTTTAAATATATAAATATCAAATTAAAAGTACAGCATGAGCTAAAAACACCATATTATGTTGGTAAATAAGGCTTTTTTAGGTCTTGGAAGATACTTGAATAAGAGTTAAAATATAGCTAATGACAAGCAAAACCCTTAAAAATCTCGTTTTTATTGATTGTGAGGCTACTGGGAAGTGTCCGAGTATGGGTAAGCTTACCGAGTTCGGGGCTGTAGCGTACCCTTCTAGGGAGACCTTCCATGGCGTGCTTATTGAAAAAGAATGGTCTAAGGATGATCCGACCATTCGTATTCCTACTGGAAAAACATTTGATGAGAAGGAAGTCTTTTCAAACTTTGAAAAGTGGTTATCGGAATATGTCGGAGATAAGCCAAAGTTTGTGAGTGACAATCCAGCATTCGACTGGCAGTGGATCAACGATGGTTTTCATAGAACTCTTGGTAGAAATCCTTTTGGCTATTCAGCACGCAGAATCGGTGACTTTTATGCAGGACTTGTTGGGGACTTTACTGACGCATCGTTATGGAAGAGATTGCGCGTGACCAAGCATGATCATCATCCAGTCCATGACGCTCTTGGTAATTTGGAAGCATTTGAGCGATTACTCAACGGAGAACGACCGAAGAAAAAATAAGTTATCTGCCAAAAGGTATTTTATTCTTGATGAAAAAGTCCGAGACTTTTTCATGATCACCCTTACACCCAACGTGCCACACTTCGATCGCCCTGGCGTGATTCATCGACTTGTAATCGTAAATTGTCACGATGGTTGGTTTAGTTCCTGGTATCTTGAAGGCCCATTCAACCTGAGTCTTCCAGTCACATGACTTCCAGGGACCGTCTTTGAATCTGTCATTAGGTTCTCCAAATTGCTTAACAAGGTCGTGATAGGTGCATATTGCGTAACCAATAAAACCGGACCCTTTTACTTCACTTGGACGTGCTTTTTTATAATCTTTTTTCATGCACACACGAACATACCGAGAACGTTTGTGGAAGTCCAGCTTTTTCTATAATCCTGTCCATTCTTCCTTACATTCGGCACACCGTACTACTCCTGTGTGTTCAAACATATCTGTAAATCCATTAGGCTGATACATCTTTTCAATTTCGTTCCACACAAACTCATCGTCGATAAGTGTTTCAACAAGTTTACGCTCACAGCCACAAAATTGGCAGGCGTGTTTTGGAATTGTTTTTGTTACTTCTGTCATGCTCTGATTGTTGATCGAATAGTGAAAGAAGTCAATTCTTTACTTTTTGCTTTTTAAGGAATAATGTTTTGCTATGATTCAATTAATAATTACTGTAGTAGGCGGCCTTTTGGTAGCAATTATTGCTGCCTGGTTTGGTATTGGTGGAACCACAAAGGTTGCAATCCAAGGCGGATATAAACCTAAGAAGACTGGTAAATTAATCATCCTTATTTCAGTAGTGATGATTATTGGTGGACTTGCTTGGGCAGGTAGTAACTCTCCAGCGCAAGGCGGTTT
>CAZVQB010000018.1:4882-10556 GCA_964629235.1 uncultured Candidatus Saccharibacteria bacterium | reverse complement strand
CAATCAATTCTATTTTATATGGATTGTTTTTAAATAAATCCTTCGCTTCTTTTTCGGTAACTTCTTTATGTGTAAACTTGGTCCAGGATTTCAAATGACCCTTCATTTTTTTTTCAAGAGCAGGTAAGTCCTTTTCTGAAAGTTTGATTTCACTAGGGAATTCAAAATCATAGTAGAATCCATCGTCAATAGCTGGTCCAATGGTGTTTTGGGCATTAGGATAAAGTTCTAGCACTGATGATGCTAGTAAATGAGCTAAAGTATGACGTACGTGTTCTATTTTTGATTCATTCATGAACTAACTTTACCATTTTAAAAACATTATGTGGAGAGGGTTGACACTTATTACAGAAATTAGTTTAGTATTTTAACTTTTTCTACTATCATACTTTTTTGACCGTTTCTTTCACTTACTTTTCCCTTAAGTGCTAGACATTTGTCTGGAATAAAAGCATTTTTAAATTCCGCCAGTACTTTTGGGAAAATCACAGTTTCTAATTCTCCTGAAAAGTCCGCAACTTTAACAAAAGCCATCGCATCACCTTTTTTTGTGGTTATTGGTTTTATTTCTTCTATTATACAAGCAAGTGTTATCTCAGTTCCGTCCTTTAGAGTATCTTTTATTTTTTTAATATCTAAATCTCTTTTCGAAATTATATCTTTGTATTTATCAAGAGGATGTCCAGAAATATATAAACCAAGTAATTCTTTTTCCCAAGCTAGTTTTTCTCTCGGATCGATATTTGGAACTTCAGCAAGTTTTAGACTTGGTATAGAAGATGTATCCGACATCAAACCAAACAACGAATCTTGATTATCTGATCGTTTCAATTTTTCTTTATTGTGTGCGAGTAGCGTTTCGAGGTTTCCAAGAAGAACACCACGGTCGATACCGAATCGATCCATAGCTCCAGCTTTTATCAAAGCTTCAAGAGACTTTTTGTTTAGGTTTTTATCTTTTACTCGATCAAGGAAATCAGTTAGAGATTTGAATGGACCATTTTTCTTTCTTTCATCGATTATCGCTGTAGATATTCCTTGTCCGAAATTTTTGATTGTTACTAGTCCAAAGCGAATAGTGTCTTTAGTTGGTTGTGTTTCGGTTGGAGGAACTATATCCTCACTGCGCCCTGCGGAACTCGCTTCGCTATCGCTACGCTCAGACAATCCTCGGGCTTGTGAAGATATAGTTCCTCCACCTTTTACCACCGTAAACTGACTGAAACTTTCGTTTATGTCTGGAGGTAAAATAGGAATATTCATTCTTTTACACTCTGCAATTATTTCAGCGATTTTTTCTACATCACCAGATTCAGCTGTAAGTACTGCAGACATATATATAGCAGGGAAATTAGCTTTCATGTATGAAGTCTGATATGCAACCAATCCATAACTTGCAGCATGTGCCTTGTTGAATCCGTAAGCAGCAAAAGGCTCGATAAGTTTCCAGAGGGTATTTGCATTCTTTTTACCCATACCGTGTTTTACGAAGCCGGTAAGAAGCTTCTCTTTTTGCTCTTCCATTTCTTTTGGAATTTTTTTACCCATAGCTTTTCGAAGTTTGTCTGCTTCAAGCCAAGAATATCCTGCGAGTTTAATAGCGATCATCATAACGTCATCTTGGTATGTGATAACTCCATAAGACATATCGAGAATATCTTTCATTCTTGGATCTAGATATTCAACTTTTGAAGGATCATGCTTTCTTTCTATATACTGTGGAATAGATTCTAGAGGTCCAGGTCGGTAGAGAGCTACCATAGCGTTTATATCATGTATTCTTGAGGGCTTTAGTTCTACTAGGAATTTTGTCATTCCACTTCCGTTCAATTGGAAAAGACCTATAGTCTCACCTCGAGCTAGCATTTCAAAAGTCTTTTTATCGTCTCTTGGAATACTTTCTATATCAATATCAATTCCTTCGATTTTTTTAACACGATCTACTGCATCGGCTAAGATCGATAAGTTTTTGATTCCAAGAAAATCGAATTTCAACAATCCAACTCCATCTTCACCAACTGCATGCATATCGTACTGTGTAATAATTTTTCTTATTGGGTTACCATCAGCATCTTCTTTATTTTTTGTATCATATTGAAGTGGTACATGCTCGGTAAGTGCATCAGGAGAGATAACGACACCAGCAGCGTGTACTGAGATGTGTCTTGCACAGCCTTCGATTTTCTTTGCCATGTCTATAATTTTTTTCGTATCAGGCTCACTGTCGTATGCTTGTTTTAATTCTGGAACTTCTGCAATTGCTTTATCAATAGTCATAGGGAAACCTTGTGCACCTAGAGGAATTAATTTTGATATTCTATCTGCGGTCTCGTATGGGAAACCCATAGCTCTTGCTATATCTCTAACCGCACCTTTTGCCATCATAGTACCGAATGTACCAATCTGTGCTACTTTGTCGTAACCATATTTTTTCCTAGCATAGTCAATAACCTCGTCGCGACGATTGTCGGCAAAGTCCATGTCGATATCGGGAGCTGACGGTCTTTCGGGATTCAGGAATCTTTCGAAGGGGAGTTTGTACGCTAGTGGATCCACATTTGTAATTCTTGTTACATAAGTAGTAAGTGAGCCTGCAACTGAACCTCGAATGTTTGTTAGGATTTTATTTTCATGAGCGTATCGGAGTAAGTCTGATACTACCAGGAAATATTGAGCATAACCTTTGTCTCCAATAACTTTCAATTCATAATCCAATCTATCTGTAACTTCTTTTGTCAATTCTAATCCTCGTTTTGGTATACCTTCATATGCGATTCTCCTCAATTCTTCATCGTGTGTTAATCCACTCGCTACTTTAAAATCTGGGAAATACCATTTACCTAAAACGATTTCTACATTACACATATCAGCTATCTTTGCTGTATTTTCTATTGCTTCAGGAATATCATGAAAAAGCTCTATAGCTCTCTCTTCATTTATAAAAGAGAAATCCTCTTCATCAGATCCCTCCATAGATCCGGATGCGTTTTTGTCTGACATATCACCAGAGGTATTTACTAGTTGAAGCATATCTCTAGCAGATTTATCATCTTGGTTTATATAGTAAACATCGTGAGCAGCGACAATCTGTGTATTTGTTTCTTTTGAGAGTTTTATCAGTTGTTGCATTAGCCCCTCATGTCCTTGTATTTCTGGATGTCTGGTTATTTCAATAAAGAAATTTTCATCTCCATAAACTTTTTTATAAAAATCAATACATTCTTTTGCTTTCTCAACATTTTTATTTTTTAAAGCATTTGAAATATCACTAGAAAAAGACGGAGCTATACAAATGAGATCTTTGTTGTATTTTTCTATAAGTTCTTTATCTATACGAGGCTTATAATAAAAACCTTCAAAATATGAATCGGTAACAAGTTTAATAAGATTTTTAAAACCATCGTGATTTTTGGCTAATAGCACCAAACGTGTACGTCTATTGTCTATTCCAGCTTGCATATCTTTCCTTGTTCTTATTGCAACATAAAAATCTACCCCCATAATTGGCTTTATTCCTTTTTTCTTAGCAGTCTTGTAAAATTCTATAGCTCCATATAGGTTACCCGCATCTGTAAGTGCTAGGGCAGGCATATTGTTCTTTTTGGCTTCGTCCAATAAATCGTCAATTTTGGGTAAAGCATTTAGAAGAGAGTAATGGCTATGTGTATGAAGGTGAATGAATCGACTCATATTTTTATTATAGCAAAAGTTGTACACTGTACCTATATTTCTATTTAGTGTTACAATAGCAATATGAAAAATATCAAGACTAAAGGTTTTACATTGATAGAATTACTCGTTGTTATTTCTATTATTGGACTATTATCAAGTGTGATTTTATCAGGATTAAGTAGTGCAAGAGGTAAATCAAAAGATTCATCAATTATTTCTGAAGTTTTACAACTTAGAAATCTTATTCATTTAGAATATTCGGATACAGGGTCATATACTAATATACAGGCTTTTGGCGGTTGGATTCTTGATGATTCATTTAGTTGTGATATAACAAGATTCCCCGCTACTTCTGGAGCTCCAACCTCTAAGTATGTAACCAAGGTTGTTGAAATTTGTAATAAAATAAAGGCAGATACAACTACTAGCGGTTCTAGGTTGTATATTGGTTCTGTTAATCCTACAGTTACAGGTGCAACTGGATCTTCATTTACAATAATGGCTAGATTGCCTTCTGGAAGTGGTAATGATTATTTTTGTGCAGGTCATAACGGTAGAACATCTAGAGGTATTCCGGGAACTCCAACTCCATGGTTGAATCCAGGTTGTTATTCTGATTCGACAAATAAGTAATATTTTAATTTGGATAAACCTACACATACAATAGGAATCGACGAAGTAGGAAGAGGACCCATTGCCGGACCAGTAGCAGTGGGTTCTTTTGTTATTTTAGATAAAAAAGCTTTGAGATTGTTTACAAAAGTTAAAGAATCAAAACAACTTAAAGAAAAAGATAGAGAAGAATGGTTTAAGAAAATAGAGAAAATCAGAGATGAAGGCCAAGTAGATTTTAGTGTAGTGTTTCAATCAGAGAAAATAATTGATAAAAAAGGTCTTTCTTTTGCGATTAAAAATGCATTAAGGATTTCTCTAGATAAAATGGTTGAAAGAAATAATTTAAAAAAAGAAAATATCAAAGTTTTACTTGATGGAGGATTGAAAGCGCCAAAAGAATATATAAATCAAAAGACAATAATAAAAGGAGATGAAAAAGAAAAGATTATTGCCTTGGCTTCGATTTGTGCGAAAGTATTAAGAGATAGAAAAATGAAGAAATTTGCAAATAAATACCCCGGGTACAGATTCGAAGTGAATAAGGGATACGGGACAAAAGGACACTATGAGGCTATAGATAAATATGGATTAACAGATCTACATAGAAGGACTTTTTTAAAAAATCGTGACATATAACTGAAAACCTATATACTATATATACCAATCTACTATATAAATATATGTCTTCAAATGTGGAAAAAATAAAAGAGAGGCTCGGCATAGAGGAAGTCGTTGGTTCTTATGTAAAACTTGAAAGAGCTGGTAAGAATCTAAAAGGTAAATGCCCATTTCATAATGAAAAGACCCCATCTTTTTATGTATCACCTGATCGTGGAGGATACTATTGTTTCGGTTGTGGGGCAAAAGGAGATATTTTTAACTTCGTACAACAATTCGAAGGATTAGACTTTATGGGTTCTTTAAAAATGTTAGCTGAACGCGCAGGAGTAAGTATAGAATTTGATAAAAATAATGATTTAAATAAAAGTGAAAAAGAAAGACTATTAGCAATCATGGAAGATGCAACAGTTTTCTTTGAAGAAAATTTAAAGAAATCTCAACAGGCAATAGACTATGTAAAGTCTAGAGGAATTACAGAAGAAACAGCAAAATCATTCCGTATTGGTTATGTTCCTGCAGATTGGAGATTGCTATATACATATTTGAAAGGTAAAAAATATTTAGATTCTGATATTGAAAAAGCTGGGTTAATAAAAAAGCCAGATGAAATAGGGGGGATTAAAAAAGAATACTATGATAGATTCCGTGGGAGAATAATGTTCCCAATATCTGATTCAGGAGGTAGAGTAATAGCTTTTTCAGGAAGAATACTTGTTGATGATGGTAAATCTGCAAAATATCTAAATAGCCCAGATACAATACTTTT
>CAZVQB010000018.1:3519-4782 GCA_964629235.1 uncultured Candidatus Saccharibacteria bacterium | reverse complement strand
GCTGATCTAGTTCTATCTAATCCTGAATCATGGAAGAATGTCTTGCGAAATTCCAAACCTGTGGTAGAATTTCAAATTGATACTGTGCTTTCACAAAAACTTGATCCACGAAAGCTTCCACAAGCACTTCGGGATAATGTATTTCCATTTATTGCTCCTCTTACAGGCGCGATGGAAAAAGCACACTATATAAAGTTAATAAAAGAGAAAACAGGTATTTCTGAAGATTCAATAAGAGAAGATTTAAAACAAGCAGAATCTTTGATTAAGAATGAAGTAGTACAGGTAAAAAAAGAAGAACAAATTAAAAATAATTCTTCTAGACTTGATACTATAACCAGAAAGCTGTTTGGCTTATTTTATTATTTAGAAAAAAATCCAGATTTAAGTATAAATGTAGATAGCAATATAGCTACCATTAAACAAATCTCGGGAGATAAGTACGACAATCTAATAAAGAACATAGAGCCATTTAAAAATGAGCTACTTTTAGAAGCCGAAATAACTTTTGGTACCAATAAAGAAAATATTAAGGATTTAAAAAAGATTTTACATGAAAGCTTAAATGAGCTCATGATAAATTTCGAAGACGATATGGTAAGAGAAGAATTCGCTGAGGTGATGAAATCAGGAATTCCATCTGATCAAGAGAAGTTAAATAGATTGATAAAAAGAAGACAGGAACTAGAAAATTTATTAAAAAAGAGAATTTAATATTTTAAATATGAAAAAGAAACAAAAAAATAAGAAGGTAGTAAAGAAGGCTGTAAAATCTACAAAACCAAAGAAAGCAACAAAATCTACCTCATCAAAACCAGTTAAAAAAGAAAGTAAATCAAAAGAATTTGATACAAAAGCAAATAAACTTATAAATAAAGGAAAAGAAAGAGGTTTCGTTACTTTTGATGAAATTCTAAAAGAATTCCCAACTATCGAACAAGATATTAGTTTCTTGGATGAACTATATACAAAGTTTTCTGTTGCTGGAATCGATGTTCTAGAAGGAGGAGGTCTACTTGAAGTTGAACCAGAAATACCTGTAACACAAAAGAAATATTCTTATGGTACAAGAAGTAGTGATGCTTCATATGATTCTATACAAATGTATTTGAAAGAGATCGGTCAATATTCTCTTATCTCCGCTGTAAATGAAAAAGAATTGGCAAAGAGAATTGAACAAGGTGATAGAGAAGCAAAGAATCTTTTAGCAAGAGCAAACCTCCGACTTGTAGTATCTATTGCAAAGAAATATGTAGGAAGAAG
>CAZVQB010000018.1:0-3419 GCA_964629235.1 uncultured Candidatus Saccharibacteria bacterium | reverse complement strand
AATGATCTATCAGAAAAAGAAAAAAAGATTCTAGAAATGCGACATGGTCTAAATGATGGAGTTACACATACACTAGAAGAAGTAGGAAAAGAATTCGGTGTCACTCGAGAGCGTATTAGACAGATTGAAGCAAAAGCTCATGAGAAGATAAGACAACATGATAATATAAATAGGCTTAAAAACTATTAACATTTGTTGCAATTCGTGAATCCTCTGCCATAATTAGGCTATGGATTTGCCAAATAAGGATTTATTCAAAGAACAATACTCACGCTTAAATAAAGCACAGAAACAGGCCGTCGATACAATCGATGGTCCTGTTATGGTTATAGCTGGCCCTGGAACTGGTAAGACCTCTATTTTGACTATACGTATCGCTAATATACTAAAACAAACAGACACTTCACCTGAAAATATTCTAGCTCTAACTTTCACAGAATCAGGCGCTTATGCAATGAGGAAAAAACTAGTATCGATTGTTGGTACTGATGGATATAAAGTAAATATAAGTACATTCCATGGTTTTTGTAATGAAGTTATAAAACAGTATCCAGAAAGATTCCCAAGAATCATAGGATCAAAAGCAATTACAGAAATAGATCAGATAGCCATAATGGAAAAGATAATTGAAAAAAATGATTTCTCTATGCTAAAGCCGTACGGGGATATTTTCTTTTATGTTAAACCAAGTCTATCTGAAATAAGAAATCTAAAAAGGGAAGCCATAGGTGTTTTTGAATTTGAAAATATCATAATAAAACAAGAAAAAGAATTCGAAGATATACCAGAAAAAGTTCATATAAAAGGTGCTCATAAAGGCAAAATGAAAGGTGAGTATATAAAGATAAAAGAAAGAATTGAAAAGAATAAAGAGCTTTTGATTTTATATAAAGAATATGAAAAAGCACTAGAGAAAAATAAATTCTATGATTTCGAAGATATGATCGTTGAAGTTATAAAGACTTTGAAAAAAGATGAAGACTTGCTTTTGATTTTGCAAGAAAATTATCAATATATACTCGCAGATGAACATCAAGATGCAAACAATGCTCAGAATGCAATATTGGAATTGCTCTCAAACTTCCATGACAATCCAAACCTTTTTATTGTAGGTGATGAGAAGCAAGCGATATATAGATTCCAAGGTGCATCACTAGACAATTTTCTTTATTTTAAAAAGAAATATAAAAATGCAGTAGTTATAGATCTCGAAGAAAATTATCGTTCAACACAGACGATACTCGACGCTTCACATTCTCTTATTTCAAAAAACATTATGCCAGATGACTATGTTAGAGTTTCTCTACAGTCTCGCGCGGAAAAAGGTAAAGAATTACTAAAGATATTTGAATGTATAGATAGTGATAGCGAGAATAATTTTGTCATTGAGAATATAAAAGAAAAAATAAAAAAGGGTGTAGAACCAAGTGAAATAGCGGTTCTGTATAGAGATAATAAAGATGTTATAAGTATCGCTGACGCTTTCTCTAAGCATGATATTCCGTACAGAGTAGAAAGTGATAGTGATATATTGAAAGATGAAAATGTCTGTAAGCTCATTACAATATTTGAATTGATACATGATCTCTCAAATGAAGAAAAGCTCGGCAAATTTTTATTCATAGATTTCTTTAATATAAATTCCATAGAAATATTTAAAATCTTTGATCAGACAAGAAAAGAGAAAAGAAAATTAATAGATTTGGTAAAAGAGAATTTCCCTGAACTTGCCGATAAGATCTCGACTTGGGCTAGTTTGTCTATGAATAAACCTTTTGTGGATGTCTTTGAAATTGTTATTAGAGAATCAGGATTTTTGCAATATTCACTTTCTTCAGACGATTCGCTTGAGAAGATGTCGGTCTTGGAAATGTTCTTTAATGAAATTAAAAAGCTATCAAATACTAAGGGTCAGTATTATCTTTCAAATTTTATCGAACATATTGAGAGAGTAAGAGAACACGGAATACTAACTAAAACCGGTAAATCTCTAGAGAAAGATGGTGTAAGGTTGATGACTGCTCACAAGTCAAAAGGATTGGAATTTGAATATGTATATATAGTTGGAGTATACGATGGTCATTGGGGAAATAAAATAAAGAGAACTTTCTTCACTACTATAAAATCTTTTGAAGCAAATATGGATGATGAAAGAAGATTATTTTATGTCGCTTTAACTAGAGCAAGAAAAGAAGTAGTTATAACCTATCCAAGAGAAAATAGTGAAGGTAAAGAGTTATTACCATCGCAATTTTTGGATGAAATATCTTCAGAACATAAAGAGATTTCAATTGTAGAAAATAAAATAGATATAAAAGAGAAATTCAAAGAAAAAACAATTATCAAAAATCAAGAAATTGGTGATAAACAATATTTACAAAATCTATTTTTAGAACAAGGACTAGCTGTAACTGCTTTGAATAACTATATAAAATGTCCTTGGGAATATTTTTTCGTAAACCTTATTCGTCTACCAAAAGCACAAAGTAAACATCAAATGTATGGTATTGCTATACACGAAACGCTAAGAGTATTTTTTAATAAATATAAAGAAGAACAAGATATGAGTCTGCAGGACTTATTGTCTCTATTTGAGTTTAATCTAAAGAATACTCTACTTTCTCCTTCAGATTTATCAGATAGCCTAAATAAAGGAAAAGACTCGCTACAAGGCTATTTTGAGGCTTATAAAGGGACTTGGAATCGCAATCTACTAACAGAATATAGTATTAGAGGTGTTCATGTAGAAGTGCAGGATAAAAGAGGTGATTTTACTCTAATTTTAAAAGGTAATCTAGATAAAATAGAATTCATAGATGATACTGTCGTAAATGTTGTAGATTATAAAACAGGAAAAAGGAAATCAGATAATAAAGAAAATTATCATAGACAGCTTAGTTTCTATAAATTACTTTTGCAATTGGATGAAAAAAAGAAATACATTATGAAATCTGGGGAACTTGATTTCGTTGAACCAGGATCGAATGGTAAATATGTAAAAGATAAATTTGAGATAAGTGATGAAGAAGTGGATGAACTTTTGATTCTTATAAAAGAAAAAGCTAGTGAAATATATAATCTGGATTTCTTTGATAAAAGCTGTGAGGATAAGGATTGCGAATATTGTTTACTTGGAAGGTCAATGAAAAAGTAGATATACAAAAGAAAACCAGACAATGTCTGGTTTTCTTTTAACTTTAATAACTATATAGTAAGTCTATCGTCGCTTTCATCACTTCTATTGGCATCGCTCCACCTAGCATTACCATTTTATTATCAGAACTTAATCGTAGAGGGTATTCTCCAGTCTGAGGATCTTTGTATGGTTCATATATTGCCATCAATTTTTCCTTTATCGATACTGAGAATGGTTTGTCTAGAACTATGATACTTGATGGTGTTCCTTGTATACCGATATT
>CAZVQB010000017.1:8732-10942 GCA_964629235.1 uncultured Candidatus Saccharibacteria bacterium | reverse complement strand
TCTTTTCTATATGATTCTTCTTCGATAATTAGTTTATCTTCTTTCGTCTTTATACCATTCAATATTCCTCTTACTTCATTTTGTCTAGCAATAATTCTAAATACATTCTTCTCTGCATCTCGATTTGAATCTTTTTCTCTCTCTATTTTTTCTCTTAAAGTATTGTATTCGAGATTTAAAGTTCTTTCTTTTTCATCAAAGACTTTTAGATTCTTTTCATATTCTTCTTTTTTATTTCTTAAAGAATTTATATCTTTTTCTATTTCTGCAACTAGACTAGAGTCCACTTTATCCTTATGTGAAGATATAAAACCAAAAAGAAGTCTTTTTATTTCTTCGATAGTTTGTAATACATCTATTTGTTTTGCTATATCTTCAACATCTCTTAGATATACAGTTTTAAATTCATCTCTTGCTTGTTTTTCCTTTTCTTTTGAAATTGTTCTTTGTCCAGCAGAAATCTCACCTTCTATTTTGCCAAGTTCGCGCATTATAGAATCTTTATCAATTCGTATTTTATACAGATTTCCTTCTATCTCTATGAGTTCATTACTTTTTGCATCTCTGTTTTTTGAATCTTCTAGAGTCTTTCTTGCAATAGCTATTTCTTGATCGAGAATAGAAAGCTCTTTGTTTAGAGGATTTTTCTCTAGATCGATTCTAGATCTTTCATTTTTTAAATAAATTTCTTCCCTTTTTAAATATTCTTTATAAATCTTTCTAAGTTCTTCTCGAAGTTCTGCAACCTTTTCTACTTTTTCTACTTGTTTCTTCAAGAATTTCAAATGTGGAGCAATCTCTCTTCTTAGAGATTCTACTGATTTCATATTTTCTTCTGTTTTTGTGAGTTTTCTTTCACTTTCAATCTTTTTGTATTGATATGTTTTTAGACCCAAAGCATCTTCGATCATTTCTCTTCTTTCACGAATGTTAGCATTTAGAATACGATCAGCTTCACCTTGAGATATTATATGGTGTCCTGAAGCTCCTATATGACCATCTGAGAGTAGTTCTACTATATCCTTGAGTCTTACTGGTGAACCGTTTATAAAGTACTCATTTGAATTGTCTCTATGTACGACACGTTCGATGCTGACTTCATCAAAATCAAGTTTAAAATTCCTTTTTGAATTATCAAAAACCACTTTGACTCCAGCGCGGTTTACTCTAGCTCCTTCACCTCCACCATTAAAGATTAAGTCTTCACCTCTTTTTCCTCTCATCGCTTTTATAGATTGTTCACCTAGAACAAAACGGAATCCTTCAGCGACATTTGATTTCCCTGAACCATTTGGACCTACAATAGCAGATATTGGAGAATTAAAATTAAGCGTTGCCTTTTTGGCAAAAGATTTAAATCCAGAAATCTCTAAAGATTTTAGATACATACTTATATTCTAACACACTACCAACCTTTCACTTCTAGTGCTTTTTCCGCAGCTTTCTGTTCTGCTTCTTGTTTCGACATTCCTGTACCTATAGCAACCTGAACATCTCCAATGAATACTCCTAATGTAAAAGACTTACTATGGTCTGGTCCTACTTCTTTCAAAGTTCTATATGATGGCGTTAAACCTGTCATTTCTTGGGCTTTTTCTTGGAATCGACTTTTTGCATCGAGCCATGTTTTATTTTTTATTATTTCTTCAATATCAATAACTTCCATAAGTTGAGATGATATAAAGTTTGCTGCAGCATCATAACCTTTGTCTATATAAATTGCTCCAATGATAGCCTCTATAGTATCAGCATGTATTATTGATCTTGCTCTACCTGTATCTTTTGATTCACCTTTTGAAAGAAGTAAGTATTTATCTACACCAATATGTAGAGCTACTTTTGAAAGACTTGTTGTGTTTACAAGTGCTGATCTATATGAGGTCAGATCACCTTCATTCTTGTCTGGATATTTTCTAAAAAGGAAACTAGTAACCACAAGTTCAAGCACTGCATCACCAAGGAATTCTAGTCTTTCATTGTGTTCTAAACCTGCTTTTTTATTTTCATTTAAATATGAACGATGAGTACAAGCTCTTTTTAAAAGATTAATATCATTAAATTCTACATTGATTTCCTCTGAGAACTTCTTAAAATCTGGCATTGTCATAAATTCTTTATTTGTTTTGACTTAGTATTGTAACTGCTTTTGTTACGATTGGAACTATATCGTTATAGAAATTAAGTTCCAAAATATCAGCAAGCTTAAACCA
>CAZVQB010000017.1:7250-8632 GCA_964629235.1 uncultured Candidatus Saccharibacteria bacterium | reverse complement strand
TATAGACCCATTCTCAATATATTTCTATCAATAATTGATATTTTATCGAGCGGCCAATCTGGAGCGGCTTTTTCTATTATTTTATCCAAATCATCTTGTTTAGAAAGGACATTTTGAACAAGCTCTTCTATAAAGCTATTGTCACCCATTCCTGTTGCGAATTCTTCTGCGATTCGAGAGATCGAATCTTTTACACCTTCATTATGACGACCTCTGAAATCCCACTCAAAGAGTGTTTGGAGTGCTACGGATCTAGATAAGTGTCTGTTTGCCATAATTTTATTTTGAAGAACCTGAATCTTTTAACCTTACTTTACTGCTTCTGCTTTTTTCTTATTCTTTTCTGCCTTTTTTGCGATTATTGCTGTCATATCTACTATCTTCTTTCCTTTATAAGTACCACATTTCTCGCATAGAGTGTGTCTTAAGTGCATTGCGCCACAATTTGCACACTTAGATAGACGCACATCATCTAGAGCGTGATGTGATCTACGATTGTCGCGGTGCGACCGGTTTGCTCTCATTCGATTTACCATAGTAAAGTAACTATAGCACAACCAAATAAAAAAGCAAAACTATATAGTAAGTCTAGCGTAGTATTTAGTGCATCTTCATACTAGAAGTTGCGAACGAATCTGTAGTCGTTGATACAGAATCACCCAATTCATTATTTAAATCTTCTACTTTATTAATATCAATACTTTCATCAATATCACTATAATCCCTCGGTTGTACGATTACTGAAGTATTAGAAATATTCTCAGGAGTATTATTTTTAATAAAATCCTGAAATTTCGTAATAGCAAACAAGCCTATTATTAATAGTATAACTGTTATAATTGGCTTTTGCATAAAATTATCTAGACTTCTTTGCAGCAAGTCTTGCACGCTTTATAGCTAGTCGCTTCTTTGTCTTCTTTGAGCGAGATGTTTTGTTTGGGTGATTTGTTCTTATATTTGACATAAAATGATTATAGCACAGTTTGTAAAGTTGTGAACTAATTTACTCCATCTCTTAAGAATCCTCTATTTTTAATCAAACAATCATCGCAACATAGAACCTTTTTTGAGGGTCTCGTTCTATCGTCGGAATAATATTTTACAGCAGTAGCGTCACAGAATGCGCATTTACCAATAACTACCTTTTTATCTTCTGGTATGTCCACAACATCAGTTGTAAGTCTATTATCAAACACAAAAAGACTTCCTTTAAAATTCTTTCCTGGATATTTCGTCATATAAGTATGAATACCGTCTTTTAATTGATATATATTTTCAAATCCTTCTCTTTTCATGAGGCACGTAGCTTTTTCGCATCTGATACCTCCAGTACAAACAGTAACAATCTTTTTACCTTTAAGATCTTCTAATTCTTTTAGTTT
>CAZVQB010000017.1:0-7150 GCA_964629235.1 uncultured Candidatus Saccharibacteria bacterium | reverse complement strand
TCTTTCATAATTACACTATATTCTTTTATACACTTTTTTCAACTATTTTATCTTTATTCATATCTTGTTCTGCAATCAAAGCTAGTATAAATATATACACTATATGGTCATCTATTATTGGATTATTCTCAGGTAAAAGAAGTGAAATGTACATAAGGAAAAGCATAACTGCTCCTGCTAGACATCCCCACTTAGTAAAGCGGTTAATAATCAAAGTCACTCCAGTGAACAGTAGGCCGATCATAAAGAGCCAGTCAACTATAACATTACCAGCAATTGCATGGAATAAATCAACAAAAGGTCCTTTTGTAGCAAAACTTAAAAAACCGTAAGTTGGCGAACCTCCATGAATCCAAGCATTCTTAGCTAGTGTTGCAAAACCCAAACCAAAAGTCTTATCGAGGAAGGCCCATAAGAAAATAAAACCCAAACTTAATCTTAATAAAGTTAAAATAATATTGTTCTTTTTCATATACAAATTATACCACTAATATTTACAGTCGAATATGGACACATAATAACGTGGTATAATATTTTAATAATAAAAATATATGAAAATACTAATAGCAATAATTATCGTCATCGTAATTTGGTCATTGGTTGGATATTTTACATCAAATGTAGAACAAGCCGAGTATACAGTCATAAAAAAGACAGAAAACTATGAAGTTAGAAATTATCCGAAGCATATAGTTGCTCAAACAAAAGTAAGTGGGCAGCTAACTCAAGCGATGAATAGCGGATTCTCAATCGTTGCTGAATATATATTCGGTGGAAATGTAAAAAAAGAAAAAATTGCAATGACAGCACCTGTAGTGGTTAAAGATGGTGATAGTCAAAAGATTCCAATGACTGCTCCAGTTGTAGCAAGAACTGACGGTAGTGATCAGATAATATCTTTTGGTATGCCAAAGTCATATACATTAGAGTCTCTCCCTTCTCCGATAAATCCAAAAGTTCAAATAGTTGAAATTCCAGAACAGAATCTTGCAGTTGCGAATTTTTCTTGGTTTATAAGTGATAAGAGGATTAAGAAAGCTCAAGAAAAACTTTTGAATGATTTGGCTAGAGATGGAATAAAGCCTATCGGAGAACTTAGATATGCTGGCTACAATGCACCATGGTCTCCACCTTGGATGAAAAGAAACGAGGTTATGATAGAAATCAATAAATAAAGAATCATAGGACTTGCAATATATGATATTTTAGGTTATTGTTTTCGCGGACCCTGCATAAAGCAGGACAACAAAAAAAACAGACAAAAGGATGGCAAATGAAGACACGTTTACTCAGTTGTATCGCCCTGCTTTGGGCGATGATCACCCAAGCGATCGCCGCACCGTACGTCACTGGTGACATCACAATTGTTGGAGGTGCGCGACTTAACGGACCGCTCGGGTCCGCAACACAGATCACCTCATTCTCGGCCCCGCCCATCGTTATTTCGGTGGATGGCGACCTTGCATTATTCGCAAACCCTAGCGATCCCGTGTTGTTCACGGTTCCCTTCAATTTCGGGGTTTCCACTCCTTACAGCACCTTATACAGTGTCGGTGGGTGGAATTTCGAACTTTTCAACTCAGTCATTGATACTCAAAATGCCAATTTCTTGGCAATCTTGGGTAATGGTGAGCTTAGTGGGAACGGGTACGATCCGACACCTGCGATCTTTAGGTTCAGTACGCAGAGCCCGTCGGCAGGAGGTATTTTCAGCTTTTCGGCATCGTCGTCCTCGGTTGATGTTCCGGAGGGTGGCAACACCCTTCTCTTCGCAGCACTTCCCATTCTGGGACTCTTTGTTTTGAAGAGAAACCGGAAATAATACGGGATTTCAAAATGCTCCAAGCCATAGGCTTGGGGTATTCTTTTTTATATATAAAGTTTGCTATAATAAATAAATGTTAAAACGTGACTATGTTCTTATATTATTGGCACCAATTCTGTGCCTACTAGTTATCTTCGTGTTTTTCTCAGATTCAAATGTTGCTACAAAATTAGAATTGCCAGAATTAAAAGAAATTGTTCAAATTGTTGAGCCTAAAAAAAGTATAGTATTAAATGTACCTTATGTATCAGAGGCTCCGGATGGCAATTGGACTGGTTCATGGATAAATACATGCGAAGAATCGAGTATAACTATGGTTCATAGATTCTACCAAGGCGAGTCAACAACAACTATAGCGGAGTCAAAAGAATTTATGACAATACTATTTAAAGAACAAAAGAAACTATATGGTTCAGATGCGAATTCAAATAGTGAAAGGACGCTGGATTTGATTAAGAAGTTCGCAGATTTTAATGGGGAAATTGTTACAGATCCTACGATTGATAATATTAAAAATGAAATTAAAAAAGGAAGACCCGTAATATCAATGCATTATGGTACCGACCTTCAAAATCCAAATATACCTTTTATGGCTACAGGATCAGCATTTCATGTAATAGTTGTAATTGGTTTTAATGATGAAACACAACAATTTATAACTCACGATAATGGTGATGCAAAAGATGGAATAAATCATGCATACAGTTATGATATTTTTATGAATTCACTACATGATTATAACCACAAAACTTATAAATCAGATGGTCCGGCTAGGGTAATCTTTACTTCACCAAAAACTATCAAAACTAGTTAGTATTTTTATTATAATTAAAAACGATTGAAGATATATCAGATATTATTTTTTCAAGATTTTTAAAATCTTTTCCTTTTGTCATGATGCAAACTAGATAAGGTTTCTTTGGATAATAAACAATTCCACAATCATGTAATTGTCTTTCGGTAACTACTCCGTTAAAAGTTATTGTATGTTCGCCGAATTTATGAGCGACAGTTGTTGAAGCTTCTACTCCCGCAACAATTCCCTTATCAAACTTAGTATATGTCAGGAGTTGAAGTGCTTGCTCAGATAATCCCTTATTAACATAACTGGCATTATATAATGTTCTAAAAATATATGAGTAATCCTCAGCAGATAAAAAATCAGAACTTCCCTCTAGAATATTCGGTAATTTTAGATCTTCATACAATTCCACAACTTCTGGAGTATTCAGAGCAACAAGCAGTGACATTGATGTATTGTCAGATTCAATTATCATATATTGTAAAAGTTCTAATACAGTATATTCGCCATTTTTTATCTTATTAGTTTTGTAATATTCATTATATGAATCTTTATGAATATACTTAACTTTCTTAGACATTATATCTGGATTCTTTTCGCTAATTTTAAGATAGGTCAAAAGAACTGCTACCTTTAGCATACTTGAAGGTGTATACAACTCTTTTTCATTTACTCCAGCCCAATGAGAAGAATTCAAATCTCTAAAATATAATGAGGCTTTTTCAACTTTATCATCTTTAATATTTCTATTTATATAGTCACTTATATCTTCTTTTAGATTTCTATACTCAGGAAAAATTTCTTCGGAATTATCAACAAAAAGTAGTGGATTGATATATCTAAAATCTGAGGAATTCTGTCTAATAGGCATATCCTTTTCGCCGATTTTTAATATATATTTCAGATAAACTTGATTCGATATCCAACCCAAAATAAAAAGAAAACAAACTAGAGCGATTTTTCTGATTTTCCCTTGTTTTAATATTTCTAGTATTTTACTCATTATACTTAGTATATTCCCATAAAATCCTAAAAACAGGACTTTATATATGTTAAAATTGTTATATGAAAAAGGTAGTAGTAAAAGACAAAATGCAGAAGAACTATTCGTATATCCTCAGTGAACCTATGGGAAAGAATTTTGATATAGAATTTAAACCACAGCTTTCACCAAAAGAGATGCTTGAACTTGGAATATTTGGTGGAGTATATATGAGAGATTGCAAAAATGAGTTCCCTGCTGATTGGTTTGAGCAAGCAAAATTCTCTACTAGAGAAGACAATAAACATATTGCGAAATTAAATTACTTTGGGGTTAATGCTAGCCAACCTCTATCAAAATGGAGAGAAAATGGGTGGATAAATGAGAATGATCCTCGAGGTTGGTTCCAATGGTATTGTCGTTACTATATGGGTAGGAGAATCATTGACGAAGACGCGAGACAGATTAAAAGATGGAAGGCTATCACAAGGCACATAGCACAAATACATCATAACTGCAGAGTTGGTGATGAGGCTTGTAGACCTAGACAGAGGCAAGCGATACTGCACTGGGCTTATGACAGCAGAAAAATGTAATGGAAAACCGCCAAGATAAAACATTTGGCGGTTTTTTATTTCCCACATCATTCATTTCATTCTATAGGTGTTGTCATTGTAAACATGACAAAGTTTTGTAGGTCGTTTGGCAATTTTATATGCGCATTGTTTTCCATCAAACTTACTACTTTTTTGGCGATGTTTCCCTTCTCTTCAATGCCATAACTTCTGTTATAGTCATTGTATAGAGAACGAAGTTCTTCAATAACATGGTTGTTCTTTTCAGATGGAACCATGTTTCGATTATCTATAATAAATGCGATTGCACCCATTATCAGAAGCATACCTAGTTTAAGAAAATCAGGTTTCCTCATATCTAAATTTATTAAAACACAATAAGTTTCATAAATCAACAAAAAAGCCCACTAAGAAGTGGGCTTTGATAAGTTAATCGATTCCTAAATCAGCAAGCAACTGCTACTGGAATTGATCCTCTTTGCTTCGTAAGGAAAGCACTCAGTGAGTACGACTTTCCTCGAATTTTATTTACCGATTTCAGTGAGCTCGACAGGAAAGTATTCTTACTTCCCTGGGTGATGGTCATGTCTGGTGTCGCAATGCTTATCCTTTTATCAACAGGTACATCATCCGGAAACGAACCCTTAAGTCCAATCACGAAACTCTCGTTTCCTTCCAGGTTGACGGCCAAGTAATAGCCTGAATCTGATACAACTCTTTCAAGTTTTACTGAAAGACTTCCTCCGATGTTAGGTAAAATATGTATAAACATTCCAAAAATACATTACTATCCTATAGTGATTTTGTCAATAGAAATCTTTATCATTCATCATATAAATCTGATATGATAAATGTATGAATGATGCAATTTTAAAAAGCGGAGTAGTGCATAAAATTCCGACTGATTTAAAGGATATAATATCTCGAGATTCCAAAATAAAAAACTTATGGAATAGTATCACTCCTCTAGCACGCAATGAATGGCTATGCTGGATATGTTCTGCAAAGAAAGATGAGACTAGGAGCAGAAGAATAGATATTATGAAAAGTAAATTATTATCCGGAGAAAAGAGACCTTGTTGCTGGGCAGGATGTATACATAGATAGATTATCCGTAGATCTCTTTAACTATTTTTTCTGACAATTTATCAAGAGAATGTCTATTAGCAACCTCTTTCATCAACTTAATAGATTCGTATCTGTTCTCTTTTGAGAGATTAAGTATATTTACAATTTTATTTGATAATTCAGTGTAATCCCCAAAATTAAAAAAATAATTGTCTCCAACCTCATCTCGATAATCAACACTAGATGAAATCACAATACAACCACTTGCAGAAGCCTCAAAAATGGTTTTATCGTACATTCCAGTTTTTGAACAATTTATAAAAATACCAAAATTAGAATAAAGACGAGGTGTTTCAGTAAATGGTATCCCATCTGTAAAAACGAATCTTGAAGTCAAACCCAGATCATCAATCATATCCCGGCATTCTGACAAATATTTTTTATCATCTTCGGATATTGTTGGTCCAGTTACTTGCACAGACCATTCCATTTGAATAAGTGGCGCTAGAGAAACTGCTTTTATAAGATCCTCCAGACGCTTACTTCTAGATATTCTTGCAAGAAAAAGTATTTTGCTAATTTTATCTTTATCTCTATTAACTGAATTTCCAAAAATATCTATATTCACCCCAACTGGCATTTGAATCGACCGACTGAATCGAGAAGTATATGCACCTTTTGAAGTAAAGAAAATTTTATCACAGAAAATCGATGCAATATTTGTAAAAAAATTTCCAGAATAATGGTTATACCAAAGATAAATTTTCTTACCTAAGATTTTCCATAGAAGACCCGTTACAAGAATGAATTCTTGATTCATATGAACAAAAACGGTGTCATAATCATTCCTAGTCTTCCAAGAATATACAATCAAATTAAAAATATAAAAAAGTCTTTTAAAAGATCGTTGTGAATATATTTCTTTACCTAAAGAAAAATATTGTACTTTTTCTGGAAGATCTACTTTACCGACTTTTAAAGCAATGACTGTGATTTTATCAAACTTATTTGTGAATTTCTTTATCCATTCATGAAAAAAACTTAATGCTGGATCAGCAGTATCTAATACCTGACAACAAAAAAGTATTCTTTTCATATCTAGTTAGTACTACAATATCACCAACCTGCAATTATTGCTCCCATAGTAACAGTGATTATAAGAGAACACATTGCTTCAAATAACCAAAGTTTGACTGTTCTACCCATCCAGATAACCTCAATTGATGATGATGTAACCAAGAATCCAAGCCATAGCCATGCTCCGCATATTGCACCCTTATACCAAGTAATATCACCCATTATAGGAGAAGAAAAAACTATATAAAAAATTCCTGACATTACAAATGCTGTAACTAAATTTACAATAAAATTCCATACCATTTGTGGAATCATGTCTTTCAACTTTTCATTCCCGGTTGGATGAATGTTGGCAAGCTTCATCCACAATTTTCCTAAAATAGGTCCGTGTAATAAAAATCCAATAATAAAAGCTGATAATGCAGCGATAAAAACTGATAATAAATTTATTTGTGACATTTACATATTATATATCGAATTTTCAATTATGAAAAAGTAAATAGTTATTTCTTAATCCCCCACTGCCAACGAGGTTTCTCCCCTTTTTTATAACAGATAAAAATAAGTAGTGCTGTTAATAATATAATTGGCAATCCAAATACTAAAAAATTACTTCCAGAATCAGGATCTCCAGGAATACTATCCTCACGAGTAATAGAAAGAATCGTTATTAAAAAAATATAAATAAATATTACCAACCAACCTTGCCACTTTGCAGGTATCCAGCCCCAGCCATAAAGCTTTGCTTTGAACCAATAACCCTGTGGATTATCTTTTAAATATTCAATATATTCTTTAATCATGGTTATATTTTAGCAAAT
>CAZVQB010000016.1:2652-11311 GCA_964629235.1 uncultured Candidatus Saccharibacteria bacterium | reverse complement strand
GATGTATTTATTGTAATAATTGAAAATGCAATAAAATACAATATACCTAACGGTAGTATAAACATATCTATAAATAAAAAACCTATGGGGCTTGAAATTGAAATTTCAAATACAGGTGTCGGAATGACAAACGAAGAAAAAGAAAGCGTACTTTCAAAATCTTTTTATAGAAGTAAAAGAGTTCAGGAAATAAATCCTACGGGTATGGGTATTGGGTTATATATTTCAAAATCCATAATAGAATCACATCATGGCAATATAGACATTACTTCTTTAGGACTAAATATGGGAGCAAAGGTTACTGTTTATCTACCTTACGATTTCCTTAATAACCTAAGTATTTAGCCATATTTTATCCACAGTTTTACTTGCTTTACTTTTAAAATCAAATGTGGTATTATATATATAGAAGTCTAGCTCATTGATTTTTGAATCGTGAGAGAAAAAAGACAAAACCAGCTTTCGTCTGTCAGCGAAAGCGCAAAAACTAGAAAGATGAATGCATGCATAAAAGCAGTATTCGCGATCGCTATGATCGCATTCAGTTCCATTGCGCATGTCGCTGTGGGACAACCCGTCAGTAATGGCGGGGTTTCGACTCAAACAGTAGTCAATCCTTCCCCACTGCCTGATTCGCTCCCTATCGGGAATGAACAGGTGATGTTGGACTGGATTGTCGCAGAAAGATTGTTGGATAGTAGACCTTTGGAAACCTATACCCCAATAGGGATTAAGTATCTCGGTACAAATGGTATTGAGGGTATACGCAATATCGATCTACCTATTCAGAAATTCAACTCATACTCGGACTTTGAGTCTGAAATCAGTAAGTACGGTATGGGACTTATAGATAAGATCAAGAATGATCCAAAAATTGATCACTCTAAACCTCTCTCAATGTTTGCGTATCGTATGTATACCGACAAAAGGCTTGAGACGCCCGTCGTCGGTATATTCTTGAACAAGAAATTGGGTTTGGTTTCAGATATCGACCTGGAAACGTTTTTGGGGCTCAGTATTGTTGCGAAACAAATTGTGATCCCAATTTCAAACTTGGAAAAGTTTGAAATTGAGGTTGATGTAGGATTAGATGTTCCATACAAACATGCATGGACACCTGAATCCACAACCCGAAATATGACCAAAATTGGTTCATTTAAAATCCCTGAGGAGATGACCACGAAGAGGTACATTACCCTCCAAGACTGGTACTCCAAGGGTGACTACAGGGCCAGATTCAAGATCACTGCTGGAGGTGTGACCCGAGAATACACCCAGCAAGGAGCTCGGATCTTGCCCCCAAACATTGCAATAGACGGCTATGGTGTGAATGTTGAATTCGCACATGGAGCCGATACGATTATCGAGTCCAGTACAGACCTGAATAATTGGTCTGAAGTATGGACTATTCCATGGGATACAGATACGAATATCGTATCAATCCCTTACTACGCTGGATCTGGTTCGGTTGTTGCACCGAAGAGATTCTTTAGAGCAAAATCTCAATAGATCTTGCTCTGACAAAAAAGGCCCCGCTTATGCGAGGCCTTTTCTTATTATTTTATTATCTGATATTTACTGCTCAACTATTGTCGATTCTACTATTTGAAGTTTAACCATATTACTTTGTTTATCTGGATTTGCTGGATCATGTGCCGGATCACTACAGAACAACTGGAAGCTGTATATACCCTTTTCAACATTTCCAGTTGTAAGGTTTGTTGCCTTATCTCCCTTACTTTTATTTGTATTCCAATCCCATGTTGTGAATGCAGTTCCATCACTCTTTTTTGTATTAGCTATACATTCATAACTATTATTTAGATTACTATCCCACAATAGATTAAACCTGTTACCCTTTTTAACTTTAAACGTTGAGTTCGGATTCAAAGGTGTTGCTAAAGTATTTGATAATATATTCGCTCCACCAATAAATAATTTTATCGAGTTTGGATCTGTTGCAATATCAGATAGAGCCATTTTAACTGTATTACCCACTCTAGGTGTGGCCAACGGATTATTTGAGTCAACACAGTAAATATCAAAACTATATGTATCAGGTTTTGCAGAATTTGTTTGCAAATCATCAAACCCTGTAGTCTGATTTGATTGATTCCAAATCCAAGTAAAAACAGAATTATTATTTGAATCATGGGTTTGCGAAGTACATATAAATCCAGAAGGTAGATTAGATACCCATTTTAAAGTGAAGACTTCACCTTTAACTCTCTGATACGGAGTAGTTGGTACAGGATTAGATAAATCATAAGTTTTAACCACAGTGTCACCAATGAACAACTTAATATTTGGATCAGATGTAGTTGGTGTGTCGTTTGGAAACACACAATTACCACTACTATCCTTAACCATACCATCCGGAACCACAGTTTGAATACCTGGTAGATTTGGACATACATCGTTTATCGAATTTATAGTTACTTTTGCTGTATTACTACTCAAAGCTAACACGTAACTACCAGTAGAAGTATCCATCATATCAATCTTAAATAGATAATCTCCAGCAACAACAGC
The DNA here is from genome assembly GCA_964629235.1 of uncultured Candidatus Saccharibacteria bacterium. Classification (GTDB taxonomy): domain Bacteria; phylum Patescibacteriota; class Minisyncoccia; order Phycocordibacterales; family PALSA-1337; genus CAIOGI01. The sequence continues at coordinate 8,779 of CAZVQB010000016.1, read as the reverse complement.
TTGTGGTGTTGTACTTAGACCAGTTCTACTTCCGCTGCTTCCAGAACCCCAAGTCCACAAGCCATTTCCATTTATTCCTTGCGGACCAACAACACTATTTGAGTTCATATAGACACTGCCATTTGGATTTACTATAGTCCATCTTATATCAAAGCTATCACCTTTATTGATTGTAATTGCAGATCCATATAATGCAGCTGCGTCAGTAGATTTCTTTACTTCAAGTTTCAAAGATATTGTTGAACACAATGTTGTATCCTGTTTAGGAGATTTTACTGTTATTACCGGTGATGACGGAGCTACAGCAACTCCATTCGCCATTGCTACTACTTTATAGGCATAATCGACACCTTGAACGAAGGCAATGGTTCCATTTGCAAAACTTTGTGTAAATGTACCACTTGAAACTGAATAATTGCTTGTTTGTCCTGTTCCAACCTCTGTTCTAGTTATTTTATAACTTGTAGCACCAGGAACCAAACTCCAGGTAAGACGGATTTGCAAATTGCTTATATCGCATTGATTTGATGAAGGTGAGACTATTAGGTTGTAACTTATAGGATTAACTATATTTACGTTTACAATATTACTTTCAATAGTTGAAGCCCCTTTTGTACATGAAACTTTGAATCCATAAACTCCTGTTGATACAGCTCCAGTTCCTTGTGAACTTACAGAACCATTTGGGTACGTACCATAACTCCAAAGAGTATTATTAACAGTACCAGTAGGTGTAGTTGTTACTTGAGTACAGACATAACTATTATCAAGGTTACTTATCCATTTCAAATCAAAATATTCCTGACCCTTTGTTACCGATATGTCACTATTTTGTGGAACAAGTGCTGTTGCTGTTGTATATGTAGAAAAATCTACAGTCGTATCATTTGATTTTTTTGTAAAGAGTTTTATAACTGGTGTACCTATAGGACAATAAACTTTGGGTGAAGTTATTGTAATTGGAGCCGAAGCTGCCTGTTCTACCCCACTAACAATCGCTGATATAGTGTATGTATAATCTGTTGGTACACTATTGAATGAACCAAATAATTCAGTGTTTTGTGTTGGTGTCGCTGGAACATTATATACTACAGTTCCTGATCCACCAGTCCTTGTTATCTTGTATGAACTTGCATTAGATATTATTGACCAAGACTGTTTAATCCAAATATCTGAAGTTAAACATTGATCACCTGATGTCGATACATTCAATCGATAGTTTAGAGGATCAATGATAGTAAGATCTACAACATTACTTACAACAGTTGTGGCTCCATTTGAACAAGATACTGAGAACGTATAAGCTCCAGCCAAATATCCTGATGTACTAAGACCGTAAGTTGCACCGTTTATATAAGATCCGTAACTCCATAATCCATTTCCAGAACTTCCTCCAGGTCTAGTTGTAACCTGACTACATGTATAACCAGTACCTAGGTTACTTACCCACTTTAGATCAAAAGAATCTTGACCCATTTTTACTGATGCACTTGTATTAGAAGTATTGAATGCCGATAGAATATTAAATGAAGTAATATTTACAGAAGTATCATTAGACTTTCTAATAAACAATTTTATTACTGGTGTTCCGACAGGACAAGCGATTTTCGGTGATACAATTGTTATTGGATCTGATGCTGGTTGTTCTACACCACCTACAATAGCAGATACAGTATATGTATATGAAGTTGCAGTCGTACTATTAAAAGCACTGTATGGTTCAGTATTTGTTAATGTTGGTGATGCAATAGTATATGTAACCGGCCCTGTTCCTCCAGTTCTTGTTATTTTGTATGAAGTTGCATTTGGCACTGCTGACCAAGTCTGTCTTATCCATACATCTGAGGATAGACATTGATCGCCTGATGATATAACGCTTAGATTATACGCTATAGGATCAGGTAGGATTGTTATTTTTACTACATTACTTAATCGTGAAGTACCATTTGTACAAGATACTTTTAGATTGTACAAACCTACAGCTTGTCCAGTTGCTCGCAGGTCTACAGCTGCTCCACTTCTACTGCTTCCATATGGCCAGATATTATTATTTGTACTTCCACCTGGAATTTGAGTATCTTGTGTACATGTATAACTAGCGTCCAAATTACTTACCCATTTAAGATCAAAGCTTTCATTCCTATACAAAGATATTTCGGTGTTCGAAGTTGTTATCGTAGTATTGGTGTCATAATTATTCAAATCTATTGAAGTATCTGAATTTTTCTTAGTGAAGAGTTTCAAGACTGGTGCTGGTGGGCAATTCACCCCTGATCTAGGAGATGTAATTGTTATAGGTGCTGAAGGAATTTGATCAACTCCTCCAATAACAGCAGTTACAATATAAGTATATGCAGTTGCAGTATTACTATTGAAAGCATTAGAATTTTCTGTATTTAATAATGTTGGTGATGCAATAGTATATGTAACCGGCCCTGTTCCTCCAGTTCTTGTTATTTTGTATGAAGTTGCATTTGGCACTGCTGACCAAGTCTGTCTTATCCATACATCTGAGGATAGGCATTGATCACCCGAAGGGATAACACTGAAGTTGTATGTAGGCTCAAATAATATTGTTACTTTAACAACATTACTCAATACTGTTGTTCCATTCGAACAACTAACCTTCAGAAGATTCGTTCCTGTATCTAGATTTGACCCCGCAATACCAATACTTGTGCCATTTGTAGTATTACCATAAACGATACGTGAATTGTTTGTTGTACCATTTGGTAAAACAGTGACTTGATTACAAGTATAATTTACTCCAAGATTACTTACCCATTTAAGATCAAAAGCCTCATTTTTATAAATTGAAATTTCAGTATTTGCTGTTGTTGTCGCAGTGTTTATATCAATTGTACTTAAATTTATTGCAGTATTCGTAGTCTTTTTTGTAAATAATTTAAGAATAGGAGCAACTGGAGGTATACAATTTGTTGTAATCTTCGGTGTAAATACTGACACAACCTTCGAAGGAGTAATCTCTGCCCCATTTACAACAGCAATTACTTTATATTTAATCAATTGATTATAATCTGGAAATGCATAATCTTCGTACCTTAAATAGCCATTAGTTAAATTTGCATTACTTACAGATATCTTTTGATGAACCACATACTGCAAAGGACGACTGCCTTCCAAAGGGACTAGTCGGTATAGATTGTATGAACTTGCATTAGGAACAGCTTTCCACATTGCTGTTACAAACAAAGAAGAAGCTGGGCAACCATCCGGTGAAGGAGATAATGATAATTCATAGTTTATCGTGGAAGCTGGTTGTTGAACAATCACATCAAAAGTTGTTGACTTATTTATTGTTTGAGTGACTGGAGCGACTGGTGCAACAACACAAGTAAAACCTGTATTTGGATTATTCTCATCACCAACTATATTTACCACTCCAGGACATATAGCATCACCATAAGACTGCCTGAAATCTCTTATTTGCTCTTTTGCAAAAATAGAAAGCACTCTATTACTTGATATACAAATAGCATCTTCACCTGGTCCAAATGTATCGTTGTTTATACATTCAATCGCTGGAGAATTTGAGCCACCACTTAAATTTATAAAATCATCCTTAGGACTAAAATTTGAATTTGTACTACAACCAAAATAATAACCACTGTTAAATTCCTTAAATTCAATTTTACAATAATAATTTGTAGTACTACCAGAAGTACCTGCGACTGTCTTTGTATAAACACCTGAAACATTAACTGTGTAAGTACCAGGCAATACACTTGAATTAGCAATAAAAGATATAGGAGTAGTAACTTGTTTGATGGTAGGAGAAAGTGTGGCAATATTTGTCTTTGGACTAAATGGATTTGAACTCACTGTAAATCCATTCGTTGCATTTATTACACTTACTCCACTACTATTTTTAATTGAATCTATTGTTAATTTAACATCACCTGAAACATTAGAAACTATAGAGTTAATAAATAGTGAATTTGAAACAGTATCGCCAGGATATATATATCGGTGACCGTCACTTGATAGAGAAAAATCAAACTCTAGTGGATTTGGAGTAAAGGTTAACTTACTACAATACAGATCATTCATATAATCAAAATTTGATCCCATATTGATAAGATTAAAACCAGTTATCACATAACCATCTGGACATGATGCTGATAACATTTGTGATGTATTTGCTCCCCCACCAAAAGGGTTTTGTATAACATCCTTTCTAACAGTATTTTGAGAGCCGATCGAAATAGTCTGTGTCTGTCCTGTTGAACTTACTTTCGCAGACAAAACTTGTTTACAGTACAATACTCCTTCACTCGAAGTATTAGCTCCGGCATTCAAAACATTGAAACCCACAGCGACAAAACCGTTTGGACAACTTGAATTATCCATTTGAGATGAATTTGCATTACCTCCAAAAGGATTTTCAATTAATAGTTTGGTGTACATAGCAGTACCACCGAGGTTTAACTCTACTGTTCTGCAATACAAACTTCCCAACTTACTATAATTATCTCCTTGATTATAAAGATTAAAACCAACCAAAACAGAACCATCTGGACAACTTGATGATAATATTTGAGATGGATCGCCGACCACATTGGCAGGATTCTCTATTACTTGTTTATTTGGATAATCTGTTACAGCTCCGAAGTTAGATGTTGTCTGAGCTGAAGATGTGTGTACACTACCAAATATGAAAAATAGTATTGCAAAAATGAAGACCGACAGATTTTTTATTTTTTTTAAATTATTTTTCATATTTCTTTAATTATTTAAGGCCTTTAATATCAATTTCTTCTCATCTGGAGTCAAATTCATGGAATTTCCATCACTGAAATTAGCAACAACAATATCCTTTTCCTTCTCTGTTAAAGGCTTGGAATCAACATTTGCTAACCTGGTGAACAGAATTTCCTTTTTCTTAGCTACATCTTCTTCCTCTTTTATCACCAGATTACCACTTCTATCAATCAGAATATCTACTTTTCTTGCTGGAATGAAATTTTTAAATTTATTACTTGAATACTGCCACAATACAGACACGGCAATCATCAAGATTATTACCAGAAGTAACCATAATACTTTTTTATGATTATCATCTTTTGGTTTATTTAAAAAATCCATATTTATATCGTATATTAGAACTATTAATTTACTGTTTTATTATAGCATTCTAATAACGCATATATTTATTATTTAACTTGTGGATAACTATATTGTGTGATATATTAGTAGCAAGTAGTTCGCGTTCGCGAGCTCTTTTTATAAATAAAATTAAAAACATGTTTGATCTAAAAGTAATACACTCGGTTTTACAACAATTGGAAGACGAAAGAGGGATTCCAAAAGATAAAATGCTTGAAGCTATAGAACTGGCTCTTGCTACAGCCTACAAGAAGGAATATGGCAAAAAAGGCCAGATTGTTAGGGCTATTTTTGATATTAACTCAGGAAAAGTTGAGTTTTATCAAGTAAAAATTGTTGTAGACGAGTCTAAGGTCATCATGGAAGATGAAGAGGATGAACAGGATATAAAGAATACAGCCGAAGAGGATATCCGAGTAAGATTCAACCCAGAGCATCATATTCTCCTTGCAGATGCTAAAAAGATAAAAAAAGACGCTAAAGTTGACGATGAAATCATATTCCCTCTTGAAGAAAAGGGTGATTATGGAAGAATTGCTGCTCAAACAGCAAAACAAGTCATCATTCAGAAGATAAGAGAAGCTGAAAAAACATCAGTTCTAGCTGAATATGGCAAAAAAGAGGGTGAAATAGTGTCTGGAACAGTACAAAGAATAGAAAGAGGTTCTATTTTCATAGATATGGGACGTGCTATGGGTATCATATCGTATGAAGACCAGATTCCAAGTGAGCATTACAAGCAAGGCGAGAGAATACGAGCATATCTATATGCCGTAGAAGAGTCTCCTAAGGGAATTATGCTGAAATTATCACGTTCTCATCCAAAATTCCTATCAAAATTGTTCGAGATCGAGGCTCCAGAGATCGCTCAAGGTGTTGTTGAGGTAAAAGCTATATCTAGAGAAGCGGGTGCTAGATCAAAGATAGCTGTATATTCAAAAGATAGTCACATTGACCCTATTGGCTCACTTGTAGGACAGAGAGGGGTTAGAGTTTCTAC
>CAZVQB010000016.1:0-2552 GCA_964629235.1 uncultured Candidatus Saccharibacteria bacterium | reverse complement strand
ATGAAAAAGGATGATTTCGAATCAAGAAAGAAGGCTCTTTTGAATCAATTAAATATTAGTATCGAGAATCTAACTGCAATAAAAACTAGAATTAGTGATCGAATATTGAAAGCAGAATTAGAGGGTAGAAATATGACTGATGCTAAATCAGCACTCGCTATAGCAGATGACAAACTTGCAAAAGCAAAGACTGCTGTGGATACTTTAACAAATCTACAAGCTCCAACCCCTAGTTCAAATTCTGGAACAGCGTCTAGTACAGAGATCGATCTTGCAAAGCCAAGACAAGTTGGTGATTCAGCAATCAAAGCAGTAAAAGAAGCTCGTGATGCATACAAGAAAGTTATAGATACAATTGCAAAAAGTATGGGATTGGGTGATAAGCCGGCATCAAGTACTCCAGCAACAAATTAATAATTTATAATTAAATAAATAAATGGAACCAAATACAAATTCAAGTGGAATGATGAACGGACTTCCTCAAGTGCCAAAAGAAAATAAAAAAATTGGCCCTATACTTGGCGCATTAGCTATAGTACTTATAATTATAATTGCTTCATTAATATTCTTTGGTAAAAAGTTGAATACAAACTCTTCGACAAATACCGAACAATCAAGTATCGAGACACCAGTTGATGCAACACAAACTAGCACAGAATCTCAAGGCATAGAAGACAGTTCAGCAGCGATTAATGCTGATCTAGATCTTCAGTTAAAAGATATCGATTATAGCTTCTAAAAAAACAAAAGGTGCAACAAGAAATCCGCGAACTGGCGGATTTCTTGTTTATATTGTAGACTTTGAAAACCATGAAAAAACAAACAGTAAAAACAAGGGAAGGTGCTAATCCATATAAATATGAATTGAAGAAAATCGATGGCTCAAAAATCGAGATTGTAGGTTCTATTGATTTGGAATATTTCTCATCTTTTAGAAAGCAAGCATTGGAAAATATAAACAATGAAATTACTATCGATGGTTTTAGAAAAGGAAAAGTCCCAGAAAATATAATAGTGAGTAAAGTTGGTGATATGACTATATTGGAAGAAATGGCTGAACTAGCCTTGGGAAGAGCATATCCAGAAATCGTAATATCAGAAAAGATAGATGCAATCGGTAGACCAGAAATAAGTGTTACTAAACTCGCAATGGATAATCCTTTAGAATTTAAAATCATAACTACAGTTATTCCAGAAGTTAAACTGGGTGATTATAAAAAACTTTCAAAAGAAATAAATAGTAAACCTGAAGAAAAATTTGAAGTGACAGACAAAGAAGTTGAAGATGCAATAAAGAAAATAAAAGATTCACACGCTGATCACGCAGGTCACGATCACGATTCTCCAGAATCAAAAGAAGAGGTTAAAAAGTATCTTTTAGAGAATAAAAAAATTCAAGCTATAGAAAAAAGAAGAATTGCGATTTCTGATGCACTTATATCTTCATCAAAAATAGATGTTCCGGAAATACTTATCGATAGTGAAACAAAAAGAACTGAAGCTCAATTCAACGATGATATAAATCGAATGGGTGTTAAGATCGAAGACTATTTGAAACATGCAAAAAAGACAATTGAAGAGATAAGATCTGAGTGGAGACCGCATGCAGAGAAAAAAGCAAAGCTTCAACTAATACTAAATGAGATTGTGAAACTAGAGAAGATCGAAGTTGATGTAAAAGAGATTGAAGAGGAAGTGAAACATATTCTCGCTCACTACAAAGATGCAGATCGAGAAAGGGCTTTTGCTTACGCTGAAACCGTTTTAACAAACGAGAAAGTATATCAATTCTTGGAAGGGATAAAATAATTTATTCTGTAGAGAATAAATAGCACTAGTAAAAAATTAGAAGACAGAAAGAGTGATAACTGATATCACGGCTGTTTCTGATCTTAAAACTTGTGGACCAAGAGATCTTATTCTCACGCCATGCTTTTTAAACAAATCAATTTCAGAATTCGACCAACCACCTTCTGGACCAATATAAGCACCTAAAGTATCACTGATATCTTGTGAAACGAACTTCTCTGCTTGAGTATGCCAAGCGATAGATTTCACATGTCCAAATTTTTGTAATGCAGTTTCCAAGTCCATCACTTCAGACAAAACAGGTAATGTTCCCCTGCCCGACTGTTCGCTTGCTTCTACTATAATCTTTTGAATTCTTTCTTTATTTAAATCTTTCTTTTCTGTACGTTCAGAAATGATTGGAATTATATGTGAAACGCCAAGCTCAGTTGCTTTCTGTGTAATCCATTCAAAATTATCTTTTTTAACGATTGAAGCAAAAAGATACGTTTCTCTTACGGGAAACACTTTGTTTGGAGTTACGCTGTCCACCAAAAATGAAACAGATTCTTTTTCAAAGCCTTCTATACTAACTCCATAATCAAAGCCAGAATTATCAAAAAGTATTATCTTATCACCCTTAACCAACCGAAAAACATTTTTCAATTGATTGACTAGGGGCGCATGGGTAATAACCACTGACTTCCTATTTGTCAGCTTTTCATCACAAAAAAATCTGTGTAGTTTCATGAAACTATTATATA
>CAZVQB010000015.1:0-11334 GCA_964629235.1 uncultured Candidatus Saccharibacteria bacterium | reverse complement strand
TCTTCATAAGTAAATCTATGATCAGAGTTTATAATCGTCTTTCCAAAATGTCTTTCAAGAACTTCACCTTTATCATTCATCACAAACCAAGCAGAGAAGGTAAGTTTGTCTTCGTGAGGGTTTAGACTACATACATCGTTTGAAAGTACTTCAGGAAGCATCGGAATAGTTCGATCAACTAGATATATAGAACAACCACGCTTTAATGCTTCTTTGTCCAAAGCAGAGCCAATCTCAACATAGTGCGATACATCAGCAATATGAACTCCTATTTCATAGTTTCCGTTCTTCAAATCTTTAATTGATATTGCATCGTCGAAGTCTTTTGCATCAAAAGGGTCAATAGTAAAAGTAAGAGTATGTCTAAAATCTGTTCTTTTTGGTATTTCTTTTGCAATATCTACATCTTTATTTTTCTCTATTTCATTTGCTTCTCTTTCTACCGCATCAGGGAAATTTATTTCGAATCCTTTTTCTAGAACTATAGATTCCATTTCAACATTGTTATTGCCTTTTTTTCCTAGAATACGAACAATATCTCCCTCAGGATTTACTTTTGGATTGGTCCACTCTTTCATCTTTACATAGACTTTATCTCCAATACTTACTTTTGCTATATCAGAAGGGGAAAGTCTTATAGAAGCATATGCTTTTTTATCATCTGGATATGCCGTTAGAACTCCTTCTTTGCTATCGATAACACAAACGAAAGAATCTCTTGCTCTTTTTATTATTCTTATTACTTCACCAGTTTGTTGTTTGTATGAATTTATTTTTCCGAGTTTTACTTCAACAATATCTCCATTCAAAGCGGTATTTAGAAAACCGATTTCCACAACGATGTCATTCTCCGGATTTTCTGGGTTTTTTATATAACCCATGCCCTTACGAGTAGTGATTATTGTACCTTGCACAATTAAGTCTTTTTTCATTCAATTACTATATCTTATATTCTACCTTGTATCAAATAGAGCAATTATTCGCCTAAATGGTTGACCTTTTTTTCACATTCTGATACTATACCTCGACATGTTAATGATACGACTACAACGAGTAGGAAGAAAGCACGAACCAGTATTTCGTCTTGTTCTTACTGATTCAAAGAATAGTACAAAGAGTGGTAAATACCTAGAAGTTTTGGGTTCTTATGATCCAAGACAAGAGAATAAGATTGAACAGTTCAATGTTGCCAAAATAAAAGAATATATGTCAAAAGGCGCAAAACTTTCTGATACAGTTCACAATTTCTTGGTTTCAAAGAAAGCTATTGAAGGAAAAAAGAAGAATGTTCTTCCAAAGAAATCTCCTATAAAGAAAGACGCTCCAGAAGGTGAAGCAAAGGCTCCAGCAGCTGCACCAGCTCCAACTGTGTAAAACTCTCCTTTTACCAGAAGTTCATTCAGGTTACAATTATACAGAAATAGATTATAAGATTTAAAGAATAACAGAAATGAATAATATTGATCAGCAATTTTTGGACTTTGTCGTAAAGGGTCTAGTAGATAATCCAAGTGATGTTAAAATCGCAAGAACAGTAGATGAAATGGGAGTTTTACTAACCCTTGAAGTAAATGCGGCAGATATGGGCAAGGTTATCGGTAGATCAGGAAATACAGCAAAGGCCATTAGAACACTACTACGAGTTGTCGGAATGAAGAATAACTCTAGAGTAAATCTTAAGATAAATGAACCAGAAGGGGGTATGAAGCCAATTCCTGGTACCAATATGAAGACTGTGGATGAAGCAATGGCAGATTTGAATATCTAGTTTTAATAAGTATAGTCAAATAATAAAAAGTGTGGTAATATAATACCACGCTTTTTATTATGAAATACCACATTATAAGTCTTTTTCCGCAGTCTATGGATTCGTATCTAAACGAATCTATTTTGAAGCGTGCAATTGAGAATAAAAAAATAGAAGTAAAATTCTACAACCCAAGAGATTTTACTAAGGGTGATAGTTATGCAGATCGAAGAGTTGATGACAAACCTTATGGCGGAGGTCCAGGTATGGTTATAGAGGCTTTGCCAGTTATAAAAGCGATTCAAAAAGCAAAAGGGAAATCAAAAAAGGTTAAGATCATATGGTTTACTCCATCTGGGAAACAATTCGACACTGAACAAGCAAAGATTTTTTCAAAAAAATATACAGACATTATTTTTATCTGTGGAAGATATGAAGGAATAGATGCAAGAGTTAAAAAGGCTTTTAAAGTTGAAGAAATATCAGTAGGACCTTTTGTACTTACTGGTGGTGAACTTCCTGCCATGATCCTTATCGATACTATATCAAGACAAATAAAAGGCGTTCTTGGAGATCATACATCTCTTGAGGAAAATAGGATAGCTAGTCCAGATGTATATACTCGTCCAGAAGTAGTAGAATATAAGGGTAAGAAATATAAAGTACCAAAAGTGCTTTTATCAGGTAATCATAAATTAATAGATGAATGGAGAAATAAACAGTCAGAAAAATAAAAGAAATTTATTTATTGTTCTAGTTATTTTATTTATTATTCTAATTTCTATCGGATTTTATGTACCGAACAATTCTTCATTTTCTCAACATAGTATTTTTAAGAACAATGACTCTCATCTAAAAGTTTTGGTGGTAGGAGATATAATGCTTGATAGAAATGTTAGAAATCTAATAAATAAAAATGGTTTCGATTCTTTTTTTTCTGGTGTCAAAGATTTGATAAAAAGTGCTGATATTGCTGTTGGAAATCTTGAAGGTGCTTTTACTACAAATCCTTCGATTACAGCAGATTTAAAAAACAAAGCATTGCAATTTACTTTTGATCCAAGTCTTGCTCCAGCACTTTCTGATCTTGGTTTTGATGTTCTTGGTTTGGCAAATAATCATTCATATAACTATGGAAAACAAGGATTAGAATCAACAAGAAGATATATTGGCAGTGCAGGAATGTTGTATTACGGTGATCCTTTTAATAAAGATGAAATAAGTACAATAATAATAAAAAATGGAATCAAGATTGGCTTCATTGGATTTCATGAATTTCACTATACGAATTTCGAAAATGTTTTGTATGAAATTACAAAGTTAAAGAGTGAAGTCGATGTGATAATAGTCTCACCACACTGGGGAATTGAATATCAAAAATATCCAACAGTAAAGATGAAAGAATGGGCGCATCAGTTTATAGACAATGGTGCAGATATGGTAATAGGTGCTCATCCTCATATCGTCGGTGATACTGAGATATATAATGATAAAAAGATATACTATTCAATTGGTAACTTTGCTTTTGATCAGTATTTCTCAGAAGATACTATGAAAGGTCTAGCTGTGATGGTAAACGTAGACAGAAAGGATGATAAATTCACTTTTACCTTTGAAGATATTCCGGTGAAAGTAGATAGAGAAGGTGTTAGGGTGATAAAAAAATAGTTATCCACAGAGTTATGAAATTTTGATAAAATTTTTGTGTTTTTGTCTATTGCTTAAAATTATCTAAACTATAAAATGTAATCATGAATAAAGATGATTACGTTACAAAAGAATATCTCGATACTAAGTTACAGAACTTTGTCACCAAGGACTATCTTGATAAGAAGCTAGAGTTGATGTTTATTAGATTTGAGCGGCATGTTACTGATTTAGCATCAGGTTTTAATGAAAAAATAAAAGGCGTTTGTGATCAAGTTAGCGCTATAGATGAGAAGCTCACTCGTTTGGATCAGAAGGTGACAGTTATAGATCAAAAAGTGACATCTCTAGGTCTTGACGTTTTTAATATAAAAGAAAATCTTAAAGAAAAGGCTGATAAAAGTGAAGTTTTAGATTTAAAAAAGAGAGTAGTAAAACATGAAATAAAACTTGCTTAAAAACCTATTTTTGATAGTATATATATGGAAATAAGAGAAGAGTTTACTCTATAAATTGTGTTGTACTACACAATCGTGCTAAAGGCTCATACCCTAAAGTTCCCACCTCAGCTAACATGGTTCCAAATTCGTACAGCTAAAGGTCGCAACTCATAACGCACTCTCTTTTCCCCGGCATCCACCGTTCCTCCGGATGCCGGCTTTTTCTTTTATAGGATATAATATGTTAATGCATAAAATAAGAGTTGGAGTTATACGTGGTGGTCCGAGTAATGAATATGAAGTTTCTCTAAAAACTGGAGCAACAGTTTTGAACAATTTACCTAAAGAAAAATATATTGCTCGTGATATTTTTATAGATAAAAATGGTAAATGGTTCGTCCATGGTCTTCCTACAACTCCACATGAGGCACTTACTCATATCGACGTAGCTTTCAATGCTTTACATGGACACTTCGGCGAAGATGGAAAGATCCAACATATATTCGAAGTCCATGGCATTCCTTTTACAGGTTCAGGATCTTTTGCTTCTGCAATTGGAATGAATAAACAGATGACTAAGGAAGTTTATAAAAAAGAAAAATTAAAGACACCACAGTCGCGGTTGATAGAATCTCTGGCTGAAGTTAGTAAACAAGCACATGAGATTTTTAGAGCTTTTCCTCTGCCGGTTGTGGTAAAACCTCTTTCAGGTGGTTCATCGGTTGGAGTTACAATAGCAAAAGATTTTTCAAGTTTTGAAAAAGCAGTTAGAGACGCTTTTGAACACAGTAATTCTGTTATGGTGGAAGAATTTATAAAAGGAAAAGAAGCAACTTGCGGAGTTATCGACAATTATCGTGAACAAGAATTCTATGCATTACCACCAATCGAGATACGACCTCACAACGGCAATTTCTTTGATTATTCAGCAAAATATGAAGGGAAGTCAGATGAAATAGTTCCTGGGAATTTCTCAGAATCGGAAAAAAGAGAAATAGAGAATATGGCAATACAAGCGCACAAAGCTCTTGGTTTGAGTCACTATTCACGTTCAGACTTTATCATCCATCCGAAGAGGGGAATATTTATCCTGGAGAGTAATACACTGCCAGGATTGACTGAAGAGTCACTTTTGCCAAAAGCATTGAAAGCCGTTGGAGCTTCAATTTCCCACTTTTTGGATCATGTAATAGAACTTGCAATAACTCGAAAATGAAGTAATATATAAATTCGATAGTGTGTGTGACTGTTTCGGTATTTAAACAAATATAATATGGGCTCGTAGCTCAGTTGGTAGAGCAATCGCTTTGCAAGCGAAAGGTCAGGAGTTCGAATCTCCTCGAGTCCACAACGAAAGAAAAAACTGGCATTTGCCAGTTTTTTCTTTTGTCTGGAACTTGAACAAGATGAGAAAGGCGGAGCTATGTCGAGCCAGTAGGCGAGACTGCGAGCCGGGGTCGCAGAAATTTTCGAGCGACGGCGAGAAAATTATCTGTGACCGAATCTCCTAAAACGTATCATCACCAAATAGTAATTATTTTATTAATTTGACATATCTGATCTATCATGATATCTTATTGAAAGAGTTTTCAAAACAATTAACAAAGGATAAGTATGAACAAGTCTGCCGACGCAGAAATCTCTTCCTTCCTTCAGTGCATCAAAGAAAAGGTGTGCGAGCGAGGTGGGAAACCCGAGGATGTAGCTCGATTTTTTAAAGCATCTGGACACAGATACTACGAAGAAGCGACCAATCTTATTGCCTCCCATGTTGTCTGGCTTACACCCAAGACGAAACCTAAAGGAAAGTCATTTGAGGTTGAGGTTAGCTATAATCCTCATCGTATTCCAGAGAAAATAGATGCAAAGTATAGTACAACTATTTATAGTAGGAAAATAAAATGTTTTTTTGGTGAAGAAACTGAAGCCAATTGCACTAGAGTCGAACATATTCGCTTCTTGTATGACAGGAAAAATAGTGACCATCCAAAGGATATTCGCGAGGCGGCAGAAAGAAAGGGCCTAAAGTCAGGAAACCTACTACACGCGTTTGCTATTAAGGAACGTGCAGAAAATGATCCAGATTTCAAGAAATTGATACTTCCATTTTTGCCGATTTATTTTCTTGGTGCAAGGTATCGCTCGGAGCGAATATTACGTAATCAAGAGACATACAACCAGACTGTGTATATTGGTCTTGATTTGTATGACACAGACCGATTTCATGGAGGAAGACAGGAACCTCGCGTGGAAGACCCTCCCATTATTTGGGACCATCTGTCGGCACGTGATTTCGTCTGTGGTCGATATTGTGCATTCTATTAACCCTTACACGAGTTGAGAGACTTGCTTAAAACTTTCAAGCGTACATCATTAATTGATGCACGCTTTTCTTTTTACCGAATCTCCTTGAGTATAAAAACAAAACCCGTGCATTGTATGCTCGGGTTTTTTATTTTTGACTGAAAGAGATAGGGATAGTTAGTGTCTTGATGTAGTCTTTGATGCTACATCGAGAATAAAATTCCCCATAACTGTTTTGAACCAAGTCAGAAGAACTGTTTGGTAAAAAGAAGCGCACAACTTCACCACTGTCTGTTCGAATTTTTATCCGACCTTTATTTTCCTGTAGGTAATAGTAATCGCAACAAAATGTTTCTTCGATACGTGACAAAAAGTTAGACTCTATACCTTTGAAGTGTGCAGTTCTTGTTGCACTATCAACGAACACGATAATTAATTTGAAATATTTTGAGAGTCTTACTTTTATAAGATTCTTCTTACCTACATTAAATATTTCAAATGAAATAACAGTACCACGATATGTATCAGAAGTCGCCTCCAATTGGAATTGACCTCCAATAAAAGGAATTAATTCCTTTTCTAATACCTTAAAATCCTTTAGTTTTCTATGCATAAGCTAACAAAATTCAATTCTCGCGCCAGTATAGCACATTTATCCACAGTTTCTACTTGTAGGTGAACGAATGTTCACTTATACTATATTTATAAAAGAATAAGAATAATTATTAAAAATATGAGTAAAATAAAATTGGTACATAATTTAAGAAAGGAGATAAAGAAGTTAAATAGTGAAATCGATTTGAAAATAATAAAAGGTTTACCATATAAAGCAGAAGCTAGACGACATAAGTTCCTAGTATCACAGTTCTATGGGTTCTATGAATCATCTAAAAAGAGTTGGTTTAAGAGAACTATGCTGACTTTCGCTAGTTTTGTTCTATAATAACTTTAATGCAAGATTATAAAAATAAAATCTTTTCATTCTATGAAAGGTACAAAAGAATGCCAAGCTATGCCGAGATCATGAATCTTTTGGGTTTTAAATCTAAGAATTCAGTTTATAAATTGATAAATAAACTAGTCGAAGCTGGAGTATTGGATAAAGACGACACCGGTAAGCTTATACCCAATAGTCTATCTCAAGAAGTTAAACTTCTAGGACTTGTTGAAGCTGGTATTCCAACTGTAGCTGATGAAACTAGTCTCGATAGTTTGAATCTCGACAATTTTCTTATTAAAAACCGCGATTCATCATATCTACTCGAGGTCAAAGGTGATTCAATGATTGAAGAGGGTATAAAGGAAGGTGATCTAGTTATAGTAGAGAAAAGGAATGATGCAAAAGACGGAGATATAGTTATAGCTGAAGTAGATGGAGGATGGACGATGAAATTTTTCAGGAAAAAAGGGAATAGCATATTCCTTGAACCTGCGAATAAGAACTATAAACCTATATATCCAGAAAATGATATGAAAATATCAGCAGTGGTTAAAGGGGTTATAAGGAAGTACTAACTATTGTAAAAATCACAAATTAGAGTTAGAATCGTGTCATGAATAATTCACATTTTCACTCAATCCCACAGGATAAAGCGCCAGAAATTTTAAATTTAATCGTTGAGATAAGGCAAGGTGAGTCAAATAAATACGAATACAATAAAGACTATGGAATATTAGAACTTGATCGAGTTCTTTTTGGACCTATGTATTATCCAGTAAACTACTGCGACGTTCCATCTACTTGGAATGAAGGTGACAATGATCCGCTTGATGCAGTTGTATTCAGTACTCACCCTATAGAACCTGGAGCTTTGGTAAAAGGAAGAGTTATCGGTGTTATGGAAATGATTGATAATGGTGAAGAGGACTATAAGATCATAACTGTAAATCATAAAGACCCAAGATATAGTCACATAGAAAACGTAGACCAGCTAGCTCCTTATGAAAGAAAAGATCTACAAACTTTCTTTGAAACATATAAAATTCCACAAACAGGCCCTGGTACAGTAAAAATTGGTAAATTCCTAGGACCAAAAGAAGCATATGAGCATATAAAGAAAGCAATGCTTGTTTACGAAAAGAAGTTTAAAAATAAATAATTCAAACGGATATGTTAGAGGTATTACAGAAAATTTTCAGTTTTCTACTTTGGGTTTTGAGCGGTCTCATAATATTACCTTGCGTCTTTATGGCTACAGTGTATTTTCCAAAATGGGAAAAGTGGGGAGAGGGTTTTTAAAAATTTAAAATGACACCAACAATATTTGTAATACTTGGAATAACCGGAGACTTAGCTGGTAGAAAATTACTGCCTTCACTTTTGAGTCTTTATGTTAAAAAAGAATTACCAAATAAATTTGCTATAGTTGGATTTTCACGAAGATCTTTTACAAGAGAAGAGTTCCGTTCTTTCATTCGTGAACATATGCATGTTAAGCCAGGTCAATACAGAGAAGAAGATGTAAAGCACTTCATCGATCATATGTATTATGAACAGGGGAATTTCGACACTCCTGAATCATATGCTCAACTTGCTCAAAGATTAAAGAATATTGATGACAATTTCGGTCAATGTTCAAACAAGCTTTTCCATCTTTCAACTCCACCTTCTCTATACGAATCAATATTCGTCCACCTTCACAAATCTGGGCTTACAGTTCCTTGTGGTAACGATGAAGGTTGGACTAGAATACTTGTTGAGAAGCCTTTCGGTAATGATATTGAGACAGCTCGAAAGCTCGACAAAAAGCTCGGAGAGTTATTTAAAGAAAATCAGATTTTTAGAATTGATCACTATTTAGCAAAAGAAGCCTTGCAAAATATTCTAACTTTTCGTTTTGCGAATTCACTTTTCGAACCTTTATGGAACAAGAATCATATAGACAAGGTTCATATAAAGCTAATGGAGAAGATCGGTGTTGGTAGTAGAGGTGCTTTCTATGACGCTATCGGTGCATTGAAGGATGTAGGTCAAAATCATCTTTTACAAATGCTTGCAGTAGTTGCTATGGAACCACCTGCTAGTTTTGATGCAAAAAATATAAGAAAAGAAAGAGCAAAAGTTCTTGAGAAAATACAAATAATTCCTACAAAAAATATTTCAAGTAGAGTGGTACGCGGGCAGTATGAAGGCTATAGATTTGAACCTGGAGTAAAGGAACATACTCAAACTGAAACATATTTTAGAATTGAATCATATATAAACAATGCACGGTGGAAGAATGTTCCTTTTTATCTTGAAAGTGGAAAAGAGATGTCAGAACAAAAAACTGAAATAAATATATATTTCAAGAATGATAAAAATGATAAGACATACGAAGATAGACAAAACGTTCTTACCTTCAGAATACAACCTGATGAACTTATAAAAATAGGTTTTTGGGTAAAGACTCCAGGATTCACTATGGATGTTGAACCAAAGACTTTGAAATTCAAATATAGTGATTTTCCATCACATTCTGTATTACCAGATGCTTATGAGAGAGTGTTATATGATGCTATCATCGGAGATCAAACCCTATTTACAAGCACAGAAGAAGTCCTTTTTGCTTGGAAATATATTACTTCAATAATGTCAGCTTGGAATAATGTCCCTTTGACTATATATAAAAAGGGATCACAAGATGTGATATGATAATTAAAAAATAATAATAAATTTATGTTTCAAAATTTCCTGTTAAAACAAATGTTAAAGAAGCAGATGAAAGGAGTGCCTCCAGAACAACAAGAACAGATTTTTACTATGATAGAAAAGAATCCAGATTTTTTTATGAAAATCGCAAATGAAGTTCAAGAAAAAGTAAAAGGTGGAATGCCTCAACAAGATGCAATGATGATGGTGATGAAGAGTCATGAAGACGAACTTAGGAAAGTAATGGGGAAATAATAAAAGAGGACTAATGTCCTCTTTTTATTTGTGACCGTTATGCGTAAAAAGCATGTGAATCGGTTTAAACAATGCATATGCAATGAAGCATAGAATTGAAACGATTGAAGAGATTACGATTTGGATCGTAATTCCAACTTTATTTAAAAATTTCATATCTTCACAAATTCTAACACATATATTTGTAAATTATCTATTTTCTGTTAATCTTCTACTATGTCACTTTCAATCGGTATTGTAGGTCTACCAAATGTTGGTAAATCAACACTTTTCAACGCTCTTACAAAAAAGAGTGTTCTTGTTGCGAACTATCCTTTTGCAACCATTGATCCTTCAGTTGGTGTAGTTGCTGTTCCTGATGAAAGACTTTGGAAACTTTCAGAATTCTCAAAAACTCAAAAGACTGTTCCTGCAGTTGTTGAATTTGTAGATATTGCAGGATTGGTAAAAGGTGCTTCAGATGGTGAAGGATTAGGGAATCAATTCCTTACAAATATTCGCGAGACTGATGCAATAGCAGAAGTTGTTCGTATTTTTGAAGATGACAATATCATTCACGTAGATGGAAAAATAAATCCAGTCAAAGATATAGAAGTAATAAATCTTGAATTGATACTTGCAGACCTTCAAACCGTTACAAAAAGGCTTTCAAACCTTACAAGAGAAGTAAAAACAGGTAAAAAAGAAGCGATTCTTGAAAATGGTTTAGTAGAGAAAATAAAAGTAGCACTTGAGGCTGGTAAACTAGCTTCTTCAGTAATTCCAGATGAATTTGAAAAACCTTTCTTAAAGTCACTTCACCTTTTAACCTCGAAACCTTTTATGTATATTTTGAATAAAAAAGCAGGAGGTAAAAATCTAGATGAAATAAAGGATGCAAGATGGGACGCTTTGATTAAGTTTTTGAATGAAAGTAATTCTAAATGGGTAATAGTTGATGCGGGAATAGAACATGAATTAAAAGATATAGATGAAAAAGAAAAAAAAGAATTAAGAGAAGGACTTGGTGCAAATGACGATGGTATAGATGATCTTATAAAAAAAGGATATGAGCTTTTGAATCTAATAACATATTTTACAACTGGAGAAAAAGAAACTCGAGCTTGGACGATAGGGCGAGGTTGGACAGCACCAAAGGCAGGAACTGCTATTCATGGAGATTTTGAAGAGAAATTCATACGAGCTGAAGTGATAGAGTGGGATAAATTGATAGAGTCAGGATCATTTGGAAATGCTAGAGAAAAGGGACTGTTAAGGACAGAAGGGAAAGAGTATATAGTAAAAGATGGGGATGTGATGGAGTTTAAGAT
>CAZVQB010000014.1:0-14569 GCA_964629235.1 uncultured Candidatus Saccharibacteria bacterium | reverse complement strand
CAACTCAATGCCACACTTGTCTTTGAGACATTGGTAGTGATTAGGTTTGTTGGAGAATCTGGTGGTATAGTATCGATTAAAGTCGAATCGATAATAGTTGTAACGACATTTGGGACAAATGACGCACTTACGAGTAGATTACCATTTACTATTAAATCACAACTACCAGTACCAGTACAAGCACCACTCCATCCAGCAAATGATGAGCCTGTTGCTGGTGTAGCAGTTAGAGAGATTGATGTTCCAGATACTGCAGTCTGTGTACATGTAGAACCACAAGATATACTTCCTCCAGATACTGTTCCTGAACCTGTACCTGATTTTGTTACAGAGAGGGTGTGGTTTACGGGTGCTGCTATTGTTGGAACACTGTCGGTTGGAATAAAATTAGAGTCATTTGTTATAACTATTTTATCTAGTTTAGTTCCAGCATCACGGCCTGAAATCTTAATTGAATGATCTCCAGAAGATAGAGCGAATACTCTAGCTAAAGAATTATTTTGACTAGGAGAATTATTGTTTTCTAATCTTCCAGTCACTCTAGTCCATTGCCAATTTGGTGACCAGGTATTCTCAGCAGTATCCCAAATATCAACTACACCTCCGTCGATTGAAACATAGAAGGAATCAGAAGAAAATGTTGGAGACAATACTCTTCCCCAAATATAGTAATTTTCTGTTTTTTGAACGGAAAAATTAATTATTACTTCACCCTTCTCACTAGTATCAGTAACGATATATTTACCATCGGACGCATTAGTATCAGTAGATATTGTCATTGGAGACGACACATTTCCCGACTCTGCTTCATATTGATTTGCTACAGGTATAAAGGATGTCTGTGCAAGTTGTGTATCAGACTGAATTATATTTGATAAATCTAAATCATTATGCTTTGATAATTTATCAACAAAAAATACACTTGATATTAGAAAAAGAACAATTACAGCAATTGAAAATATTTGATTTTTTTTCATGAATATATTTTAGCATGAAAAATTTTTAACGATTAGGGATAACTATTACCTCCCCACCACCTTCGCTCTAGTCAAAGGACCAAATAGTCCAGAAGCTGGTTTAATATTGTTTGCAACTTGGTATCTAATTAGGGCAGATTTTGTAGCAGGGCCAAAGGTTGTAGATTCTAGTCCTTTAGATCCTGTACCTTTAGTTGATACTAGGAATCCTTGTGAGTTTAAGAAGATTTGTAGTTGTCTTACATCTTCTCCCTTGGCACCTAGTGATAGGTTACGTTTGAATTGGTATGGAGAGGTTTTTGTAGTATTTGTTGTATATACTAGTGAATATGTCTGTATTGTCTTTGTAGTGGTTGTAGGAGTACGAGATATAGATGAACCTCCTCCACCACCTCTAGATGAGGTAGATGTGACTACACTTGGTATCTTTGTAAATGTAGCTACTACTACTTTGTCTGAAGTAGAGTTTACAGTACAACTACCTGTTCCTGAACATACTCCTCCAGTCCATCCTGAAAATGTCGATCCTGAGTCTGGTGTGGCTGTTAGAGTAATAGTTGTAGAGTCATTTACTACCTCTGAACAATCACTTCCACAAGATATACCTGTACCTGTTACAGTACCTGTTCCTGAGCCTAGTGGAGTTACTGATACTGTATATGTTACAGGTGGAGTATTTGCCTCTATGATTGAGTAAGTAGAGAAGCTAGGTACAGTAAATACTAGAGTACCGTTTATGTATGAGATGATTGTACATGTAGTACACTCTACTCCATCTCTAATTACCTTTGGTGTTTTTGCTGTAAGATTGTATAGCGTTACTGTAGCTCCTTTGTTTAGTTCAGGCATACGAGTAGAGTCTAGAGACAGAGTTCCTTTAGATATAGATATATTTGCATCTAGGTCTAGAGGTTCACCTGTACTCTTTACTAGAGTAAGTGGTGTAGAGTACGAGATCTTACCTAGACTGTTCTGTATATCAAATGAAGATACACTATTTAGATCTGCATTGGCTAGGTTTACTGATGTTGTGAATTTTGTTGTTAGAGGTAGAGCACAACCATAGTTGTTTACTGTTACTCCTGTAGGTGTATATGGGCATTTGTCTAGAGTGTTTGATATACCATCAGAATCGGAGTCGGAGGTTGTGGGAGTAGGGGTCGGAGTAGGACTAACGATAACAGGAGGATTCGAAGTTACTGGAGTTTGCGGTGGAGTTGGTATGTTTGGATTTGATTGATTTGTAATATTTGAAATTTGAGCAGAGTTTAAATTTAAAATATTAGGAAAATAACTAACACCTTCTGTACCATAAGAAATCAAATCTACACCGTTATTTGACCACTTTAATTTTCTAGAAGAAGTAGTATCTGTTATAACTGGTTGAAAAACAAGAGTTGTTGGATTGATTCTATATATTTTATTATCTACATATATCCAAACATAACCATCTGGACCAAGTTCTAACTTAAATTCCATTCTAGAGAATCTTCCATCGATATCACCGAAGGTATTTCCAGCAACTCCAATAGATTTTGATGCAATTATCATAGTTCTATCTGATGGTCTAAATAAGAAAACCCTAGGACCTAAAGTATCTGCACTTGTTGTGACTCCTAAGACTTGATCATTAGCAATTTCTTTCAAGAAAGCTTTTTCACCTAAATTATAAGAACCCTCGATTTTTTTTGTTAATGCATTTATAACTGTAAGTTTTCCATCATTACTAGATACAACAACTTTAGAACGATTATTTGAAGTGGTCAGACTTGTAAACTTTATTGCATTACCTGTTGCTGGAGGATTACCTCCAGTCCAGATACCAGCAAAAATTTCTCCACTGACTGAAGTTCTAGGTTCATACCAAGCTACACCTCCATAGTCCACACACCCTGGTGTTGCACCACACATATTACCGCCTATCCAAATCTTACCCTCTGAATCATAATCTAGATAGTATCTATAATTCATATGTTCACTAGTAGTTACTTTCACAGGGTTTGTACCAGCTTGTCTTGAAGACACTGTTTGAGTAGGTATCCATCTGAATACTTGGTTTGGATAACCAGCAAAATATATTTCATCAGTACCTGATGGGGTAAGAGAAGCTGGGACTTTTAATGTTGTATAGATACTAACTGGTGGTAATCCAGCTATAGGAGTCGTAATAGTTTGTTTTACATAGTCATAGAATGTTGTAATATCACCAAATGCAAAAAATTTGTTATCACCTTGATATGATTCAATCGACATGATTGGTAAGTCATACCACGGACCATTGTATCTTAATGATGATGTCTTATATCCAGATACTGGATAATTCCATGTACTATGTGGGCCATAATGTACAGTACTAACTGGATTAGCAATATTAGGTAATATACCATCCCAGTTCATGTCGTATCCAAATGCATTAACAAATTGACTATAATTTCCATAACCCATCATTGATATATGATTCTTATAATTTAAATCTGTTTGATTTGGTGTACCACTATTAGGTTGAGTGCCTGTAGCAGGAATAGCCTGGCCATTTTCAAGCCAATAATATTTGACTACCGAACCCGTATTTCTATACACATAAGGTTTTTTTGTAGCATTATCAATACTTATATAAACATTATTTGCTTTGACCAATAAACCATCATCATATTTTATCTCATACCATGTACCATTATCAGCAAGTGGTCTCACCATCAATCTAGAATAATTATTTGTTGTATTCTCAGACCATTCTACATAAGCATGAGTTTTATCTACATAAAGACTCGGGCTACTAGCATTACTTATGTCATAAATAATTCCGAGATCCTTCCAACTACTTGCCCCAACAGACGGATCGTACGAATACAGATGAGAAGGTGCGCCTGAGTGAATTGCTGTAAAGTAAATTTTACCATCTTCACCTAATACCATTGATTGGCCTCCGTACCAAATAGTTCCACCATTTCTAATAACAGTATTAGTCATAGTAACTGGATCAAATTCATTAAATGATCCGCCAGTTTGATATGAGCAGTATTCACCGTACCAATAGAATTTATTATGAATTGGATCATACACACTATTTCTACCCATAGAACATATACCTCCTTCTACAAGTGCACTAGCGCCGGTACCTGTGTTTATATAATGTATATATGCCTTACCAGATCCAGAGACATCTGCACCACCGAAGCTGTTTATAATATGGACTGTACCTGCATTATCTTTCCACATTATATTCTGCGCAGCATAACCTTGTCTTCCTTGTATTACATGAGGCAAAGAAATTTGTGTAGTACCGAAAGACGTCGCAGACTGTCCAGTAGTTGTCACAGTTAATGGACTAGATAGATTTGATGTATTACCTGAAGTATCAACAGCTGATATTTGATATAAATATGTAGAGCCTGCAGTTAAACCACTATCAGTGTATGAATTACCAGATGTAACAACTGAAATCTGGGTATTATTTCTGTATATCTTATAACCAGACATTGCAACGTTATCAGTTGAAGGTGTCCAAGACATTGTAACTGAAGTATCACGAATATTTGAATATATTAGATTTGAAGGAATGGATGGTGAAGTTGTATCAGATGAACCAGAATTTAGAGTTGCAATACCAGAATATATAGTTGCAATTTCAGTCGGTGTTAAAGCACGGTTATATACTCTAACATCGTCAATAAAACCTTTAAAATATTCGCTCCTTGATTTACCGATAACAAATGGAATTGTAGGCGACACTATTGGTACACCTGGACCAGTCTTTGCGGAAGAAGGTATTGAATTCTTAAAGAAATAAATTTTATTTGTGGTTGAATCATAAGTAAATGCAATATGTGTCCACTGATCTACTGGCGGTGCAGATATCCCTTGAAAATCATAAGCGGTACCATTAATCAAAACTCTGGATGTGGCAGTTCCGTCCCACATACCACCTAGACCGAATCCAGATTGGCCATAAGTATTATTATGTATAAATGGTTCCTGAGATTGCCAAATTGTTTTTGGATATACCCAAGCAGTAACCGTGACAGAATTTAAATTTGAAAAAGCTTTTAATTGACTAAATTGCACAAAATCATCTATACCATCGAATAATAATGCTTGTCCGACTCTTCCACCTACCCAAACAGGTGAACTTGCCCCAGTAGAAAGAGTTGCATTGTTAGTATTTCCACTTGAATCACTTATAGTACTACCGGCACCTTCATCAAAATCATATTTTAAAATCAATCCATTTTGACTATTATTAGTTGGGGTTGGGGTTGGGGTTGGTGTAGGAGTCGGTGTAGGTTGAACAACTACTGCTTGTTGAGTTGTAACACTTAATGATTGCGATTGAGATGATGAATTACCAGCGGGATCATATGCAAGAACTGTGTATGAATAACTGGTACCAGCAATAAGACCTGAAACACTAAATGTATTTGTGGTTACAGTACCTATTTGATTATTATTTTGAAAAACTTTATATCCTGCCACTACATTATTATCTGTAGATGCCGACCAATTTAGCATAAAAGATGTTTGAGTAATATTTGCAGATGAAAGATTGGTAGGGACACTTGGAGCTGTAGTATCAGATACTGGAGTTTGAGTGAGAGTTTGGTTTGACGTTGGATTCGAAATTGATCCATTAAAATTATATAGATCTAATATTTCACTTGCAGATAATGCTCTATTATATAATCGAACTTCATCAATTGCACCATTAAAATATCCTCCATCAATTATATCCCTGCCAACTTCAAACCCGTATTTCATATCAGGTATCAATGAACCATTATATGTTACCGGAGAACTCGCTACTCCATTCTTATAATATACAATCGTGTTTGTACTAGCATTATATGTAAAAGCTATATGTGTCCAAACGCCAACCTGTGGTTCTGTAACTGTAGGAAAATCAATAGAATCGTAGCCGAAATATATTCTTGATCCTTCAGCCCACAATGCCCCAATACCAAACTCCCTACCAGATTGTATATATGGACGTATTCCACCCCATTTTACATTTGGTTTTACCCAAGCAGAAAGTGTTATTGCATTAGCATTTTTTAATGCAGTAATACTATTCATCTTTACATAATCATTCACACCATCGAGATTCAATGCTCCAGTTCCCACTTTACCTGTAGTTATACTTGCACCATTCATGGCTGTTCCTGTATTTGATCCTGCTGAATCTGCACCTATATTGTTTGAATCATCGAAATTATAATAGGCGACAAGTCCTGATCCAGAACCTGAAACTTGTGCATTCAAAGTATTTTTCGGAATACTATCTAAAAAAGAAATAAAATCATCAACTTTTGATTTTGAATTATTTATAAAGTAAACAGATATAATCAATATAAGTATTAATGTCGCAAAAGCGTATGATGATTTTATTTTTTTATTCATTTTATTATATGTATAATACTAACATTTTATTTATTAAACTTTTTTATGTTATACACAATATTTATCTACTTTGATTATACAATTGTAAGATTTCACCTGGAGATAGTTCACGATTGTAAATTCTTAAATCATCAAGATTACCTTTATACCAATGCTCTCCAGAGCTATCTGGAATTTTTGCTATTCTAAATAATGTACCTGAATCCATATTTCCATTAAAACTTCCTGCAGTTGCAGAACTTGTTTGTAAACCATCTAAATAAAGAGTTGCTGTTCTATTACTAAAAGTAACCGCGCCATGATGCCACTTGTCATCATTAACTGTTGATGCAGAACCGGGATTCACAAAGTTCCCAGCACTATCTCGAATATAAGCGTGGAATTTATTATCTGTATCTATATTTGTCTCTATAACTGAACTAGGACTACCATTATTAGGGTAATTATGAAAAATCGCACCATAATTCCCTTTCTGATTAGTTTTAAACCAGAACGAAATAGTTAAACTGGTATAACTACTAGACCATTGTAAACTAGTTGTAGCATGATCATCTATTCCATCGAAGTTAAAACTCTGACCAGCTTTTCCTGGAGAGAAAAAAGTTGAAGTTGCAATTCCAGATAAGACAGCATTTTTGTTACTACCACTCTTATCCCTCACCACCCCATTTACGACATCCTTACCGTCGAAAGTCCAGTATCCGACTAGACCGCAGGATAGACCTACTGAGCATGTCGAGGTTGCAGTCACGATTGGTGACGAACCTTGCTTAGCCGAAGCACCGATAGAATATAATTGATTGACTTCAGTAGGACTTATGACTCTATTGTACATACGAACATCGTCAAGTTTTGAGTTAAACCTGTTATTACCATTAGGTTCAGAACCAATAGATAATTTAATGTTCGAGTCATTAAATCTTGCTGAATTACCTGAATTTTGATTTTGTGGTACTGATTGCCCATTATAATAAAATTTAAAATTTGCAGAGTTTATCCCTTCTTGAATGATACATATATGTGACCATACATTAGCTGGAATAACATTAGCTGTCTGTGCATATACTGAACCACTTCCAAAAGAAGTTCCTAATGCATAGGGTGCGTTAGGTCCTTCAAAATAAAAATCCCAATAAACTGATGATGAATTACCTTTAATTAGAATCACTGGGTATGTAACAGATTGTCTTGGTGCTGGTTTAACCCAATAGCAAGCTGAAATATTTGCTAAGTTATCTAATGAACTAGATAGGTTCATATTAATGTATTGATCACTTCCTCCAGAGACTGGGTTAAAATCAAACCCTTGCCCTATTTTACCTGGAACATAAAATGTAGACGTCGAGATATTAGTCAAATTACCACTTATGTTATTTCCACTCCTATCCCTCACCACCCCATTTACCACATCCTTACCATCAAAAGTCCAGTATCCGACTAGACCACAAGATAGACCCACTGAGCATGTCGAGGTTGCTGATATTGGTATTGTTGCTGACTGCTTATTGGATGCACCTAAATTGTATATCTGAGATAATTCATTTGAAGTCAGAACCCTGTTATATATTCTTACATCATCTATTATTCCGTTTGATTGTCTGTTAGAGATTAAGCCTCCATCACCAATATTTAAATTGTCTGCTGCATCACTTAAATATGAAGATGAACCGTTAACCTGTGAACTGTAAGATATTTCATTACCATTTTTATAAATATGAACTCCGGTAGCCGAATTTGTACTACCATCCCAAGTTACCATAATATGGACCCATTTATTCATATCTGATAATGAAAATGTATTTACGGCGCCTTGTGATAATAGATTGGTTGTATTGTATCTTGCAGTAAATGTTATTAGACCGTTTGATTGAGATATAAATAGTGACCATCCATGACCACCGGAGCTATTATCTCCTTTATTAATCAGATATCCCCCACCTCCAGCACCGTATGAACTCAATTTAACCCAGACAGACAAAGTCATTGCTGATAAATTATCAAGTACCGCTGCCGAACCGGCATTCAGAGCATCATTACTACCATCAAAATTAAATCCCTGACCTATTTTACCTGGTACAAAAAAAGTTGAAGTTGCTATATTTGATAAGTTTGCATTATTACCATTCCCACTATTATCCCTCACTACCCCATTCACCACATCCTTCCCATCGAAAGTCCAATAACCTACCAATCCGCATGAGAGACCAGATGTACAATTTGATAAAGGCAAAACACTCGGTGACTTACCTATCGATGCGGAATAGGAAAACAGAGGAGTTAAAGATATAAGCAGTATTACAATTGTTTTAGTAAAATTTTTATTCATATTATTGTGGATTATCTACCGGAACCCGCTCTTGAACACTTGGTACGTTTACAACATCAGATTGTGTACCATTATTTTGATTATCTTCAACAACTACATCTTGATTATTATTTTGTTCATTTGATGGGATAGTTGAAATTACTGTTGGTGTCGAGGTTGAGGTAGGTGTTTGAGCCTGATCTATCACTGTATTTATTGTTGATGTACCTGTATTGTTTGAATTATCAATATTTTGATTGTTGTCAATTGTATTTGTATTTTGATTTACATCCTCACTTGGTGGAATTGGATTAGAAATAAGTGTAGTAGTATGACCAGCACCAGCATTTATAAGCATCGCTTTCAATTGATCCTTATTCACACAAACATCATCAACACATAGCTTTTCTTCAACGTGTATTTCTTTTACAAATACACTCTTTAGATTTAAGACTACGTTTGATAAATTATCAATTATTGAAGAAGTTATAATAGAAATAAATGATTCAGATTGCACCAATCTATCCGCCGTTGTCGATGCTAAAGAATTTGACATCATATCAAGCGTTGAAGATGCTATAGACAACATTAGCGTACTACTTGATGTTAGGTTATATAATTCATTTTTAATTGAAATTATTTCTGAATTTAAATCCAAAGTAGATGAAGATATCAAAGTATTAATGTTTGAAGATGGTGTAACACTTGATGATACATTCGATGACAATACACTACTTGGTACAACAAGACTCAAGTCTTTTATCTGTTTCTGTTGTTCCTGTACTGCCTGAATCAAAAGTCCTGTTATTTTTTCAAAATGCAAAGACAATGGTTTACCATCATAGCCATAATCAACTAGATTTTTATCTATTTTTTCTACTTCTTCCGCAATCAAACCATAACTTTTATTTGTCTCAAATTCTTGCTTTTCAATATAATCAAAGTTAACAACTGAAAGTTTTGATAATTCATCTAGAGCATAACCACTTGCAAGTGGTGTTACATTTTCCTTAAATCTTATAGATGATGGTGTACAACTTGCACCACCGGCATCTGTAATATCCTTACTTGTAGTTATACATACGGCATTACCAGTAGCAGATGATGTTAAGCCGTTAAATGCTACCGTTCCTACAACTGAGAATTTTCTCCAAGGTGTACTTGAACCAACTCCAACACTTCCACTTTCAAGAACTTTCAATAGTGATGTATTACTACTATTTAGAGTTTCAAATACACTATTTGTTCCAGATCCATTTGCAAAAACAGTAAGTTTTGAAGTTGGTGCCGTTGTACTACCGATAGCGACTCTAGGATAATCTGATTGTAAAAATCCATTTCCATTTGATAGACCATATACTGATATGGTTGAGCTACCATTTAAAAATGCAGTATAACCCTGCGGTGTATCATTTGGTGATGCACTTGTAAGACCTAGATCTACCCAAGACACCATTCCAGCATCATTTTCGAAATTAAGATTTCCAGTCTGAAAAGCTGAAGCAGAAGTAATTCCTGAATTTAAATCATATACTAGATTACCTGAACCAACATTCAGACCTCCAGCAAATGTAGATGTTGCTGTGGTAGATGTTGCACTGTATACGTTTGCAACTACTCCAGACGCACCAGCAACAGATAGTGCAGCGAAAGGTGAGGTTGTTCCGATACCTACAAATCCGCTAGAATTCCATACTCCATTTGATGGGAAGAAGGCGCTACTAGATACTGTAAGTGCGGTAGTAGATGCATATGGGAATATTGATGCTGTAGAAGATGTAGCAGTGAAGTATGCACCCACTACTTGGCCAGCTACTGATAACATTGCATACGGTGAGGTTGTTCCGATACCGACATTACCAGAACTTGAGATAAATAACTTAACCTTGTTGTTTGTAAAGAATGCAAATGGATAGTTTCCTGTTGTACCCATATAACCCACTTCCCCAGTTGCCCCATATTCAGAAGTACTATAACTAGAGCCGTTTATACCAAATTCAAGTGCGTGTGTAGGATCATTTAAATCATTTCTAACTTGCATAGAGTAAAAATTAGTAGCAGCTCCACTTCCACCAAAAAGACCAGCATAACCAGCACCTCTTACGTCTAATATTGCACCAGGGCTCTTTGTCCCAATCCCCACACTTGAAGCAAAATAAGCATTCCCCGTTGTCGTCGCTCCACCAGATATAGTTAGACCACCATTTTGATTACCATTACCAATAGTTGAAGATGCTAGTGAGTATATACCGTTAGTAAATCCTATGAGTGTTGATGTAGAGTTTGCATTTGTTGAGCCGAATAGAGTTGGAGTAAATGGGAAGGCTGAGCCTGTTCCTCCTGTTGGCCATGATGTTCTACAGTCTGTAGATATACATATAGTATTTGCTGATAGAGCTGTTGTACTTGCGTATGGGAAGGTAGATGAGGTTGAGGTTGTTGCGGTGAAGTATGCACCTACTACTTGGCCTACTACTGATAGAGTTGCGTATGGTGAGGTGGTACCGATACCAATATTAGCACCTTTTATAACAAGCCTATCTAGTGTTCCTACTGCGGGACTGGCAGCAATATTAAACGATGAATTACTAATATCATAACCCATTGAATATCCGTCTACATTGTTTGAAGAAAATACGAATTGTGGATCTCCAGAACTAGCATTAATTTTTATATCAGCTACTGCGCCAGCTCTACGAGCAAATTGAGCAATAGTAACCCCAGCCGCACCGCCATCAACAAATAGCCCAGTGTTTGAATTCACTCCATTATAAATATCTAGTTTTGCAGATGGTGTTGTTGTACCAACACCTAGATTTCCACCAACATACAAATTCCCTGTCGTAGTAGCTCCACCAGATATAGTTAGACCACCATTTTGATTACCATTACCAATAGTTGAAGATGCTAGTGAGTATATACCGTTAGTAAATCCTATGAGTGTTGATGTAGAGTTTGCATTTGTTGAGCCGAATAGAGTTGGAGTAAATGGGAAGGAAAAAGACAAACCAGATGAGGTAGTATTTGATCCTAAACATACACCTCTTACAGCAAAACATCCAGATGCAAGATTAATACCTCCTGCACCTGAGAATGATGAAGTTGCGGTAGATAAATTGATACCAGCCGTGTCACCTAAAGACAGTATAGTACTAGGTGAAGTAGTGCCTATACCCAAGAAACCATTCTTGTTTATTGTAAGTGCTGAAATTGATGACGTAGCAAAAGCATCAGAAGATGTTGCTATAAATAGATTGCCGTTATTTGATGACAGTACCCAGTGTTTAAGGTTTGATTGTGCACCGACATCAGTAAGTGCGAATTGACCATTCATAGTAGGGCTTGCTGTAGTTGAAGCAATTTGTAGTGCCCATCTAGGTGTAGTTGTTCCAATACCTATTAGTCCATTATTCTTTACAGTTAAACGTTCGACACGATTAGTTCCATTACTACCTGTTACAAAAGACAATCTAGCTGGTACTGACCCAACAACAACATCTCCATCTACAAATCCTTCAACCAGTGCTGACAATTGTGTACCTGAACCGTCATAACCTTTAAACCCTAGGAATCCTAGTGAATTATCTTGTACTACTGCTGATGGACTATTGATTGTACCTAGTGATCTAATTAGTGATAATCCTGATCTACCATTAAAAGCTCCAGCTGAGTATAGCGATACTTCTGAGCCAGCGTTTGCACTTTCATATGCTGTCTTTATAAGTGCTCCGGTAGCGTGTAGAGATGAGGTTGTTGTACCAACATTTATTCCACTGTATATAGTCGCACTATCTCCTACATAAAGACTACTAGTCGTAGTAGCTCCACCAGATATAGTTAGACCACCATTTTGATTACCATTACCAATAGTTGAAGATGCTAGTGAGTATATACCGTTAGTAAATCCTATGAGTGTTGATGTAGAGTTTGCATTTGTTGAGCCGAATAGAGTTGGAGTAAATGGGAAGGCTGAGCCTGTTCCTCCTGTTGGCCATGATGTTCTACAGTCTGTAGATATACATATAGTATTTGCTGATAGAGCTGTTGTACTTGCGTATGGGAAGGTAGATGAGGTTGAGGTTGTTGCGGTGAAGTAACCTGCTAGAGCATTACTACCTAGGTCTGAATTTCCTTTTACTGAAAGAGTACGCCAAGGAGAAGTTGTACCTATACCAAAGTTTCCTGTTGTTGAAATTCTTGCATCTTCACCAATACCACTACTGAATATTAAGTTCTGTGAAGCTCTTATTGAGAAGTCTGCTAAAGTTCCAGAGTTTAGTACAGATGCAGAACCTATGTAACCCATATCAATGTTTGAGTTTCTGTATATTGTATACATACCAGTCGCACTAGTTGAATCCAACAAAAGAGGAACTGGATTCGATCCTGCTGCAATCACGGTCCTAACTCCAGATGCGGGTGTTGTAGTACCTATAAATACAGAAGGTGCAGCACCAGAAGTTGCAAAGAATGCAGAATCATTTGTAGACAATACTGTAGTTGAAGCATACGGGAAGGTAGATGAGGTTGAGGTTGTTGCGGTGAAGTATGCTGCAACTACACGTCCATCAACTGAAAGCTTTGCATATGGAGATGATGTACCGATACCGATGTTTCCAGAATTAGTAGCCATCAAAGCTAAAGTTGAACCATTGTTACCTACTAGCAGTCTAATATAGTCTGTTAAGCCTGCTGCATTTGTTGATTTAATAGTCAGACCTGATGAATCTGTAGTACCTCCAGTAATTGTAGGAGAACCTGAAGGGTGATTTAGTGATATATCTCCAGCATCACTCACATTAAATCTAGAGAAACCAGATTGTCCCATGTCTAGATTGTATCCATAAGATCCGGGAGATATTTGTAAATAGCTAGTACCATTTGCCATTTCAAATTGCGCAGTAGGACTATTTGTCCCAATCCCCACATTTGAAGCAAAGTATGCATTCCCTGTCGTAGTAGCTCCACCAGATATAGTTAGACCACCATTTTGATTACCATTACCAATAGTTGAAGATGCTAGTGAGTATATACCGTTAGTAAATCCTATGAGTGTTGATGTAGAGTTTGCATTTGTTGAGCCGAATAGAGTTGGAGTAAATGGGAAGGCTGAGCCTGTTCCTCCTGTTGGCCATGATGTTCTACAGTCTGTAGATATACATATAGTATTTGCTGATAGAGCTGTTGTACTTGCGTATGGGAAGGTAGATGAGGTTGAGGTTGTTGCGGTGAAGTATGCACCTACTACTTGGCCAACTACTGACAGCTTTGTATAAGGTGATGATGTACCAATACCTATATTACCTGAACTAATAATATTTAAAGCTTCATTGTTTCCATTATTACCAACCAAGAATCTGATGTAATCAGAAGTACCTGCTCCACTTGTTGATTTTATAGTCAAACCAATTGCACTGGTACTGCCTCCTGTTATTGTTGGGGAACCTGATGGATGCCTTAATGTTATATCTCCAGCATCACTTACTGTAAATCTAGAAAATCCACTTTGACCCATAGATAAAGTATATCCATATGAGCCAGAAGCAATAGATAGGAAGCTTGTACCATCAGCCATCTGAAATTGTGATGTAGGATTAGATATACCTATTCCTACACTTCCTCCAACATACACACTTCCCGTTGTCGTCGCCCCACCAGATATAGTTAGACCACCATTTTGATTACCATTACCGATAGTAGAAGATGCTAGTGAGTATATACCATTAGTGAATCCTATGAGTGTAGATGTAGCATTTGCATTTGTTGAACCGAATAGAGTGTTGGTGAATGGGAATGGTGAGCCAACTGCAATACCTAGAGATGAAGTCGCAGTTAATGTATATCCTCCCAAAGCATTACCTACTAGTATATTTCCATAACTAGGAGAAGTAGT
>CAZVQB010000013.1:0-14607 GCA_964629235.1 uncultured Candidatus Saccharibacteria bacterium | reverse complement strand
GAACAGGCTCAGCCTTCCCATTTACTCCAACTCTATTCGGCTCAACAAATGCAAATGCTACATCTACACTCATAGGATTCACTAACGGTATATACTCACTAGCATCTTCTACTATCGGTAACGGTAATCAAAATGGTGGTCTAACTATATCTGGTGGGGCGACTACAACAAGTAGTCTATATGTAGGAGACAGTGCAACTATATATAGTGGACTAAATATTGGAACAACAAGTTCATCTCTACATGCTACCGGAGCACAAATAAAGACAGCATATGAGAGTGCAACTGCTGGATCAGAAGTATCTCTATACTCAGCTGGAGCGTTTAATGGTAGATCAGGCGTATCTCTAATTAGATCACTAGGTACAATAAATAGTCCATCACCAGTTATACAAGACAATTCACTCGGCTTCCTAGGATTTAAAGGATATGATGGATCAGGCACACAACTATCTGCTCTAGTTGAAGGATTCGTAGACGGAGATGTATCTGTTGGATCAGTACCAGCTAGACTATCATTTGTTACAGGTAGTAATGGAAGTAATAGAGCAGAAAGATTAACTATCAAGAACAATGGATTAGTAGGTATTGGATCAACTACTCCTAGATGGATGTTACAAGTAGCATCAACATCTGCTAGTGCAACAATGAATGGACAATTTGCACTTACAGATACTGCTGCACAATCAAATCTAAAACACTGGGTATTCTCATCAAATAACGGTAGCCTATTCATCGCTACGTCATCTGATTCTTTTGCTACATCATCTATATCTGCTCTAACAGTAAACAAAAACGGTTTTCTAGGTATAGGTACTACTTCACCTAGTACTATATTAGCCATAGGCGATACCGCAGGTATTAACTTCTCTACAGCAACTTCTTCATTCTCAGGTACAGGAGGTATTAATCTTGCATCAGGATGTTTTGCTGTAAGAGGAGTGTGTGTTGGTAATACAACAACTACATCTGGCTCAACCTTCTCATTCCCATTCACCAACACTCTATTCGGTTCAACAAATGCAAATGCTACATCTACACTCATAGGATTCACTAACGGTATATACTCACTAGCATCTTCTACCATAGGTAACGGTAATCAAAATGGTGGTCTAACTATATCTGGTGGGGCGACGACGACGGGGAGTGCGTATTTTGCGGGGAATGTGGGAGTGGGAACAACAACACCAAGTCAGAAGTTAGAGGTAACAGATGGAAGCATAAGTATTACATCAGCAAATGGACAAGGTAGGGGATTGGTATTGAGTAGTGATGTAGTGGATGATACTTCAAGACCAAGTCTTAAATTCTTAAGAAACAACTTCGCTGCTTTCCTTGGAGATGATCACACTAACCAAACATTTAATTTTATGTCTGCTCTTAGTTCTACACGAGCCTTTACTTCTACTGTAAGAGCATATGGTTCTGAAACAGGTGGATTTGCAAACTATGCAGGCCTTACACATGATGGAACAGATGGAAGTGTTACTACTGGATTTGGAGATCTAGTACTTAGCCCAGCTACTCTAAGGGTTGGTATCGGAACATCATCTCCAGCTACAGAGTTAAACGTAGCTGCAACTCTACCAGAAATAACCCTATCAGACATTGATGCAAGTACTAATCTAAAACATTGGTTTATGGAAGCTGATAGTGGAGTGTTTAGTATTGGTACAACTTCAGATCAATTGGTAAAGACTGCAAGTAGAGCACTAAGTATTAGTGCTGCAGGTAATATTGGAGTGGG
Source organism: uncultured Candidatus Saccharibacteria bacterium (assembly GCA_964629235.1). Classification (GTDB taxonomy): domain Bacteria; phylum Patescibacteriota; class Minisyncoccia; order Phycocordibacterales; family PALSA-1337; genus CAIOGI01. Next base: position 12,860 of record CAZVQB010000013.1, on the reverse strand, counting down.
AACAACAACACCATCTGCAAAACTAGGTATTTACAATGGATCAAATTCAAATGCCGCTCTATTCGTTGAAGGAGGTGCTGCTGGTGTTACTATAGCTCAATTTGCCCGTAGATCTGGAGCAGTGGCTGACATAAAGGTAAATGCTAGTTCTGGAGATCCACAATTTGTATTCTCTTCAAACAATACAGATGGGTATTCATTTGGTTACGATATATCAAATTCATCATTTAATATTTCATCTGGTAGTGCGGTAGGAACAAATGATTTGGTTGTCCTTAAGAGTTCTAATGTAGGTATTGGAACCACTTCTCCATGGCGTACTCTATCAGTAAAAGGAAACTCTGATTTAGGTAACAATGCTCTAGCCGGCTACTTCACCGCAACAACTACTACAGCTTCAACCTTCCCATACGCTTCAACAACAGCTATATCAGCAAATACAATATGTATAGTAGGAGACTCATGTAGAACATCATGGCCTTCAGGAGGAACAGGTTCAGCCTTCCCATTCACCAACACTCTATTCGGTTCAACAAATGCAAATGCTACATCTACACTCATAGGATTCACTAATGGTATATACTCACTAGCATCTTCTACCATAGGTAACGGTAATCAAAATGGTGGTCTAACTATATCTGGTGGGGCGACGACGACGGGTATTGCATATTTTGCTTCTAGTGTGGGGGTTGGGACAAATAATCCAACTTCACAATTCAGTATGGCTGAGGGTTCAAGCTACTTAGAGATATATTCAGGTTCATATGGATATAATCTTGATATGGGTCAAAGTGGATTCTCTAGATTTAATATAAGTGATACAGGGGATCTACTCTTAAATCACCCTTCTGGCTCTCCAACGATAACAGGAGGTACGACTGATTCAGCAGGTCTGACGCTAAAATCGACGGCCGCTACTGGTATCAATGATTTTATTAGAATGGTTGTAGGTAATAACGGATCGATTGAAGCACTTACAGTTTCAAATCCTGGATATGTTGGTATAGGATCAACAACTCCAAGTTCAATTTTCTCTGTGGGAGATACTGGAGGTATAAATTTCTCTACAGCAACTTCTACATTCTCAAGTTCAGGAGGAATTAATCTTGCGGCTGGGTGTTTTGCAGTAAGGGGGGTATGTGTCGGTAATTCTACAGCTAGTGGTTCAGGATATTCTTCAATTGAAGATGAGGGCGGTGCTCTAACTACAAGGACAGTGTTGAATTTTTCTGGATCTGGAGTTAGTTGTGCAGATGATACAACAAAAACAACTTGTACTATAAATGCTGGTGCAGCTTCAGCTGGTGGTAGTACATCTCAATTCCAATTCAATGATGGAGGTTCTCTGGGTGGTGCAGGAGGATTTATATACAATAAAACAACAGGGCAGATTGGAGTTAGTACCTCTACACCATTTGGAGTTATGCAGATTTCAACATCTACAAGGCCACAACTAGTTTTGTCTGATCCAACTGCAACAACAGACAAAAAACATTTTTATGCATCTTCGACACAGGGCAGTCTTGTTATCGGAGTAGCAAATGATAATTTAAATACATTAACACCTCGCTTAACTATCGATTCAGTTGGTAATTTGGGTGTTGGTACGAGCTCCCCAATAGCTACACTTACAGCTTCAAGTACTTCATCATCAGTAGCGACAGCTGTTTTTGATCAAAGAGGTACAGGAGGACTGTTAACACTTCAATCTTCAGGGGTTGATAAATTTGTAGTAGCAAATAACGGAGGTCTAACGATAAAGGGATTGGATAATAGTATTGTAAAGACAACAAGTTCAGATTTTGCTGGAGGAACTGTTGGATCAAATCTTGTAAATGAAAATGGAATACTTGAAATATCTGATGGTACTGTACCTAATTCATTAAAAGGAACAATAACCACAGGTGGCGCTACGTTAACTTCATCAATTAATAGTGGTGCTTTAGCAATTGCCAGAGCAGATGGAAAATATCTTATTCTAAGAGGAGGTGGTACAACAGGTATGGATGTTTACGATTCAGTAGCTGGAACATTTACTGCTTCATCACAAGTTACAAATGGAATCATTTCAGGTGGTGCACAAGCTTTTCCAAGACCAGGTGGGGGTTATCGTATTGTTCATGGAGGTGTGATAACAACAACAAGTTTGATTGATCCACAAGGTAACGTAATAGTTGGATCTTCAGCAACAGCAGCTGCCGCTTCAGCAACAGGAACAGTCGCTTTCAAGAGACCAGACGGCAGATATATATTTACAAACGGAGGAGCTGCAACTACACAGCTTTATGATCCTGTTGCGGATACATTTATTGCTGGACCTGCATTCGGTGCAACCGCAGCAAAGGGCTCACTTGTTTTACCAGTAGCTTCTAGTACCACAGGTTATGCAGCTCTATTCGTAGTTGGAGGAACAAATATATCAACAACAAGAATATATACCAGTGCAAATGGTTCTGTTGCAGGTGTGAATGCTGCAGGTGCTTTTGCTGCTGGACCAGATTTAGGAACAGGTTGTGAAATAAACGGAAATGGTTCAGTTGCAATCGCACGTCAGGATGGAAAGTATCTTGTCCTATCAAAAGCTAATGCATCTTCATTATATGACCCAGTAGTAAATACATTTACTTGTAGAACATCAAATGGTCCAGGTACTGCACTAGGAGATGGAGCACATGCTATTCCTCTTCAAAACGGTACATTCCTAGTTATAGTTGGAGGCGGATCTGGTGATTCATATATATATAATCCAAGTACAGATGCATTCACAGCACAAGGAACAGCACTCGGAGCGATAAGTGTCGGATCAATGTCTATTCTAAAGCAAGATGGAACATGGCAAATACTGGTTGGGGCAGGAACAGCAACAAATAACTACGATACTGGACTTGTAATGGGAGGCAATTCAACAACTAGATATACTTCTGAAGATATATCAAGTTCATATTTGAATGAGGCATCAACTCTAAGATGGCTAGCTGACTTACAGGCGCCAATGATTGGAAATGTTAACGCAACAACAAGTATAAGAATATTAATCAGAACAGCAACAAATTCAGGTGACTGTACGACCCCACTAAATAATGCAATTGATAAAGAATTAATGAATTCAGGAGATTTTATTCGAGCTTCATCAACAGATAATTGTATTCGTATAACTGTAAATTTTGCTAGACCTACTCCTAAAAAGATTTTTGATGATAGAGGTGTGTTTAGTGGTGCTGGTAGTACTGTATTCCCACTTGATTATTTGACACCAGGATTGTTTGAAATTGCTGTAGATAACTCAGCTTTCTTAAGAAAAAATTCATTTGATTTCAATATTGCAAATGCAGATCAGTTTGCACAACAGACTGTCGCTGGACCAATATTGAATCGTGCAGAGTCGCAATCAGATAGAGTCTATCTGCCAACGGGACGTATGCCTCAATCTACAATGATTGGTACAACTGGATATTTTGCTGGTACAACAACAAACGCTCATCCACCAATACCACAAGCACAAACAGGAACAAGTACAATTGTTATTAAAAGACCAAATAATACTTTTGTTATAATCGCTGCTCTAACAACTCCTGCTGCAAATGCTGCTTTGTATGATCCAAGTACACAGACATTCTCAGCACAATCAGGAAGTAGTATACCAACAGCGGCAAATGGTATCGGAGGATTTGCTCTGAAGAGACCTGATGGTAAATTCCTTGTGGTTCTTGGAAACTTCTCAACAGCAACAAACATCTACGATCCTCAGACAAATACATTCACAGCTGGACCAGCTCTAACTGGTAACGCTGGTCTAGGTGCTTCTGCAATATTAAACAATGATGGTACATATACCATTGTCCACGGCGCTACAGCAGCATTTGCGGGACAAACTACATCATCTATATATGATCCAGTTAGAAATACAACTGGTACAATGCTTGCTGGACCGACACTTACAACAGCAGCAAACTGCGGATTCCTAGCTATACCCTTGAAGAATAATATGTATAAGATCATTCCTGGAGTTGCAGATGGATTGGTCGGTATTACAACAACAATGAATTACAATCCAGCAACAAAACAATTCACTGCGGGTACTGCTCTTACAACAACAACGGTAGGTTGCGGAGCTCTGGCATTCCAAAGAGCTGATGGATTCTGGGAGATAATTGCTGGAGACACAACAACTGGAGTTGGACAACTAACTACAAATCTTATAAATCCTGAAACAGGAGCAAGTTCAATTGGAGCACCTTTGACAACATCACTGTTTGGAAAGGGAGGTTTGATCATCCCAAAGGCTGACGGTACATTCTTGGTAATGAATGGTAATGGACTTACAACTACAAACCATATTATCCCTAGAGGTACAGGACCTGCTGCATCAGCGTTGTCTGGTGTTACAGAGCTTGGTGTTACAGCAGTTGGACCAACTATGATTAATGCTGTTGGACCAGGTTCAGTGGCATTCCAAAGACCAGACGGTAAATATGTGATCATTAACGGTAACCTATCTAATACAACACAAATATATGATGCAGGTTGGTATTCAGATGGACAATATGTTTCTGAACAAATGCAGGTTCCAGCACTTTCTGCAAATGCTACTTTTGGTTGGAAGCAAACTGCAGATAAATATGTAACTATGGAAGTTAAGGTTGCAAACTCTCAAGCTGGTCTCGCTACAACTTCATTTAGGACAATTGATAAACCTTCAACAAGTATTTACAATACAGGTGGAGAAACTTGGGCTCAAGTTATCATAAACTTCAGACGTGAATTCCCATCATGGAGTGGACCTATGACTGATGTTTATCTAAGTAGTGGAGGAGGTCTAGTTTATCCATACAGAAATATCAGTGTTCCTACAGTTACTTCATATTATTTGAACAATGGACAGGATCTACTTACACTTCAGACTAGTGGTTCAAATATGCTGCGTGTTACATCTAATGGAAATATATATTCTTCAGAAAATGGAGGATTCTTCTCTGGAGGTGCCGACCTTGCTGAAAATTATACATCAACAGATTCTCTAGAACCTGGAGATGTAGTAATAATAGACTCAAATAATCCACATGGGGTATTGAAGTCACCTGCAAATTATCAAGGAGTAACTCTCGGAGTGGTTTCTACAGCTCCTGGATTTATAGCTGGTGCATATACTAAGAATGCATATCCAATAGGTCTTATCGGACGAGTTCCTGTTAAGGTATCTACAGAAAATGGAAATATTAAGATAGGAGATTATCTAACTGTCTCATCAGTCGCTGGACATGCAATGAAGGCAACTCTATCCGGACACGTTATAGGTAAGGCTCTTGAGAATCTAGATACAAGTAAGCTTACACCTTGTCCAGAAGATGCAAATGACCATACTGCAAGAAAATGTGGAACTGTAATGATGTTCGTAAATCTTGTTGATTACAACGGTACATCTGTTGATGTTGCAATGGAAGATTGGATGCTTGAGAACAATGCTACAACAAGTATGGACGTTCTATCTTTCTTAACAAATATGAAAGAAGTAAGAGAAAACGGAAACTATGCAAAATCAGAAATATTTACAGACAGAGTATCAGCAGTATCAAGTATTATAAGTCCAGAAATATTCTCAAATCTATTATCGTCAAAAACAATTGAGGGTCTAACAGTTTCAACTGACGATTTGAATACAAAATCAATAAATATAAATTCTCCATATTCAAATGTTGAAGGATTTGCAATGAGTGTAATAGATGGAAAACTAACAATAACTGGAAATAAAGTTCCAAATATCGATTCATCTGCAACAAGTACAGACAATGGAACTACAACTTCAGCTAAGCCGATGATAACATTTGATACAAATGGTAATGCATTCTTTGCTGGCGAAGTAAGAGCAGATAAGATAGTTGGAAATCAAATAATAGGTCTAGAAGTTATATCTGATAGATTTGCAAGACTTTCTGATGAAGTTTCAGGGGTTGCATCTTCAAGTTCAGCTCTTATCGCTTCAAGTTCAATGAGTATACTCGAAGTGCTAAATAAAACATTAACAGCTAATAATGCAACAATAAGTGAATTAGCTTCTACAACATCATCACTAGTTGCAACAAGTACAATATTTGAATCAAGGATATCTGCGCTTGAGTCTGTAAAACTATTCGATCTAAAAGCTATGATGGCAACAAGTTCAGGATTAACATTCGGAGGATCACTAATAGTAAACGGTTCACTGACAGTAGATAGTATCGGTTCAGCTTCAAGTTCGCTATCAATTATGAGTGATGTTAAATTCTTTGGAACTCCATACTTCACAACTGATACAGCAGGATTTGCAATTGTAAAGAAGGGAACAAAGAAGGTAACAGTTGTATTTGATAAAGAATATCTAGAACAACCAATAGTAAATACAAGTATATCTTTGAATGAATCAACAAGTACTGATCAAGGCGCATCAGCAGTTGAGGCGATATTTAATCAAGATATAAGATTCTTAATAACAAATAAGAGTAAGAAAGGATTTACAATCACATTAAACAAATCAGTTTCAGAAGATGTACAGTTCAGTTGGATTGCACTAGCAGTGAAGGGTGCAAAGACTTTTGAATCTGAAGAAGTAAAAACAGAGAATCAGAATATACAAAATAATGTACAAGTTGTTCCAGTAATAAATGAAACTCCAAAACAAGAAGTAAATAATAATTCTACAACCACAACAAATCAAGTAAATGTAATATCAACTACAACACCAAGTTCAAATACAACTACAGTCACTCCTACATCTACACAACCACTAACTAGTGAATCTACAGAGCAGATAAGTCCAGTAAATACTGAAAGTACTACTCAAACAACTACTGAGCAACCTGCTACAAATATAACTACTACCGATACAATACCAGTGACTACCGAATCCCAACCAACTGTTTCTACGCCTGAACCAGTAGTTACAGAGTCTGCACCAGCACCTGTTGAAGCAGCTCCAGCTCCTAGTTCTTCAGAAAGTATTACACAATAAAAAATACTAAAGTGTAATAGTTAATTATATTTTGGTATTGGTTTTGATCGTGTTAAAATTGCAGGATAAAGTTTGTTAATTATTAATTTAAAATAAATATGAAAAAAATCTTAGTACCGTTACTTATAGTGTTACTTATTGCATTGAGTGGAACAGCTTTTTATCTGTATAAAAAAGCTAACGCTTTGAATACTGCACCAGGTGCAGCAAATGATTCGGATAAAATACTTGCAAGTGTTAGATCTCTCATTTTATTACCTGAAGGTGAAGTACCAACTATTGCCACAGTCACTGATCTAGAAAAGTTAAAGGATCAACCTTTCTTCAGGAAAGCAAAAGTAGGGGATAAGGTAATAATGTATCCAAAAGCAAAGAAAGCTTATCTTTATGATTCAGAGAATAATAAAATTCTAGAAGTTGCTCCTATAGCTCTAGATACTCAAATAAATACACCTACAGCACCAGTTACAAATACTCCTGTAACTCCCGCTGCACCTGTAAAGAAATAATTATTTAATAATTTAAAATATATGGAACCAGAAATAAATAAATCAATTAGTGCAAATCGTGGAAGTAATAAATTAGTAATCATACTGATACTATTGGTGATAGCAGCCGGCGTTGCGGCAGCAATTTATTACAATAAAATACGTGTTCTAAAACAAGATCCAAATAAACTTGCTCAAGAAAAAATAATAGAAGTTGTTGCAAAAGTTAGTAAGATCATAGATCTTCCTACAGGTGAAACTCCAGTTATTGCGACGATTTCTGATACAACTCCGCTAGCAAACAATCCATTTTTTGCAAATGCAAAAATAGGTGACGAGGTTTTGATGTATACAGTCTCAAGAAAAGCATTTCTTTATGATCCTAAAGCAAATATAATAGTTGAAGTAGCATCTCTTAATATCGGTAAATAAGTTAGAAGATCGTGATTAGAAAAAACATATTTATTCTAATACTAGCTATATCTATATTTTTTCCTAAGACAATTTTCGCTCAGGAGTTCAATTCTAGTTCATTTAAAGTTTTAGATCCTGTGATTGCACCTGGGGGCTATTCTACATCTGCTGGGTTTCAACTTTGGAGTAATATTGCTGAAATAGCATTAGGTACTAGCTCATCAGCACTCTATAATCTAGGTGCTGGGTTTTTGCGTTATCCTTTCGCTTCAACCCCTACAGTCTCTGCAACCGCTGGAGATAGCTCAGTAACTTTATCATGGACTGCTTCAACCGGTTTTTCTGGCTGGACAGCAACAAGTTATAGTACAGGGTACTCAACTACATCTGGAGGTCCATATACATACAATTCATTGGGTAATGTACTAACATCTACAATATCTGGATTAACAAATTCTACAACATATTATTTTATTGTAAGAGTTAAGGATATTTTTGGAAACTTTATAGCAACTTCAACTCAAGTTTCAGCTACACCTGTATCGTCAGGAGGTAGCGGAGGTGGAGGAGGCGGTGGGGGCGGAGGAGGAGGGGGTGGTGGAGGAGCTAGTTCAAGTAGTAATTCAGGAGTAGTTTTCTCTGGAAGAGCTTATCCACTCAGTAGAGTAAGTATCTTAAAAGATGGTCAGTTGGTATTAACAACCATTGCTGGACCAGATAGTTATTTTGGAGCAACATTAAACGGTCTTACATCAGGTAACTATACATTCGGTGTTTATGGTGAAGATAAAAGCAATATTAAATCTAATCTATTCACCTTTCCTGTCTTCATAACTTCTGGAGTAACTACAAATATTAGTGGAATATTCATCGCACCTACAATATCAGTTGATAAAAAGGAAGTTAAAAGAGGAGACAATATAGCTATTTTTGGACAAAGTGTTCCAGAATCTAATGTTGTTATTAGTATAAATTCAGAGAAGGAAATTTTTAAGAATAAAAAAGCAGATAAAGATGGTATTTATCTTTTAAATTTTGATTCATCTGAGGTTGAACTCGGTCAACATCATACGAAATCAAAATCCGCAATAAATGATCAGATTAGTGAATTCAGTAATACCGTGGGGTTCATTGTTGGAAATAAAAATGTTCCAATAGATGCAAAAGAATGTAGTGTCAGAGGAGATCTAAACTCTGATTGTAGAGTAAATCTAGTTGACTTCTCTATAGCAGCTTTCTGGTATAAAAAACCCAATCCACCATCAAAGATAGACTTAAACAGTGACAAGAAGGTTGATTTGATAGATTTTAGTATAATGGCATTTAATTGGACAGGATAATATGAATAAAAAAATATTTACTTTCGTATTGATCATAATTACTTTTCTTTTTGAAACAAATAATGTTTTTGCTTCAAAAATGTACTTTGATGTTTATAAAAATGATACAGAGATCTCAGTGTCGCCAGATGACTATCTGTTAAAAGTTGAATTGGATACACAAGGTGAAGTGATAAATGCTGTAGATGGTAAGATCATTTTTCCGAAAGATATCGTTGATATTAAAGAAATACATGACGGTAATTCGAATATAAATTTTTGGCTACAGAATCCAATCGAAAGAAATAAGGGAGAAATAGAATTTTCTGGAATAACTCCAGGTGGAGCGTCAGGTGAGAAATTATTACTTTTTTCTATAGTTATACATCAGAATAATAAGAATCAAGGAAATATTATTTTTGATTATACTAAAGTTTTAAAAAATGATGGACTGGGTACGGAGATTAAGAATAGTGTCGTTACAATTGGTCTACCTATAAATACTACAAAATCAATTTCTGATATGAAGGATAGTTTGGTAAAGGACATAGTACCACCAGAAATATTTGAACCAAATATTACTAAGAGTGGTGATGCGTTTGATAATAAAAATGTAATAGTTTTTGCAACTCAGGATAAAGATTCCGGTATGGATCATTATGAGATTAGAGAAGGTTTCTTGGATAAATATAAGACAGTGACGAGTCCATTTATTCTAGAAAAACAAGATTTACATTCAAAAATCTATATAAAGGCTGTAGATAATGCTGGCAATGAAAGGGTCGTGGAGTTTTACCCAATTGGTAAAATAAAATGGTACCTACGTTATGGAATTATTGCTATAATACTTGCAGTGCTCGCCTTCTTTGGCGTGAGACAAGTATGGTTAAAATTTATAAGATAGTATTTTTATTATTTTTCACATTCGCTCTGCCTTTTTCTGCTAGAGCGGCTAGTCTTAGTATATCGCCATCGAATTCTAACTATGCAGTTGGAGACACTGTTGTGTTGAAAATAATAGTAAACAGTGATCAATCAATAAATGCTATCTCTGGAACAGTAAAGTTTCCAGAGATACTATCCGTCGAATCTATATCAAAAGTGGGGTCAATTTTAAATTTTTGGGTTACTGAACCTAGTGTTTCGAAATCATTTAATACTGCCAATTTTGAGGGGGTTTCTCTTACTGGATTTGCCGGATCATACGGAGAAGTAGTGACCATTCGATTAAGAGCTTTAAGTGAAGGAACTGGATCTATATCAATATCAAGTGGGCAAGTATTGGCAAACGATGGTAACGGTACAGACTTACGAGCTAGTCTAGGTAAAGCAAGTATAAATATTAAAAAAGCTCAAATTAAGAAAGAGGTAAAAGAGATTGAAAAACCAAAAGAAGTTGAAGAGCCTCCAAAAATTCAACCGAGTTTAGTTCCGCCTGAAATTTATCTTAGTTCAAAATATGGGAATCCATCTATTAACGGACAGACTGATTTTCCTAAAGAACAAATATTGTTAACTTATATATCTGAGAGTGGAACAAAAATATTTATAAATGGGAACACAGATGAAAACGGAGATTTTTCTATACTAGTTCCTAATTCTTTAAAATCTGGAATTTATAATGTTACAGGAACTCTAATACTTAGAGATGGTAGAAATAGTCCGCCTTCTGAACACATAACTATAACCATTGGGAATCTATTTTCAGATATAAGATGGGAGTTCTATATACTACCAGTACTCCTTTTAATTGTGGTAATTTACCAAACTTGGAGAATTAAAACTAATCCAGATAGCAAAAAAATAAAAAGAAATTCTAGAAAAATTAAAGAAACAGTTCATAAATCATTGGATATATTAAGAGAAGATATAAAGAATAGAAAATTATCTTCATTGAAAAAAGATCTCGATGAAGCTGAAGAGTTGATTGATGAAAATATAGATAATTCAAATGTATGATTTTAAAAAACGCAATAAAAATTATACTTCTTTTATTTCTATCTGTTCATACAGATAAAGTTTCTTTTGCTCAGTATTCAAATATTGATGCTTCAAAGCTTGTACCTAGAGCCGAGATATCTTTTTCACCTAGAACAGGGTCGTTCGTAGAGGGATCCACTTTTGAAGTACCAATTTTATTAAATACAAAAGGTAATAGTATAAATAGTATTGAGTTAAAGATTATTTTTGATAAAGATAAATTATCTATAATAAAGCCATCAAACGGTTCTTCTATCATCGGAGTTTGGGTAGAGCCACCTAAATATGATAATACTAAAGGTACTGCAAGTTATGTTGGTGTCGTGCCAAATGGTATTGTTACTGCTTCCGGTCAGATTGGCTCTATTACTTTTAAAGCTTTAAAGACGGGTTTGGCAAGCGTAAGAATCGGCAATGAATCTACTTTATTACTTAACAATGGGTTGGGCACAGAAGTTACTTTTGACAGTATAAAAGCAAATTATTCAATAATACCGAAAGCGCCAGAAGGTTTGAATGTTTTTTCAGAGACACACCCGTTCCAAGGCGATTGGTATAACAATAATAATCCAGTAATATCTTGGGATGGAGGGGCATCCTTTGACGGATATAGTTTTGAATTAGATAATAAACCATCAACTATTCCTGACAATATTATTGATTCAACTGAGACTACAAGATCATATGAAAATCTATCAGATGGACTTTGGTATTTTCATATAAAAGCTTCAAAAAATGGAGTGTGGGGAAGTACAACGCACTTTTTAATTAAATTGGATACTGTACCGCCAGCTGATTTTAAACCAGAATCAAATTATGTGGTTGCATCTATAGCTCTTGTTGAAAGGACACTGATTTCATTCTTTACAACTGACAATCTGTCAGGTGTAGATCATTATGAAGTTGGAGTGATAGATAAGAGTCAACCTTTGACCGAATCACCTGTGTTTGTTGAGACAGAAAGTCCATATCAAGTACCTTTAAAAGCGGGTAGTAATCTTCGTGTTGTCGTGCGTGCAATAGATAAAGCTCATAATGTAAGAGATGTATCTGTAGATGTTAAACCACCTATTCTAATTACCAAATTTATCAAGCAGTATATAGTTTATATACTGTTAGCAATAATTTTAATAGGCTTAGCTGCTTTGATAATGCACTATGTATTCGGTCATCATATTATTCGTCATCTTAAAGAATTCAAAAAGCTATTGAATGAAGAAAATGAAAATAAAAATGAAACAAAAGAAAGCATGAATTCTTATACTGAAACTCCGATAAAACCTGATCAAAATAATCATCAAAATGAGATTATTATTGTAAAAAAAGACAGTAATCTATAATACCGCTTGACTTTAATTTTACTTCATATAGAATACTATCCACGCCTTATGTTAAGGCTATTTAAATGAGTTTTTCGACAATTTATTAAGTTATGCATTAGAAACGTATTCATATCATATTTGAATTACGTGCAAGTCTAATGTCTATATACAACAATGATTCCCGTCAATTTTATTCACAATTGACAAGGGCAAAGATCAAAAAAATGCAGCTAAAAAAGGCGCAAATAAAGATATAAATTTAAAAGATTTCTGTTTTCTATTTTGTTCCGTTCATTTTAGTTAAGAGTTTGATCCTAGCTCAGGATGAACGCTGGCGGCGTGGATAAGGCAT
>CAZVQB010000012.1:0-14803 GCA_964629235.1 uncultured Candidatus Saccharibacteria bacterium | reverse complement strand
GGGAGTAAGTCGTAACAAGGCACGGGTAGCGGAAGCTGCTCGTGGATTATTTCAATTTGAATCTCGATTTTAATCTTTTTAGATTACTATCTGACCGTGTCGATTTCTTATGTATTTATACATAAGACAAAGTTTATTGTTCTACAACTTAAAAGTGAACACTCAGTCCGCGAGAGAAAGGACATAGGTTGGTACCCTCTATAGAGGTACTAACCGGATGAACGGAACAAAATAGAGAACGGTTTTGATTGTTTGAAATAGCCCTAATTAACTAGGGTTTTTTCTCTATTTACATAATAAAGATAGTGTGATACTATTGTATTGAATAGTTCTTTGGTTGGCACCACGACCAAAGAGGAAAGGAGTTGTGAAAAATGGATTGGGAGTACTCAGACGTACTGATTTCGATCAGTGTGTCGAAAAAATCACAAAACAGTCACATCTCCGGAACTTTTTGTTCTGGGGAATAGGGGCCGGTACAATATTGTTATATATACTGGTCATAATTACGAGATGGGTTGGCCCGATGACACAAAACGACGTCGACTCGAATCTATTCACAGATTGGCCGAGGCAGATTTATAAGGCAAATCAGTGAATCAATTAAAGTCGCACTCTCGGGTGCGACTTTGTTTTTAATCAATTTAATTGCAGTTTAGTCATAACTTTGATATATTTTCTTTTACATGCGCGTGTAGCTGTCTTGGTAGGCCCAGGCGTAAGGATGGTAATTAAGTTATAAGGTTTGAAAATAAAATATGCGCGTGTAGCTGTCTTGGTAGGCTCAGGCGTAAGGATGGTAATTAAGTTATAAGGTTTGAAAATAAAATATGCGCGTGTAGCTCAGTTGGTAGAGCATTCGACTGATACTCGGGGGGTCCCAGGTTCGAATCCTGGCACGCGCACAGAAAGTAGTTGTGGATATTTGTGGTATAATACAGTAATTATGAATCAGCAAAATAAAACAACACCCAAGGACTTTTTCTATCATTTAACAGCAACCATAGCACTTTATGCGGGTATAGTTGCTCTTATTAATTTATCATTCAGTGTAATTAACTATTATTTTCCAGATGCATTGGCAGGTTACTTTTATTCAAATACAGTAGCTTGGCCTATTTCTATTCTTATTGTTCTTACGCCTATTCTTTATGTGGTTGAATGGCTGATAAAGAAGGATATAAGAAGTATTCCTGAAAAAGCTGAGATCTGGGTACGCAGATGGAGAATTTATCTTACACTTTTCTTAACTGGCGTAGTTATTGCTGGTGACCTAATTACTCTTATAAATACTTATTTAAATGGAGAAATATCAGTACGTTTTGTCTATAAAGTTCTAGCGATTCTTGTTATTCTTGGAATCGTCTTTGCTTATTATATTCTAGAAAAAATAAATCAAGATTCAAAAGGTAAAGCGGTTCTTTCTTATGTTGGACTTGCTATCATTGTAGTAAGTATTGTTTTTGGTTTTATAACAGTAGGTTCACCAACTAAACAGAGAAACATTAGATTTGATAATCAAAGAATAAGTGATCTTCAGAATATTCAAAGCAATGTGGTAAGTTCATGGCAGCAAAAAGGTAAACTTCCTACAAAACTTGATGATCTTAACGATTCTTTATATGGCGTTACTATTCCGAAAGATCCAGAAGATTCTTCAGATTATGTATACAATGTTAAAAGTGATAAATCATTTGAAGTTTGTGCAAAATTTGCTTTGAAATCAGAGGATACTAAGGGTAGAGGAGCATATGGTGCAAGTTATGCTTATGATATGTCTTACCCAACTATTATTGGAGATTCAACTAATTGGAAACACGAAGCGGGCTTAGCTTGTTTTACTAGAACTATAGATCCAGATAAATTTCAACCAATACCAAGACCTCTATAATATTTTTGCAAAATAGGGGAAAATATAGTACCATGTACTCCTATTAATTAATAAATAAATTCTGATGAATAACGGCAAGAAGACTAAGATTGTTTGTACTATTGGCCCAGCAACTGAGACAGTTGAGAAGCTTACTGATCTAGTAGAGGCGGGAATGAATGTGATGAGACTAAACTTCTCACACGGTAACTTTGAAGAGCATCAAGGGCGTGTAGACAATCTTAGAAAAGTTATGGCAAAAACAGGTAAGACTATTGCTATAATGCAAGATTTAGGAGGTCCTAAGATTCGAATAGGTGATTTTGAAAATGGTCTTGTAACTCTAAAAGAAGGTCAAACTTTTACTCTTACTACTGAACAAGTTGTGGGAAATGAAAAGAAAGTTTTTGTAAATTATCCTCTACTACCAAAAGAAGTTAAGGTTGGTGGATTTATTCTATTACACGATGGAAAAAAGAAATTACAAATCACAGATATAAAAGGTAAAGAAGTTATCACAAAGGTTGTTGTTGGAGGTGAAATAAAAAGTAAGAGGGGGGTTAATCTTCCTGGTGCTTATCTTTCTATTAGTTCAATTACTGAAAAGGATAGAAAAGATCTAGAATTCGGTCTAAAGAATAATGTAGATTTCTTCGCTCTTTCATTTGTACGAAGGCCTTCAGATATTACCGAACTAAGAACTATTTTAGATAAAGCAAAGTCAAAAGCTGGAATTATTGCAAAAATCGAAACTCCAGAAGCTTTGGAAAATATTGATGAAATAATAAATCTTTCTGATGCGATTATGGTTGCTAGAGGCGATCTTGCTATCGAAATTCCTGCGGAAGATGTTCCACTTGCACAGAAAACTTTAATCCAAAAGTGCAATGCTCTTGGAAAGCCGGTTATTACTGCTACTCAAATGCTTGAATCAATGATTAAGAGTCCAGTTCCAACACGAGCAGAAGTTTCTGATGTTGCAAATGCGATTATTGATGGTACAGATGCAATCATGCTTTCTGAAGAAACAACCCTTGGAGATTTTCCAGTTGAATCAGTAAAGATGATGACTCGTATCGCTCTTAAGGTGGAGAAGGATGTTTATACTACTGAACACATAGCACAATACGAGGATTTGCATGATATAACTGATATTGTGTCTAGAGCTGCAGTTGTTGCTTGTCACGATATAAGAGCAAAGTTTATCGTAGCACTTACAGAATCTGGTCATACAGCGAGAATGGTTGCTCGATACAGACCAGCAGAGAATGTTATTGCTCTTACTTCAAATGAAAGTTCAGCAAAGAAACTCGCTCTAACATTTGGTTGTTATCCTGTTTTGATTACAAAGTTTACAACTATCAATCAAATCATGGCTATTGTTAGAAAGACATCTCTAAAGTATAAAATTGGGGCAAAGAACGATAAAGTAGTTATTGCTGCTGGAATGCCTTTTGGAATTGCAAAGCAGACAAACATGGTTCTAATTGAGACTCTATAATAAATTCCCTCTAAAACCTGTGTTTATCCACAGAGTTATGAAATTTTGATAAAATTTTTATAAAATACGCTCTTGTGGGCGTATTTTATTTTTGGCTATAATGTTTTTATGATTACAAAGATTAAAAACATTTATCAGAAAAATAGAATTTACGATGTCGCAGATACAAATCTTTTTTTAGATAATTCTAATAGAGAATATATATTGAAGGTGCATGATTTGCCTTTGGAGAATCAACCAAGAGAAAAATTGATAAAGCAGGGTCCGCATGTTCTGTCTCTTCAAGAATTATTTTCGGTATTGTTGAATACTGGTTCAAAGACAGAAGGCATATTAGAAATGTCATCTAGGATTATAAGAGAATATGGAGGGAAGAGTATTATGTCAGAAAAAGATGTAACTAGACTTTCAATCGAGATGAATATCCCTTTAGCTAAAGCATCAGTTATCGTTGCTTGTGGAGAGATAGGTAGAAGAATATATCAAAAAAATGATTCAGGTTTTACTGTGATTCGTAATGCAAAAGATGTATATGAATATCTAAAAGACATGCACAATCTTCCAAAGGAGCATTTGCGTGGTCTATACTTAAATAGCCACAATCGCATCATTCACGACGAGGTTATATCTATTGGCACGATAAATACCAATATCGTGCATCCTAGAGAGGTTTTTAGGCCTGCCATAGAGTACAGTGCTACTGCTGTAGTTCTTGCACACAATCATCCTTCCAATATTACTAATCCGAGTGAACAGGATATTGACATAACTCATCAACTCATAACCGCAGGGAAGATAATAGGTATAAATGTTTTGGATCATGTAATCATAACTAAAAATAGTTATATCAGTGTAAATGCAAAATACTAACATTATTAATAATAAAAAAATAAATGAAAATATATAATACCATATCTCCATCAGTTGAAGGTGTAATTTCTAATGATCTATTGTATTTTGAGGGTGTGAATCGACCATCTATTATATTTACTATTCGTGATCAAGGTTTCGTCTCTGATGACAATATCGATATATTAGAAAAATACTTCAATGATATATACAATCTTTTTTTGAGGAAATTATCTTCTTTTGCTATGTTTGAACAAACCAACGATGAAGAATCGACCAAGCTACAAGCACTATTACAAGAGCTAATTAAAGTAAAAAAGTTAATTGAAAGTGTCAAAGTTGATGATAGACATGATTTAGTATAATGTGTATCTGTGAGCTATAAAGAATTCTTTAACGGTAAAAAAATAGCAATTATTGGGCTAGGTCCACATGGTGAAATGCTGCCTGATATTAAATTCCTCTGTAAAAATAAGGCAATTATTACGGTTTTTGATATGCGTACAGAAAGTAGATTGAAGTCTACTGCTAATCAATTAAATGCAATTGGTATTGAAAAGATGGTACTTGGAAAAGTTGATGCTAATGAATTAGTAAATTTCGATCTAATTATCATTTCTTCTGAAATTTCAAAGAAATCAATCTTCCTAAAGAAAGCGATTCAAGCGGAGATAAAAATAGAATATCCAGAAACATTATTTTTCAAGTTGTCACCACCGGTAACCTTGATCGGAGTTATGGGACAGTATGGAAAAAGTTCTGTAACCACAATGATACATGCAACTTTGAAAAAATCTTTTTCTGAATACAAGGACCAAGGATTGTTCCTTATTGATCCTGATACTGATTGTGGTGTATTAACACATTTAAAAAAGATTAAAAAAGATGATGTCGTCATTGTAAGGATTCCTGAAAACCTTTTGGATTATTATTATGAAATGCATATAAGTCCTCATGTTGCAGTTATTACATCGAATGTCGATTTTGGCATATTAAATTTTCAGACATATAATAATTTTATTGTAGCGCCAGATGAAGTCGTTGACATAATAAAGAAAGAGAAGAATATAAATTCAAAAGCTAAAATTTTAAGAACAAGATCGAATATGGTCCCGCCAGATTGGAGAATTGATTCAAAGATTTCACACCATAAAGACAATATTGCTTTAGTTATACAGACTTGTGAATTGTTTAAAGTAAAAAATGATGAGATACAAGAAGTGATACAGAATCTCCAACCTCAAAAAGGCTGCGTAGAATTCATTAAAAAAGTTGAAAATGTTGAATATTATAATGATGCTAGTTCTATATCGCCAGATTCTACACTTTCAGCTTTGAAATCATTATCAAATAATAAAAATGTAATACTTATTCTTGGCGGTGCATATACTGGTTATGATTATTCTATTTTACTAAAAGAAATCTCAAAATACACAAAGACGGTGATATTATTGCCCGGTAGTGGTAGTTTGGGTATTAGACCGGCACTAGAATCATTAAACGATTGCCAATTCGTGCAAGTTCCATCACTTGATCAGGCATTATTTTATGCCAGAGATAATGCTATAAAAGGTGATATTGTATTGTTCAGCCCTGCTTTCGATGCGGTTGGAATAGATATATCAAGAAAAGAAAGAGGGGAAAAATTTATCAAAATAGTTAGAAATCTCTAATTAATCCCCACAAATAATACAGATCACTGATCCTGACCATTTTTTACCTGTATAAACAGCTTGCATAAGCCCAGCTAATGAAAGAGCGCTATTTGTTGATATTTGTACACCTGCATATTTCTCACTCATTTCTTGAGCAATCTTAATCTGCTCATTTGAAGCTATCCATCCACTACCATTACTGTTTCTGATTAATTGTGAAAGTATGTCTTTTCTAAGTGCAGTATGATCGACTATTGCATCAGCAATTGATACTTCATCTATTACTGGATCATCTACGAAGTTACTTGCTATTTGATGACAAGAAGAAGTTTGAACTATGTGCATTTCAATATTCCTATTATTGTCCTTGAAATACTGCGCCAAAGCCTCTGCTGTAGTTCCTGATGATGTTCCTATAAAAACCGCTTGTAAATCATCGATTTCTAATAATTCTTGTGCAAGTGCTGAATAACCAATTAATGCACTGTTATCATTTGATTGACGCAATGGTTTTATTTTTGTATCTTTTATTATTTCAAAAAGTGTCTGCAGTGGTCTTTGATGTGAAGTAATCTTAATATAATCACTTCCAAATTGCTCTAGCTTCCTAAGTTTTTTTGTTGTAATTTTTTGACCCACTAGAATATCAAGTAATATTTTTCTATCCGAATGTTTGTTTAATTTTTCGATATGGTAAGCAGCAGCCAAAGCAGCATTTCCAGACGATGATATAGCAAAATGCTCTATACCTTGTTTTATATAAATATCAATCATGACAGGAATAGATCTTCCTTTATGAGAGCCATAAGGATGCAAATCCTCTCTTTTGAAGTATAATTCCTTCATTTCTAGTGCTCTAGAGAGTTTTGGTAGTTTTTCTTGAATTGTAATCACCTTGATATATTACAATGTTTTCGGTACTATTAGAAGACCCTATGGAAAAAGATTTTACAGCAATTTGTCCGGAATGTAAGAATGAAATTGACCTTTCAAGTTATCCTTCAATAAGTGAAGGTATGGTAATTGAGTGTAATCACTGCGGTATTACTTTACTTATAAAGAAAATTGAGGATACTACTGTCTCTACAGAGATTGTTGATGAAGGGAAGTAATAGTCTGTTCTATCATTCCTCTAAAACCGTGAGAACCTAAAAAGGCAATAACATTGTTGTTTTTAGTATTATCCAAATCTTTTACTATTTCTACGATTCTGCTAACAAGAGTATTATCATCTTCTATATAAATTACATTTTTATTTGTTTTTGAAATAGCTTGAGCTAATTCCTCACCATCCATCGGTTGTTCAGAACTATTCTCTGCAATCTTTAGCTTTGTAAGTCGTGGAATTATAACTACATCTGCATTTAGAAAAGCGTTGTTGTATTTCGACACTGATTCTCGACTTCTTCCACCGATATTTGGTTCAAAAATAGCTATTACTTTTCCACTATATATTTTTTTAATATTATCTAATACAGTCTTTGCTTTCTCAGGAGAATGAGCAATATCGTCAAAGATTGTAACCTTACTAGTATATCTTTTTTCTAATCTTCTTTTTAATCCTTTGAAATTCGCTATAGCTTTTATTATATCTTCAGGATTTATTCCAATCGAATGTGCCATTGCAAAGCACCCAGTAATATTTTCAGCTTGGAAAGACCCAATCATTTCAGAATAAATTTTGAATGTATTTTCTTTATACTTGATATTGAAGTTTAGACCTGAAGTATTTTGAACTAAATCTGAATAAATATAATCTGCATTTTCTTTCCCATACCATATAACCTTTTTATCTAGAGAGCTTTGAACCAATTCTTTTGCTTTTTCATTGTCAGAATTAACAACTAACAATCCTGTATTCGGAATATTTGAAATTAGGTTTTTGAAGACATTGAAGTAACTCTCTTCAGTAGGATAAAGATCAGCGTGGTCCCAAGATACTGCTGAAAGTAATAGGTGGGTTGGTTTATAGTATACAAATTTTGGTGTTGTATCAGTTGGGGAGCTTTTATATTCATCACCTTCAAAAATACTATACTTGGTGTCGGTAAGTTTCGCTGAAGATTCATGTGATAGGGAAATACCACCAAACATATAACTTGGATTAAGTTTTGCTTGTTCGAATATAAAAGATAGCAAAGCAGTTGAAGATGTTTTCCCCCAGGTACCTGTACTTACTATAGAATATTCTTTTACAAAAAATTTACCTATTGCTTCTGGATATGAATATATTGGGATGTTATTTTCTTTTGCAAAATTTGTCTCAGGATTCTGAGTTCCTGATGCAGTTCCTACAACTACGAAATCCGGATTGCCCATATTCTCAGGGTGCCAACCAGCATAGAAGTTTATTTTATGCTTCTCCAATTCATCTGATACAGGAGGGAAGAATCCTTTATCTGAGCCGGTTACTTTGTAACCAGCATTGTGAAAAGCGATTGCAAGTGCACTAGTTGCAACACCGCAAATACCGATGAAATGAATGTGTTTTGGATTAGGAGACATGGATTTATTATACTGGAAGATGATTGTTAAATAAAATAATTACCCCTCCAACACCTTCTTCACCTCCTCCAAATCTGTCTTCCATTCTTTTCCATCAAACCATTCTATTCCAGAAAATTGTAGTTTATATACATCACTCGGTCTTTGTAATGATCCTAGATAAATATATTTTAATCCTTCAGTTTTTGATTCTGATATGATCTTCGTCATCATTATAAGCCCCATATCTTTCGGTGCTTTCTCTATATCGTAAAAGGGATATGAATAGTGAATTATATGATTATTTTTATAACATATTACATAACCTATATTTAAAAATGATAAAAAAGAATTAAAATTGTGATTTGTTGTTATTAACTCTTTTATTTTATTAGCAGAAAAAGCTCCACCAGCTTTTTTATCATAAAAATTTTTTGCAATTTTACCTATTTCCCAAGAATAGTTTGGATAGGGGATTGTATGACTTTCAAATCCAATCTCTTCACCTTTTCTAAGTATTCTTCTATTCTCACTTGTTAATTCAAATTTATTTAAATCAATTCTAATACTTCTAGTCTGTTGCATCACACCTTTATCTATACGAGTAAAAACAAAACCATTATCATACATTCTATTTATGGATTCTGGTGAATCATCTAATATTTTTTCTTCTTTCCAATTTAGATATTTCATTTCAAATTAGTGTCAAATTAGTGTAAAGCCAACCAAATACCAAAGACTACGAAAATAAAGTGCATTATCCAAAATCTCATAATAGTTTTTTCTTCACTCCAGCCTTTTATCTCAAAGTGATGATGTATAGGTGCCATAAGGAATACTTTTTTACCAAAAATATATTTGCCGATGATTTGTATAAGTACACTTAATGCTTCGATATAGAAAACAAAACCTAAGAAAAATATAGAGCCGATCTCTCCAATAGCAATTGTATTTACAGCAAATAAAGCTCCAAGACCAAGTGATCCAATATCTCCCATGATGAATCTTGCTGGCTTAATATTGAAATATGTATAAGTTACCAAAGCGCCTACGACCGTAGCGTTTAGTATTGCGATTTCTCCGAATCCATTTATCCATGATAGTAGTGTCAAAGCACTAAAAGATGATATAAGCATTCCTCCAGCTAGACCATCCATTCCATCAGCGAAGTTTACGGCATTAGCGGTAAACATTACGATTAGAATTATAAAAGGAATGATCATTAGACCTGCATAAATATCAATATTGAAAGGGAGGTAAATGTAATGCCATGCTGCACCTAGTTTGTCATATATCCACCATGCAGTTATGGAACCTGCTGCAAACTGTAGAAGAAGTTTTTCATGAACATGAATTCCTTTGCTTGATCTTGAACCGATCCAAACTGAAAGTCTTTTAAATATTGACCAAGGAAGTGTGAATAAATACCAAAACCTCATCTTAAGATCTTTATGAACTCTAATTAGAGTAAATATTTGCTTCAATTTTCTAGATCTCCTCTCTACTCCAAAAATATTTAAAAGGTCGTCAACGGCTCCAAGTAAAGCAGATAAAAGCATTACACCTATTGGAACCCAAGTATAACTTCGTGACCAGTTTAGAAAATATGTAATTATTGCTACGACGATTATTATCAACAATCCACCCATAGTTGGAGTGTTTTCTTTTGCTCTTTGTGAAGCTATCATCTCAAGTTCTTTTTTATGTCCTTTAAAGATTTGGAAACGATAAAGTGTTTTTATTAATATAGGTGATAGAATAAAAGCTAATAGACAAGATAACAGAGAAAAACCTAGAATATAGGCCAAATCTGCTGTTCCTTCTAATATACTTATCATACCTAGAGATTAGCATAAAACGGCTTATATGTTAATCTATATCTATGAACACAAAAGTGATTTCACAAAGCGCTTTGGATATGATCGAACAATACAAAAATGTTCCATATTTTAACAATAAAACTCAAGCAAAAAGAGCTAGTTTAAAGGTGAATATTGGCAAAGGAAGTCCAAAGGAAATTTTTGATGAAATAAAGGAATTGGCTATACTAAATAAAATTGATATTAAATCTTTTAGTGATGAAGGTTTAAGAAAATTTATGGTTTTGAATAATATTGGAATCGATTGCTCAGGTTTCGCTTTTTATGTTTTAAATGAAGAAAGTGTTAAAAGAGATAAAGGAAGTCTGAGTAGAAAAATGCATTTGGATGGTTTCATATCAAGGTTTAGACCAGAAATAAATTCTGATGTAAAAGTTTTTGCAGATGATAGAAATAGTCACGTAGTTCCTTTAAAAGAAATTCAAGTCGGAGATATTATAACTATGATTGCAGAAAGAAATCATATTCTTGTTATATATCAAATAGAATATCAAAACTTTATTCCAACGACCCTACATTATGCACATGCAATTGCTTGGCCAACCGATGGAGAATTCGGTCATGGTCTACATAAAGGTATTATAGAAATAATAAATCCAGAAAAAGACCTATTTGAACAAAGATGGATAGAATTGGGAAAAGATTCACTTGTGAATGGTGATGAAAACTATACTTTTAGTCGTGCTAGAAAATCTAAAACTGAAATTAGAAGATTGAATTGGTTTTAATTATCCTAATAGTTCTAGTATTTCTTTACCTCTTTTATTAAATTTATTGTGAGCTTCCATTATTCCAAGTTTTGATTGTATACGGACTAGATCATCGTTTATTTTATTGTTTGAATAATTTATAACATTATAACCAGCGTCTACTAGCTTTTTAGTATCAACTTTTTTTATCTTAGATGTAACTCTTTGCAATATTTGTGCACCGTCATTTATAGGAATCAAAGATGTTTTTATTGGTATATGTAATAGTGTTGATAGATGTGCTTCAAAAGTATTTATCCCAGGAACTCCATGCACATTTACTTCATCCTGAAGCTTCGATTCATAAGTTGTACTTGCTGGCTGTCGAGCGTTTATTTCTATCAAATGTAAATTGTCTCTTTCTTCATCATATATAACATCAATACCAAATAATCCTCTCCATCCAGAGCTTTGCATCTTTTGAGCTACTTTTTCTGCTAGTTCATTGAACTGTATTATATGTGCTTCATTTAGAATTGTATGAGTTACACTCCAATCATTGCCGATTGTGCTTAGTGCATTTTCGGTAAAAGGGAGAATACCAGTAATTTGATAACTGATGTTTCCAAGTAATATTATTGTATCTGTTACAACAATGTTTACAGTAAACATTGGCCCTTTTATAAAATCAGTTACTCGAGCTTCTCGATTTGGGAATTTATTTTTTAATTCAATCAATTCATTTTCATTTGAAACTAGAATAGTGCCACCACCAGTGTGCCCATGTGCCCATTGAAGGATAAAAGCATTTTTATTCCACTTTATATCATTTACGAATTGAACTTTGTGAGGTGGTAAAATTGAAGAGAGTTCCCCAAGCCATTTTACTTGTGATATTTTATTTTCTATCTTTTCAGATAACTCTGCGCTTGGGTTTAATAAGGTCCATCCTTTTTCTTTACATAGTTCTTCTATGTGAATGGTATTTTTAAAAACTAGAATTTGTGCTTTGAAAGTGGTGATTATATCTTGTACTTCGGGATTCAAAAGTAATTCATAAGTATCGAGAATTTTTGGTGAATCAACCAAAAGCACGTGCATTGGGTGCTTCAATTTCACTTCTTCTGCAAAAGGAGTTCTATTCGTAATAATATGATAATTGCCTTCAGGAAGTTTTCCCAAAGCCCTTTCTATATCACGTGCTATATAGACTATATTTGTTTGTTCGCTTGCCATATAGATAGTGTAGTATATTATATCTTTATGTCTACTTTTTATGTTATCGGAACACCTATAGGTAATCTTGAGGATATAAGTCTAAGAGCCATAAGAATATTAAAAGAGGTTGATGTGGTTCTATGTGAAGATACTAGAGTTACAAAAAGATTGTTTGAAAAATATGATATAGGAACACATATGGTAAGTTACCACGCTCAAAGTGGCGAAACAAAAGTTGAACTAATATTGGAAAAAATAGAAGAAGGTAAAAATATTGCTCTGGTGACTGATGCTGGTACTCCAGGAATATCTGATCCAGGTTCTATGCTTGTATCAACTATAAGAGAAAAATATCCAGAGTTAAAAATCGTCTCAATTCCCGGTCCTTCCGCGCTTACTTCTGCTCTATCAATTGCTGGTGTTCCAACGAATGAATTTATTTTTCTTGGATTTATGCCGCATAAAAAGGGAAGAGAAACTTTGTTTAAAGAAATTGCTGTATCAGAGAGAACTATAGTTTTTTATGAATCCACACATAGAATAATAAAAACTCTTGAATCATTGCTAAAGATAGATAAAAAAATAACCCTTGTTCGTGAAATAACAAAAATCTATGAAGAAGTTTTACAAGGAAATGCTCTAGAAGTATTAAAAATATTAAACGAAACCCCAGAAAAACAAAAAGGTGAATTTGTAGTTATTGTATCAAATAGATAATGTGGGTATAATATGTTTATGTCAAAGAGACAAATACTTTGTATATTAGGATTTTGGGTAATGATTTTTCTTTTCCTAGGTGTTCCATCACTGTGGCATAAAATCATTGCTGGTGTTTCTGGGCTTGTTATTATTCTGATTTCATACAATCTTCCGCACGAAAAGAAACAAAATATTAATGACTCTACCAATATCTGATGAAGCCCGCTCTTTACTCACTAGCTATAATTATTCTAGCAGGTCTACTAGTAGGAGCATATTTCCATCCATTTGAATATAAAACATACAGTACAGACTACGTTGCTCAAGCAACTATAGTTCTTCCTACACCATTTAAAGTTACTCATATTAAGACCCCAAAAGAAGTCAAAGCTATATATATGTCTAGTTGGGTGGCTGGTAATAAAAAGTTGAGAGATAATCTTGTAAATCTTATAGATACTACTGAGTTGAATTCTATAGTAATAGATATAAAGGATTATACCGGTCATATTAGTTATTTACCTGAAAATCCTCTACTTAAAGAATACGGTTCTGGTAGAAATAGGATTCCAGATGTTAAAGAATTTATCGGTGAACTTCATGAAAAGGGTATTTACGTAATTGGTAGAATTTCTTCATTTCAAGATTCGTATCTAGTTCAATTAAAGCCTGAATATGCTGTAACAGATAAAGCTGGAAATGTTTGGAAAGATAGAAAAGGTATTAGTTGGCTTGATGTTGGAGCAAAACCAGTTTGGGATTATTTAGTTTTAATAGGGGATGATGCATACAGTGTTGGATTTGATGAATTAAATTTTGATTATATTCGATTCCCATCTGATGGAAATATGGAAGATATAAAATTTCCATTTAGTGAAGGAAAAAAGAAATCAGTTGCTCTAAAAGAATTTTTTGCATTTCTTGATTCTACATTCCATCCAAAAAATATTCCTATATCAGCTGATCTATTTGGTATGACGACTTCAAATAACGATGATTTGGGTATAGGTCAAATACTCGGCGATGCTCTAGTACATTTTGATTTTGTCGCACCTATGGTCTATCCATCACATTACCCTCCAACCTTTCTTGGTTTTCCAAGTCCAGCAAGTAAACCGTATGAAGTTGTAAAATATGCTATGGATAGAGCAGTCGTAAAATCAAATATTGCATCAACAAGTCCAAATAAGTTGAGGCCTTGGTTACAGGATTTTAGTATTGGTAAAGTGAGTTACACTCCAGATATGGTAAGAGCACAAATACAAGCAACCTATGACTCTGGTCTAAATAGCTGGATGTTGTGGAATGCTTCAAATGTATATACTAAATCTGCATTAGACGGAGTTGGTACAACAACTATTGACAGCGTGCGATAGATTTGTTAATTTATCGTTGGTCTAGGATCTTTGTTTGGCTTATTTTCTTCATGCCCTCCAACGTGGAGAAATATATGAGCCATTCGGGATCCTAGGCCATACCACGCATGTGCTCATCCTTGCGTGGTATTATTAATATAAAATTTTCCACACTTGCTTATTTTTTCAAAATAGTTTATGATTTTTATCCGGACATGCCTACAAATTCTTTTCGATGGAGGTCGAAAGAAATGGCATTACTAAAATAAGTTAAAATTGGAGGTCGCGTGTCACAAGTAGAACTAATCCTCGGTAGGAAACAAGGAACTCTCGTTCAACCTAAAGAAGGAGAACCCCATACTCCGAGGACGTCGAATGTGTCAGGGTTCAGTAGGAAGTCGCAACCACCGATTGTTGTTAGGTCAAATAACCTTAGCCCGTCCGCAGCATTGCGCCGGGCACTCGAAACAACATACGGTACGGCTGGAGATTGATAAATCCTACTTACACGCCAAACCCACCAGTGCTTGATGCACCGGTGGGTTTTCCTTTTTTGTATGAGCTCTGTGGATTCTTATTTGTCTTTATATAAGCTATAATTAG
>CAZVQB010000011.1:18589-22949 GCA_964629235.1 uncultured Candidatus Saccharibacteria bacterium | reverse complement strand
TAAAGAAGGAAGAGGGAGGACGACACACACCTTTCTTCACAGGATACAAGCCTCAGTTCTATATCAGAACAACTGACGTTACAGGAGAAGTAACACTAGCTACAGGTGTAGAAATGGTTATGCCAGGAGATACAGTTACATTCAAGGTAAAGCTTGTTGCTCCAGTTGCTCTAGAAGACAAAATGAGATTTGCTATTCGAGAAGGAGGCAAGACAGTAGGTGCAGGAGTTATAACAAAAATAACAGCTTAAATATAATCCCATGGCTACATCTACAGCAAAAACAAAAAATATTTCAAAACCTAGGGTAGCCAAGGATGCTAAAGAGGGTGAAATCGCAAAACTAAGAATCCGAGTTCGAGCTTACGAACACAAGATTCTGGATGCTTCATTGAAGCAAATTATGGATACAGCTATTCGTTACGATGTACCTTTCTTTGGACCAATTCCACTACCTACAGAGATTAAGAAGTACACTGTTAACCGTGCTTCATTCGTATTCAAGAATGCTCGTGAACAATTCGAAATGAGAGTTCACAAGAGACTTATCGATATTTTGAATCCAAATCAAAAGATAATCGAAGCGCTTACAAACCTAAGTCTTCCATCTGGTGTGAATATCGATGTGAAAATGATGTAATATCCAATAATAAATACTGCAATGAAATTCATTCTAGGAAGAAAATTAAATATGACTCAAGTATTCGATAAAGATGGTATTGTTCATCCTGCAACTATGGTTGAAGCAACACCAAGTATCGTTACTCAAGTTAAGACAAAAGAAACAGATGGTTATACAGCTGTTCAGATAAGTTCAAAGAAGGCTAAATTGGAATCAAAAAAGGAATTTAGACTAGATGCACCAAGTCAAAAGGTTGGTGATTCTATAGACCTAAGTCAATTTGCTATAGGTGATGTCGTAAGAATCAGTTCTATTTCAAAAGGAAAAGGATTCCAAGGTGTAGTTAAGAGACATGGTTTCGGTGGAGGTCCAAGAACACACGGTCAAAAGCACTCAGAACGAGAACCAGGATCTATCGGAGGAGGACTTAGAAATAAGGTTCCAAAGAAAATGAGAATGGCAGGAAGAATGGGTGGAGATAGAATAACAGTTAAGAACTTGAAGGTAGTTCATATTGACTTACCATCAAATACTATCTATATTGGGGGAGCTGTACCAGGAAGAAGAGGAACACTAGTAGAAATTACCGCATAATAAAAACATGGAACAAACAATATACAACCAAAAAGGCAAAGAGTCTGGAAAAATCAAGCTTCCTGAGGCGGTATTTGGACTTGCTTGGAATGCCGATCTAGTGCACCAAGTTATTGTTTCTATGACTTCTTCAATGAGACATTCTATTGCAAATACAAAGACAAGAGGTGAAGTGAGTGGTGGAGGTAAGAAGCCATGGCAACAGAAGGGAACAGGACGAGCTAGACACGGTTCTACACGATCACCTATATGGGTTGGTGGAGGTATTGCTCACGGACCACGTGCTGATAAGAATTATGATAGAAAAATAAATAAAAAAGTAAAATCAAAAGCGCTTTATACTATTCTTTCAAAGAAGTTAAAGGATGGTGAAGTGCTTTTTGTTGACTCAATTTCTTTTGATGCTCCAAAGGCAAAAGAAGCAAAAGATACTATCATGGCTTTCTCAAAGATAAAAGGATTTGAGAAATTTGCTACAAAGCCAAAGAATGTTGCAATAATCAGTACAGACAAGAAAACTCCTACACTAACAAAGAGTTTTAAGAATTTTGGAAACCTAGAAATTGAAGAATTTAGAAATATAAACCCAGTTTCTCTTCTAAATCACAAGTATCTAGTTATTTCTAATCCAAAAGAGTCACTTAAGGCTTTCCTAAAATAATTTTAAATATATGAATACTATACTTCGACCAAGAATTACAGAGAAAGCAGGAATTATGAGTGAAACTCAGAATGTCTATACTTTCGAAGTAGAAAAGAATTCAACAAAAGATACTATTGCAAAGGAGATAAAGACTTTATACAAAGTCACCCCAACCAAAGTAAGAATAGTTAATCTTCCAGCAAGAAAAGTTTTTGTTAGAGGAAATAGAGGAGTACAATCAGCTGTAAAGAAGGCTCTTGTATACCTAAAAAAGGGAGATAAGATAAATCTCGCATAATAATTATAAAAATATGAAAAGTTATAACCCAAACACACCATCACGAAGACATATGACTACGATTCCATATCGTAATTATATTACTGCCTCAGAACCTCATAAAGCCCTTACGAAGGGTATGAAGAGAGATATGGGACGAAATGCCTTCGGACGTATTACTGTTCGTCATAAGGGTGGAGGCAATAAGAAACTATATCGAATGGTTGACTTCGCTTATGATAAGAAGAATGTTCCTGCAAAGATCGCAACTATTGAGTATGATCCATTTAGAACAGGATTTATCGCTCTGGTAAACTACGCAGATGGTGAAAAGAGATATGTGCTTGTACCAAAGAGTATGAAGGTTGGGGATTCTTTCATTGTATCAGAAACAGCTTCTGTGGAAACAGGGAATAGACTTCCTCTAAAGAAAATTCCAGTAGGTACTTTTGTTTACAATATCGAAATTAAGCCACAAGGTGGATCAAAGCTAGTTCGATCAGCTGGTTCATTTGCCCAAGTTATTGCAAATGATGCAGGCTATACTCATATAAAACTTCCATCAACTGAAGTTCGAAAAGTTCATGACAATGCTTGGGCAACAGTTGGTACTGTTTCAAATGATGAAAATAGACTTGTAAATATTGGAAAAGCAGGACGAACTCGATGGCTAGGTATTCGTCCAACAGTTCGAGGTTCTGCTATGAATCCAGTAGATCACCCATACGGTGGAGGAGAACAGAGAACAGGTCGAGGTCTCCGAAGATTGAAGACTCGATGGGGTAAGCCAGCTGGTAAGGGCCAGAAGACTCGAACTCCAAAGAAGTATTCAAATGTCTTTGTGGTATCACGTCGTCGAGTGGGAAAGAATAAGAACGCAGAAAAGAATGGCTAGTAAATTGATAAAGTCACTGAAGGGTAAGATAGATAAAGTAATAATTTACTTTTTTCTAAAATAAATTCTTGACTTTAACACTTATTTTGATTAGTATAAAAAACCAATGTCACGATCACTTTATAAAGGAGCATATGTAGAAGAGCGACTCTTGAAAAAGATAGCCGGAAAGAAACCTACTGAAACTGGGGTTATTAAGACTTGGTATAGACGAAGTCAGATCTCTCCTGAAATGGTTGGATTTATTTTCGGTGTTTATAATGGACGACAACATATTGATGTTCTAGTTTCTGAAGAAATGGTAGGACATAGACTAGGAGAATTTTCTCCAACACGTAAGTTCATAAGACACGGAGGTAAGATGCAAAAGGAGCTAGAACAAAAGGCTAAGGAAGCTGAAATTAATGCTGCAAAATCAGCTAAGGAAGCTGCAGCTGCACCAGCTAAAAAATAATATAAAATTTTATGATAACCGCATCACTTAACAATTACAGACAATCACCACGAAAGGTTCGAAGTGTAGCCAATCTAGTACGCGGTAAGTCAGTTGATAATGCTCTAAACACTCTAAGTTTTTTGAGTAAGAAAGCTGCTGATCCTATATACGGATTATTACTTTCTGCTGTTGCAAATGCAAAGAACAATTTTAATATTGAAAAAGATGGTTTGGTGGTAAAAGAATTGAGAGTTGATGTTGGACCTATAATGAAGAGAAGAATGCCTAGAGCAAGAGGTAATTCTTACCCAATAAATAAAAGAACAAGCCATGTTAGCCTAGTTCTTGAAGCAAAGGCAGAAAAGAAATTAAAAGCGAAAGTAGTTA
Source organism: uncultured Candidatus Saccharibacteria bacterium (assembly GCA_964629235.1). Lineage (GTDB taxonomy): Bacteria > Patescibacteriota > Minisyncoccia > Phycocordibacterales > PALSA-1337 > CAIOGI01. The sequence goes on along the minus strand of CAZVQB010000011.1, from coordinate 19,096 downwards.
AAAAAGAAAAGAAATAACATGTCACACTCAGTACACCCATTTTCACATAGACTAGGAGTTATACGCGATTGGAAGAGTCGTTGGATTGCTCGTGATAAGAGTTATAGAAATGCTTTGAAAGCTGATCTTTTGATCCGTGCTTTTCTTACAAAAGAACTAAGAAGTTTCTATATTTCTGATGTACAAATCGAGAGAAATCAAAAAGCTCTAAAGATCATTATCCGAAGTTCAAGACCAGGTATGATAATTGGTAGAAGTGGGGATGGTGTTACAAAGCTAAGAGACAAGATTCTAGATCTTTTGAAGAAAAAGAACATCGATCTTTCAGGTCAAGAACTTAAACTTGAAATAGAAGAAGTTCGAAGTCCAGAAGCAAATGCTGCTATAGTAGCTATGATGGTTGCTGAAGCTCTAGAGAAGCGATTACCTTTTAGACGAGTTTTGAAACAAACACTTGAGAAGGTTATTGCTAGTAAAGAAGTAAAGGGAGCAAAGATAAAGCTATCA
>CAZVQB010000011.1:0-18579 GCA_964629235.1 uncultured Candidatus Saccharibacteria bacterium | reverse complement strand
GTCTTGGAGGTGCTGAAATGGCACGTCGAGAAGATTTGAAGAAAGGTCAGATTCCACTTCAGACACTTCGTGCAGATATCGATTTTGCTCGCGAGAAGGCTCACATGACATATGGAGATATCGGTATTAAGGTTTGGATATATAAGGGCCAGATCTTCGAGAAGGATCTTAAAAATATAAAATAAATATATGTTATTCCCTAAAAAAGTAAAATTCAGAAAGTGGCATACAGGCCGAAGTAATGCAAAGAAACTTGCAAAGGCTGTTGATACACGTGGAATCAAAATATCTTTCGGATCTTATGGTCTAAAGGCTTTGGCATACGGAAGACTATCATCAAATGAAATCGAAGCTGCAAGAAAGGCTATTGCAAAGTACGCTACAAAGTCAGGAAAGATCTGGACAAGAATTTTCCCAGACCGACCATTTACACAAAAGCCTCCAGAAGTTAAGCTTGGAAAGGGAAAGGGAGAACCTATGGGATTCGTAGCTCCAGTGAAAGCAGGACGTATCCTCTTTGAAATTGACGGAGTTTCTGATAAGGTTGCACAAGAGGCTCTACTTTCAGCTGCTACTAAGATTTCAGTAAAGACTAAGGTAGTTAGTCGAAATATGATGTAATTGTTAAATATATGAAAGAACTAAAAAACAAAACTCCACAAGAAATAACAAAACTCATAGCTGAAAAGAGAGAGGTTTTGAGACATTTCAGATTCGGTTCTGCGGGTGCAAAAACAAAGAATGTAAAACTTTCTCGAACAACAAAGAAGGAGATTGCTAGAATGATGACAGAATTGAGTTTAAGAAAGAATACAATAAAATAATATGGAAAAAATAGTTAAACAAAAGAATATCGAATCAAATGTACAGAGAAAGACTCTTTCGGGTATAGTAGTGTCTGATAAGATGAAAGATACTATCGTAGTAAGAGTAGGTAGATTCCTTAAAAATCCAAAGTATGGAAAGTACGTTATGTCACATAAGAAATACAAGGTGCATGATGTTGGAAATACAAAGAAGATTGGTGATAAGGTGACTATCGAGTCTTGTCGACCTATTTCAAAAGATAAGTCATTTAAATTAATAGCATAAATATATGATTCAACCACGAGCAATAGTAAAAATAACAGATAACTGCGGAGCAAAGATCGGCCGTATCTTCAAAGTGCTAGGAAGTTCAAAGAAGAGATACGCTGAAATCGGAGATCTAGTGATCCTATCTGTTCAAAAGGCAGAGCCACGAAAGACAATAAAGAAGAAAGATGTTCTATTGGGCGTGGTTGTAAGACAAGTAAAAGCATATAGAAGAAAGGATGGATCATATATTCGTTTTGATGAGAATGCAGTTGTTATCCTTGAAAAGGGAAAGAAAGAGCCAATTGCAGGACGTATATTCGGTCCAATACCTCGAGAACTTTCAGAAAGAGGTTTCCAGTCTATTGCATCTAAAGCTCCAGAAATTGTATAATCCTTTAACTATTTTTATATGAAAATCAAAAAAGACGACAATGTAATAGTGCTAACAGGAAAGGATAAGGGTAAAACTGGAAAGGTTCTTAAGGCTATGCCAAAAGAAGGAAGAGTTATTGTTTCTGGTGTAAATATGTTCAAGAAGAATCAGAAGTCTCGAAGACAAGGACAAAAGGGTCAAGTTGTAGAAATAAATGGTTCTATTGATGTATCAAATGTTGCTTTAACTAGTGAAATAAAAAAGGAGGTTAAAAAGACAACAAAGAAAGAAGCTAAGAGTAAATAAATTTTATGAAACATTCACATACAGAAAAAACTACATATTTATTAAATAAAGAATCTTTCAAGGCTCTTAAGGATAAATTTGGATATAAGAATCCAATGCAAGCTCCTGTATTAAAGAAGATTGTAATAAGTAGTGGAACAGGATCAGTAAAGGATAAGAAGAAGGTTGAGCTTATTGCAGATCGTCTAACAAAGATAACAGGACAAAAGCCAGCTCCAAGATCAAGTAAGAAATCTATTGCTTCATTCAAAGTACGACAGGGTGATCTAGTTGGTTATCAAATCACTCTAAGAGGAAAGAGAATGTGTGATTTTGTTGATAAGCTTGTACACATTGCACTACCAAGAACAAAAGACTTCCGAGGAATTTCAAAGACTGCTGTAGATCAAATGGGGAACTACACTCTTGGTATCAAGGAACATACTATTTTCCCTGAAACATCAGACGAAGATCTAAAGGATGTATTTGGATTCGGAATGACACTTGTTACTACTTCAAAGAATAAAGAAGAAACACTAGCATTTCTAGAATATCTAGGATTTCCATTTAAGAAAGAAGAAGTTTCAAAGAAGAAATAAAACAAAGCCCCGAAAGGGGTTTTGTTTAATTTAATATTTCATTAAATATATTGCATAAACACTTGCCTTATTTTATACATTCTGCTAGTATGTCTACACGTTCGAAAAACAAAAGAGAGGGTAGTAATACCCATTAGCGATTGGAAGCAAATAGGCTCGAAAGAGACGAAAGCTAACCAATCCCTGTTTTGTTTCAAAAAAAGAACATTAATCAAAAATGGCAAAGAAATCAACAATAGCAAGATCAAGTAAAGCTCCGAAATTTAAATCGAGAGTAGTTCGACGTTGCTTCCGATGTGGAAGAAAGAATGGCTATATGAGAGACTTCGATTTGTGTCGTATTTGTTTTAGAGAGTTCGCTAATGAAGGAGTTATTCCAGGTATTAAAAAATCATCATGGTAACAGACCCTATTTCAGATTTTATAACAAGAATTAAGAATGCTAGTGATGCTGGCAAAGCTTCACTTACTATTCCTTACTCAGCACTAAAGGAGAATATTTCTCATGTTCTAGTGAAGGGTGGATATGTCGATAGTGTAAATACAAAAGGAAAGGGAATTGAAAAGACTCTAGAAATCACACTTACTTATATAGGCAATCAACCAAGAGTAAACGGTGTTGATCGTATTTCAAAGACTTCAAGAAGAATATATCAAAAGTCAAAAGACATAAGAATGTTCAAGAGTGGTTTTGGAAACTTTGTTCTATCTACTCCAAAGGGTGTTCTTTTGGATGTTGATGCAAAGAAGCAAAAGGTCGGTGGAGAAGTTCTATTCAAAATTTGGTAATAGACTTATTTAAATAAATTTATGTCAAGAATCGCAAAAAAACCTATTCAAATACCAGCAAAGACAGATGTAAGTTATGCATCAGGTGTTTTGACAGTAAAAGGATCACTTGGAGAAATAAAGAAAGCACTAAGACCTGAAATCAAAGTTGAAGTTGTAAATAACGAAATTATTTTAACTCCAATAAGACAATCTCTAGATATACTAGCTCTATGGGGCACATACGCTTCACATATAAGAAATATGCTAGAAGGAGTAAATAAAGCTTATGAAAAGAAGCTTATCGTAGAAGGAATTGGTTATAAATCTGATATAAAAGGAAAAGAAATCCACCTAGCTCTTGGCTTCTCACACCCAGTTATAAGACCTATTCCAGATGGTCTAAAGGTAACTGCTGAAAAGAATGTTATTACTGTATCAGGAATTGATGTAGAGAAGGTTGGACAATTCGTTGCTCAAATCAGAGCTCTAAAGAAGCCAGAACCATATAAGGGTAAAGGTATTCGATACAGTGATGAAGTTATCAGACGAAAACAAGGTAAGAAATCTGTATAATAAAATTATATGAATACAAGCAAACAAAAACAAATGAAGATAGAGAGACGACACAAGAGAATCCGCTCAATTTTGAGTGGAACAGCTCTTCGACCACGTCTTTCAGTTTTCAAATCTCACAAATTCCTTTATGCTCAATTGATCGATGATACTAAGGGTCATACTCTTGCTCAAGCAAGTTCTGATGATGCAAAGAAAGTTGGAACAGATATTGCAAAAGCTGCAAAAGCAATTAAGATTGACAAAGTAGTCTTCGATAGAGGTGGATACCTTTATATTGGAAAGATAAAAGCTATAGCAGATGCTGCTAGAGAAGGGGGATTAAATTTTTAATAATATACTTTTATGGAACCAGAAATAAAAACAATTTCACAAGATACAACAACAGCACCTGCTGAAGCTCCTTCTTCTGTGAGAACAAATTCTCGTGATACAAGACCACCAAGAGGAGGACGAAGACCACAAAGAGAAACAAAAGAAAGAGTAAAGCCAGAATTCGATACAAAGATTATTGCTATAAGACGAGTAACTCGAGTTGCTTCAGGAGGACGAAGATTTACTTTCTCAGTTGCTGTAGTTTCAGGTGATCGAAAGGGTAAGGTTGGAGTAGGACTTGGAAAAGCTGGTGACACTTCACTTGCTATAGACAAAGCTACAAGAGATGCAAAGAAGCATATGATAAAGGTTACTCTTTCTCCTGCTATGGTTATCCCTCACATGGTTGAAGCAAAATATTCTTCAGCAAGAGTTATGATCATGCCAGCAAAGGGACGAGGAGTTGTGGCTGGAAGTGCAGTAAGAAATGTTATTGAACTAGCAGGTATAAAGGATGTTTGCGCAAAGCTTCTATCAGGAAGTAAGAACAAACTAAATATCGCTAGAGCAACAGTTACAGCTTTGAAGAAATTATCAAGGCACCCACGTACTCTTAAGGAGGATGTTAAATAATTAAAACTATATGCAATTACACAATTTAATTCCAAAAACTAAAAATAAGAAATCAATACTAGTTGGCCGAGGAGGCAAGCGTGGTAAGACTTCTGGAAGAGGAGGAAAAGGACAAACAGCTCGAGCTGGTAATAAAAAGAGACCAGAACTTAGAGATTTCATTAAGAGAATTCCAAAGCTTCGAGGACGAGGTGTAAACCAAAACAAAAGTATAAATCTAAAGCCTATAATAGTTAATCTAGATATGATTGAGGCAGTTTTTGAGACTGGATCAATAATCTCTCCAACAACTCTTATCGAAAGAAAGACAATATCAACTCTAGATGGTAAAATACCAAGTGTTAAGATTTTGGGTGCAGGTGAAATAACAAAGAAATTTACTATAGAAAATTGTTTGATTTCAAAACAAGCAAAAGAAAAAGTAGAAAAAGTAGGTGGTACAGTAAAGGTAGAGGTAAAATAAGTTAATTAAAACTTAAATATATGAAAAACATTCTCGAAAAAATAGTCATTGTTCTTCGGGACGAGACTCTTCGTAAGCGAATTGCATTTACAATTGGGGCATTAGTTGTATTCCGTCTTTTGGCGGCTATTCCTATGCCAGGTATTGATACCGCAAGTCTAAGTAGACTTCTAGCAGGGAATCAATTCCTAGGACTTTTGGATATTTTTTCTGGAGGAGGTATATCTACTCTATCAATCGTAATGCTTGGAGTTGGTCCATACATCACTGCTTCTATTATTGTTCAACTTCTTACTATGATGTTCCCAAGTATGAAAGCGAAGATGCAAGAAGAAGGTGAAGCTGGAAGACAAAAGCTGTCTCAATATTCAAGATATGCTGCTGTACCTCTAGCCGCTATACAAGCCTTCGCTTTTATAAACCTATTTCAAAATCAAAATGTAATTCCACATTTCTCAGGATTAACTATGATTGTTAGTATTCTAGTTATTACTGCAGGATCACTTTTACTTATGTGGATTGGAGAACTTGTTTCAGAGTTCGGAATTGGAAATGGAGTTTCTCTTATCATCTTTGCTGGTATAGTTGCTGCTTTACCAAAGACACTTTTCCAAATCATTGCAGGTTTTGATATAGCGAACCTACCATTTTACCTACTATCATTAGCGATTGGATTGGTAGTCATCATTGCTGTAGTTGTTGTTACTGAAGCCGAAAGATCAGTTCCAGTTACATATGCAAAACAAGTAAGAGGTAACAAGGTTTATGGAGGTGTTTCTACTTATCTACCTTTGAGACTAAATCAAGCTGGGGTTATTCCAATCATCTTTGCTCTATCTATCCTTATTTTCCCACAAATAATTTCAAATTATTTCTCAAATTCATCAAATATTGCTATTGCAGATGCTGCTGCTTCAGTATCATCTTTCTTAGCTGATCCTTGGACACATGCAATATTGTACTTTGTTCTAGTATTTATCTTCACATATTTCTATACTGCTGTTACTTTTGATCCAAAGCAAATATCAGAAAATCTACAAAGAGGAGGTGCTTTTATTCCAGGAGTAAGACCAGGTGAATCAACTATGGAATACCTAGGTAAGATAGTAACAAGAATTACCCTAGTGGGTGCTATATTCTTGGCTATAATCGCAGTATTGCCACTTATAACTCAAGGTATTACAGGCAATCAATCACTAGCTATAGGAGGAACTGCACTTCTAATCGTGGTATCTGTAGTTCTTGATCTTTTGAAAAAGATTGATGCTCAGGTTTCAATGAGAGAATATTAATTTACTCTGTGTATTTTCTCCAAAGTGTTATAATTAAAAAATGAATCAAAGAAGTTTTATTTTTATAGGTAGATCAGGGTGCGGAAAGGGCACACAGTCTGCTATGCTCTTGGAATATCTTAAAAAAGTAGATCCAACTCGTGAGATATTATATATACAAAGTGGAGATGAATTCAGAAAGTTTATACAGGGTTCTTCTGATACTCAAAAGATGTCAAAAGAAATATACGATGCTGGTGGATTACAACCAGAATTCTTAGCTATTTATATGTGGGCGCATGTTCTTGTAGAGAAATTTACAAAGAATGAACATATTGTTATGGATGGTATGCCTAGAAAAGTTCATGAAGCTGGAGTTCTTGACTCAATATTTGGTTTCTATGGATTAAATCGTCCTGCAGTTATTCATCTTGATATTAATAAAGAGGTGTCGATAGATCGCTTGATAGCTCGAAAGAGATTTGATGACAATAGAGAGGATATTGCTGTTAGACTTTCATGGTATGAGACGGACGTAGTTCCAGCTATAGAATATTATAAAAATAATAAAAACTATCAGTTTTTACATATAAATGGCGAAAGGCCAATTGAAGAGGTTCATAAAGATATAATAAATCAATTAAATTTTGAATAAATGATTACTATTAAGACCAAAGAAGAAATAGCGATTTTAAGAGAAGGAGGAAAAAGACATGCAAAAATTCTTCAGACTTTGGGTTCTATGGTAAAACCTGGAATTACTGCAAAAGAGATTGATGATGAAGCAGTTAGACTAATAAAAGAAGGAGGGGATAAAGCAGCGTTTCTAAACTTTAAACCTTATGGTGCGGACAGACCTTTTCCGGGAAGTGTTTGTGTTTCTGTGAATGATGAAATAGTTCATGGTATACCAAATGAAGGAGAGAAGATTTTAAAAAATGGAGATATTGTAACAATAGATCTAGGGCTCGTTCATAAAGGATTGTTTACTGATTCTGCTATAACAATTCCTGTTGGTGATATTTCAAAAGATGTACAAGGTTTGCTTGATGCTACAAAAAGAGCCCTGGACGCAGGTATAAAGGCTGCAAAAGGTGGTAAAAGGATCGGAGATATCGGAGTAGCTATAGAAAGACATGCAATATCTGGTGGATTTGGAGTTGTAGAAGAACTTGCAGGGCATGGTGTAGGATATGGAGTCCATGAAGATCCTTATGTTCCAAACTATGGCGAAGCCGGAAAAGGCGAGATTCTAAAACCAGGAATGGTCCTTGCTATAGAACCAATATTTAATCTTGGATCAAGACATATATTTTTGGATAAAGATGGTTGGACTTATAGGACAAAAGATGGAAAGCCGAGTGCACACTTCGAACACACTATTTTGATAACAAAAGGAGAGGCAGAAGTTTTGACTGTGTTATAATCTTTTTATATGACAAATACACATCCAAAGAAAGAACGAACACTCGTTATTATTAAACCTGATGGAATTCAAAGAAATCTTGTTGGTGAAATAATATCTAGATTTGAAAGAACAGGATTAAAACTTATTGCAACAAAGATGATGGTTCCTACAGAAGAACTTGTTGAAAAGCACTATACTTTGGATCCAGATTGGCTTCGAATTGCTGGGGAAAAATCTATTAAAAGTGCAAAAGAAAAAGGAAATCCAGTCTTGTCTGAAATACCTTTGGAAGTTGGCAATATGGTTTTGAATTCTCTAAAAAAGTACCTTACATGTGGTCCGGTTATGGCTATGGTTTGGGAGGGCGTGCATGCGGTTTCGATAGTAAGAAAATTGACTGGATCTACAGAACCTCTAAGTTCGGATGTCGGTACAATAAGAGGGGATTTTGTTATAGACTCATATCAATTATCAAATCACGATGGAAGAGCTGTAAGAAACCTTATTCATTCATCAGGATCAGTCAAAGAAGCAAATGACGAGATAAAGCACTGGTTTAACGAGGAAGATCTTATCGAATATACTCATATTCAAGAGAAAATTCTCTATGACATAAATATAGACGGAATTCTAGAATAATGTCTCATTGATTTTAAGTATTGTTTTTGAAAATGATAGTAATATAATTAATACAGGTTACATGAGTATTAACTCTATAACTTTTAATTTGGGAGATCAACGAATATTTTTATTCACATTATGTTGCACCTTGGTGTTAACATTGAGATCACCCACCTAGTAATTTACTAGGCTTGATACTCTTGTAACCTACGAAGAACCGCCCAATAGGGCGATTTTTTGTTTATATTCGGATATAAGATATAATTCATTCATGAATAATTTTAAAGTTCTTGGAGTTACTTTAGTTCTTTCTTTCTCTCTTCTTTATTTACATATTGAAGGAATGGCAAGTCATCTTTATATGAATTATTGGTTCTACGACATTATTCTCCATTTTCTTGGAGGAGTATGTGTATCACTCGCTTTGTTTTGTATAGCTAAATTATTTAAAATTAGTTTTATATTAAACAATCTTTGGTTATTGATACTCTCTACTTTTATAATAGGCTTTGCTTGGGAATTGTTTGAATTGGCTTATGGTATTTCAGGTCACGATTTTGGTACTAGAGAATACAGTATCGACACGGTTAAGGATTTGATAATGGATACTTTGGGTGGAAGTTTGGCACTTTATTTTTATAAAAATAAATAAATGAGTATCAATCTAACATTTTGTAGTGGAGTGGGAAGTGTTACGGGCGCTAACTTTTTAATGGAAATATCTAATAACAATAAGACTACAAAAATTCTAATTGATTGTGGACTTATTCAAGGAGAAAAGTCTGCGCAGATCGAAAATAGGAATGATTTCCCATATACACCTTCAGAAATAGATATTTTATTTATAACACATGCGCATCTTGATCATGTCGGAAGAATTCCAAAATTGGTTAAAGATGGTTTCAATGGAATTATATATTCTACTCCAGAAACATTCTCATTAGCACAATTGATCCTTGAAGATGCGCTAGGACTTCTTACTAGAGAAGCTACAAATGAAGGTATATTGCCACTTTATGAAGATAAAGATTTGAAGAAAGCTATATCTCTTTGGCAGACTATTCCATACCATGAAGAAAAAGAATTTCCTGAGGGTTTCTCTGTTTTTCTAAAAGATGCGGGACATATTCTTGGTTCTTCAATGTTTGTCTTTAGCTGTGAAGGTAAAAAAATAGTTTTCACAGGAGATTTGGGAAATAGTCCTACACCTATATTGCGCGATACTGAAGCATTGGGTCCTGTAGACTATGTGATCATGGAAAGTGTTTATGGAGATCGTAATCATGAACCAAAGGATGAAAGAAGAGAGAAACTACAGTCTATTATTTTGGATGCTATAAAAAGACAAGGAACCCTGATCATACCCGCTTTTTCTCTAGAACGAACTCAAGTAATACTTTATGAGATAAATAAATTGGTTGAAACAAAGATGATACCTGTAATCCCAGTTTTTGTTGATTCACCACTCGCTACAAAGGTTACAGAAATATATAAAAATAGTTCAAGACTTTTTAATGAAAGGGCACAAGGGGAGATAAAGTCGGGAGATGATATATTCAATTTCCCAAGACTTTCTTTTACCGTAAGTACACAAGAATCAAGAGCAATAGATCATGCAAAATCACCCAAAATAGTTATTGCTGGTTCTGGTATGTCAGTTGGTGGAAGAGTTATACATCATGAAGAAGTATATCTCGGCAATCCAAAGAATACAGTGTTACTTGTTGGATATCAGACTTTAGGATCTATAGGTAGACATCTTCTGGATGGATCAAAAAAGGTACTTATACATGGTGAACCTGTAAATGTTAATGCAAAGATAGAATCAATACTTGGATATTCATCACACAAGGATTCAGATCATTTGGTTGAATTCGCTGAGACAGCAGGGAATAATGTCAAAAAAGTTTTCGTGGTCATGGGTGAACCTAAGGCTTCGTTATTTTTGGTACAAAAAATCCGAGATAATCTCGGATTCAATGCTCTTTATCCTGAAAGGTTAAAGAAATATGAGCTTTAATTAAGCAACTTTCTTTACCAGAGCTTCAAAAGACTTTGGATTCTCAAGTGCAAGTGTAGCTAGAGACTTTCGATCTAGAGCTATATTTGCTTTCTTTAGACTCCCAATGAACTTACTGTATGAATTCTTTGCATCGATGTTTCTTAGAGCTGCATTTATTCTTACATTCCATAGTCTTCGGAAATCACCCTTCTTGTCTCTTCTGTGTGCGAAAGCATAAGCACCTGCATGAGATATTGCTTCATAAGCCGCTCTCTCTTTCTTACTTCTACTGAATCTATAGCCTTTTACTTGGCTTAATATTTTCTTTCTTGTTTTTAGTGCATGAACACCGTTTTTTACTCTTGTCATATATTTATTTATTATGCATTAATTAAAAATCGACTCTTTTCCTTTGCTGTCATATGGAAAGGTGTTGATCTCTTTTTCGCTAGTTGAGCACGTCGACTCTCTTTTGAATTGAAGTGATTTTGACCAGTTGAACGAGCTAGAATTTTGCCAGTTCTAGTTATCTTTAGTCTCTTTAAAAATGATTTATTTGTTTTCATGTATTTGGAAAATATTATTATTTCTTCTCAATGGTTGCTGACAAACCCTTCAAACCTTTTGTTGGAGGACTTACAACCTTGTATTCTGTGGTAATAAGTTTGAAAATTCGATCCATTCTTTCTTTATGGAAGTTAACATCCATAAATTTAGATCTACCACTTAGATAAAGATCGATTTTTACTCTATGCCCATCATTTAGCCATTCTGAGGCTTTTTTAGCCTTTAGTTCTAGATCATGGTCTCCAGTACCTATTTTTACCTGGATATTCTTCAATTCTGACGTTTGAGTGCGAGATTTTGCAACCCTCTGCTTCTTCTTTTCGTCGTATTGAAATTTACCATAATCCATGATTTTTGCAATAGGGGGGACTGCATTTGGTGATATTTCAATAAGATCAAGTCCACGAGCCTTCGCTTCCTCAATAGCCTTAGCAAAAGGAAGAACACCAAGGTTTTGTCCATCCTCGGTTATTACTCGCAATTCTTCTGCCTTTATGAAATTATTTATTCTTACTCGGGTGTTGCTCAAAGTGGTAATTTATCTAATATTTATAGCATTATTTTGTAATTTGAGCAAGTGAGGGTACAACACAACCGTATTACAGGAAATCTCGTAGTAATCTAGCGAAAAACTCAGGTAAAATATCAACCCAGTATCGATTTTTCCATTTATCATAATCAACCTCCTCAGTATCCAAAAGGTCTCTTATAAAGTGTACTGAAAGCTCTTTTGCAAAGAGATTATTTGTACTTACTATATTTGCTTCAAAGTTATACAAAAGACTAGCTGTATCAAGGTTCAATGTGCCAACTGTTGCCCAATTATCATCTATAACTATAGTTTTACTATGTATCATTTTTCCTTTATATAGATAAATCTTTACTCCTGATTTTAATAAAGTAGAAAAGAATGATCGACTACACAAATCTACAATCGGATGATCGCTTGATTCTGGAACAATAATTCTTATGTCTATACCTTTTTTTGCTGAAGCTTTGAGCACTCTTGATAAATGTCTTGTTGGGATAAAGTAAGGTGTGGTTATATAGACATGACTTTTTGCATCACGAATTGCTTTTATTATATTTTTATAAAGTTGATGTTTTCTTGGTAGGGGATAGTTTGTAATATATCTAAAATCTAGACTTGTATCATCAATCTGACTTATCACTGATACTTTTTTCCCTAAAGCTCTATTCCAGATTTTATTAAATTCGATTTGCATTTCCTCCACAACTTTACCTTCAAGTCTTACTACAGTATCTTTCCAATTTCTCATTTCATCTGAAAAACAAATACTTCCTGTAAAGCCTATTTCATTATCAACTACCAAAGTCCTTCGATGATTTCTCAAATACCAAGATTTATAGTTATGAAATTTTAGAAAACTAGGGAAAAGGGTTTGGAAAAATACCAATTCAATATTCTTTTCTTTTAATTCATCTATTATCGATGAGCCGAAGAAACTAAAGCTTCCCGCAGCATCCCATAGGAATCTTACTTTTACACCTTCTTTGGCCTTTTTTGCACATACATCTATAAACTTTTGACCTATTTCATCTGTTTTGAATATAAATTGTTCAAGGTCAATACTGACTTTGGCTTTGGAACAAGCGTCAAGCATTGCATCCCAACCCTCTTCATTTGTTGTGTAAAAATCCCAAGAAGTATTCATAATATATATAGTATAATATAGATATGGAAAATCTGACATTTATAATAACCGCAGCAATTTTCGGATATTTATTTTATTGGGGTTCACATACAAAACCAAGTAAACCAAAAGACGATAAAAAGGGAGGTAAGAAATAAAATGAAAAAATATTTAATATCAATAATTCTATTTGTAGCACTTGCTATAGTTTTTGTTTTACAGACAAATTTTTTCCATAAAAAAGAAAAAGCTGTCGTACCAAAAGTAGATTCAAACAATGTTGTATATAAGACAGCAGTATTTGCCAATGGATGTTTCTGGTGTGTCGAACATGATCTGGAGGAAGTGAAAGGGGTCAAAGAAGTTATATCGGGCTATTCAGGTGGAATAGGTGAGAATCCAAGCTATGAGAACTATTCAGAAAAAGGTTATAGAGAAGTAGTACAGGTTAGCTATTATGAAAGTGTAGTTAGGTATTCTGATCTTGTAGAACATATTTTAAGACATGGCGATCCGACTGACAGTGAAGGCTCTTTTGTTGATAGAGGTATTCAATACTCTCCAGCGATATATTTTGAGAATGATATTGAGAAAAAAGAAGCGGAACAAGTTATTCAAAAAATAAAAGATCTAAAAGTTTTTGATAAAGAGATTACGATTCCAGTTATAAAAAGAGTAGAGTTCTGGCCAGCAGAAGAATATCATCAAGATTATTCTAAAAAGAATCCACTAAGATACAACTACTACCGTTCACGATCTGGAAGAGATGATTTCTTGGAAAAAGTTTGGAAAGGTCGTGAGATTTTAAATGTACCGAAATCATATAAGAACTTTATAAAACCATCAAAAGATGAATTGAAGAAAATTCTCACCCCAATCCAATTTGATGTAACTCAAAACAATGGAACAGAAAGACCTTTCAATAATGAATATGATAAGAATTTTGAAAAGGGAATATATGTAGATATTGTTTCTGGAGAGCCACTCTATCTTTCAAAAGATAAATTTGATTCAGGAACAGGTTGGCCAAGTTTTGTAAAACCTATATCAGACAGTGTTGTTGTTTTAAAAGAGGATGATACTTTATTCTCAAAGAGAATTGAAGTTCGTTCACGTATCGCTGATTCACATCTAGGACATGTATTCGACGACGGTCCAAAGGATAGAGGAGGTAAAAGATATTGTATGAATTCAGCTTCATTAAGATTCGTACCAATAGCAGATATGGAGAAACAAGGTTATGGAGAGTTTGTAGAACTAATAAAATAAAATGAATAAAATAAAAGAAATATTAAAAATAACTAGTATACCAGTTTTCTTGGCATCACTTTGTTGTTTGTCACCAATTATTTTGGTTTTGTTGGGAGTTTCAACTGTAAGTTTTGCAGGTTCACTCACGGATGTTCTATATGGTCAATATAAATGGATATTTAGGATATTTGGAATATTGGCTTTGTTTGGATCTTTAGCTTTTTATTTATATAGAAAAAAGGGAGTGTGCACGATAGATGATGTAAAAAGGAGAAGGAATGAAATAATAAATTATGTGGCACTTAGTCTGGTTGTTGGGGTTTTGGGTTATATGTTTTTCTTATATGTTGTAGTTCATTATATAGGAGTTTGGTTGAAGATTTGGGGGTAGGGGGAATTGAGTAAAGTATGAATTGGATATATAATTTAAATATGAAAAAAGTACTTTGTCTACTATGTATGGTATTAACAATGTTTATTACAACAGTTTCAATTGCAGATGCGTATGTAAGTGTAAAGGGATATTATAAAAGCAACGGTACTTATGTAGCTCCGCATGTAAGAAGTAACCCAAACGGATTAAAGTCTGATAATTATAGTTATAAAGGCGGAGAAATATATAATAAATCCTATGGCACAAAAGGTACATATTGGGATACACCTACATATATAACTGACCCAAATTATTATGAAGGAAAAAGTTTATATGATTCAAATCAGAGTAATAGTTCTTATATAAATAATGTTGTACAACCGATTGTAATTGAAAAATCTAGACGGGATATATCATATGTTGTAAAGGCGTGGGTCGAATCAAATCCTAATTCTGATTGTGCGAAATCAACTTTTCTCAGACAAAAAGAAAGATTGGAATGCCAAATGTATAAAACTAAAAAGTCATCATATGATTGGAATGTAAAGACTACTGAATTCGACGGTAAACATTACGTACTCGATTCTAATACTAATGAAATACAATCATGCCCAGACGGATACAAATTTTCGGTTTTTGACTTATCGACCTCAAAATGCGTTCCAGAAAACCAATATCAAACACCGGTGATTACATGTCCAATTGGATATACATGTACCCCAAAAATTTAATGCATATCTTACTATAATGAATTGTGTGCTTAGGGTTATATAGTTATTGCATAATTAATGTTTTATGATTTTGGATTCGATTCTATGGTTTAAAATTTATGGAAGTTTTAATAAAGACTTCCAATCATATTTTTATTATTGTAAAGTAATAATTAGGTATATAATCAAACATATGAAAGAAAAAGAATTTACTGGAGGAGTGGAAAAAATTTTACCTGAGAAAATTATAGATAAAGATAAAGTTAATGATCTAGATAATTTCTTTTTAGTATTGGGATTAATATTTAATGATTTGAAGGATACTATCGTTTTGTTAAATACTTTCAATGAAGTTTACAGAAACCCAAAAACTGATGGTACCGAGGTAATTTCTGCACATATAGGTAATTGGTCTGGACTGCAAAATAATGTAAGTAGACGTGCAATAAGTTTAATTAGTGAATTCTTAGTTTTTTTAGAAAAAGAAAAAGTAATAATAAACAGTTTTACCTTCGGGGTAATAGTAAAGAGATTACCAGATGATATTAAGAGTGATTGGAATGATATTTTGGTGTCTGTAAATGGTAAAGGCGATAAAAGTAGTTTATTTTCAAAGATTGCAGAGCTCAGAAATAATATCTCGTTCCATTACGATCATTCACTTACTAAATTAAGAAAGGGATTTATTAAAAAGTTTTTTGATTCACCTAAAAATAAATTTAATGAGAAGGCCATGTATTCTTTGGACGGCTCAATGGAAGGAACTCGGTTTTATTACTGTGACGGTGCCGCAGAGGAATACGTACGAGAGCTTATGAAAATCTCTCCTGAAACTAGTTACATCCAAGAAGTTATAGAAATAATAAAAAAGACTAATCGTGTAATTATCTTTATGATGGATATATACTTAAAGTCTAAAATAAAATAGTAAGATAAATCTTATTCAAGTACCAAAGGTAACTCAAAAGTAAGTGAAGGACGTATTGCAGCTGGATTTTCCTCTGCAAAGACTATCTTTATCGGTGCATTCTCTTGGAAACCTCCTTCGGGGAAGTAGAAAGAAACAGTGAAGTCTCCTTTGTCTGAAACAATTTTTTCAAGATTCATGAACACTGGTTTACCTATAGATGTCCATCCTTTTATTTTTCCCTCATCATTTTTTTCTGTAAGATAAATATAGAATTGAGCAGTACCAGCAACCCCTTCGGATGTTTGCCATGCACAGTCGTCGCTAGAATGCTTCATATCAACTGTACCCTTTATGATAAGGGGCCAAGAGACTTTTTGATTTGATGATAGATTAGTAATATTTAAACCACATTTGCCGGCCGGCTCATTGTCGCTCATTGTAATATCTCCACTGTGTTCTGTAGGTGAGGGGATCCTATTTTTTGAATAGAAATAAGTACCAACACCAATAACAACAAGTACAATAATAATACTTACAACAATATTGATAAAACCACTTTGTGTATGTTTCATAATATTTTAATAATAACATATTCAGTTTATTTATTTGTTTGTTCTGTGGAGATGCTAGAAATTGGATAAAAAGAAAGACCTTCGTGAGAAGAACTCTTGAAAGTCGTTCTCGTGAAGGTCTGTTATTTTTTTGCTGGCTCATTTACTGTGCCACCACCCGTGTGAATGTTACCACAGTGGGGACAGGGCCCAGCTTTTTCGTAGCGCTCGCCATGCTTGCCTTTGACTTTCTTTTGACCATTGGTTTTGGCGATGTCTTCGTAGGTCATTGGGTCAAAGTGATAAATGCGAGAACCGTCTGGCATTTTCCAATACCAACAGTTCGGATCGCACTCTGTCTCAAATTGAACCTTTTGACCCTTGCGGCGCGCCACCGTCACTTCCGCTGGAATGAAGCGAGCACCTCTGCTTAGATCTTCGGCGTCGGAGCGTGGAAAAGGATTTCCCGTGTCACCATCACCGCCCTTCTCGCCTAACGCGCTAATCAAAAAGCCGAAGGCCGAGAGTTCATTCATCTGTGAATATTTAGCTTTTGCCATACCAAATCTTTCTCTGGTTGATGTGATGTTTAAGAACGTTAAAACTGCTACCAACAAGGTAGCATAAAATTAGTAGTGTGTCAATGGTGGAGATGGGCGGAATTGAACCGCCGTGCAGATGAAATCTAATAGTGCTTCTACATTGTATAGAAAACTTTAGCGGATCGCTCCTTTTAACTTACATACTATAAAGTAAACAAAATATATGTAAGCGATTCCCGAAGTTTTGGATTGTAAATAGGGAAGCAAATACAATCCTAGTCGAAGGTTATATCACTACATATTTATTCCGACGATAAATATGGAATGTCGTTTAGGGAACAGTGTTTATACTGTTGCGTAAGCGAAAGCAAAACTATTAGCTCCAAAATATGGAGATACAGTAGATTTTGCTTTTGTTATAGCTGATTTAGCATTTAACATTTCCGTCATTTTAAAGAGGTGACGGAGCTCTACAATGCACATTATTGAGTACCTCAAATGTCGAGGCCTTTCATCCCCATGTGTTGAATAAGTAAAATCTCGCACGATTTTTTAACTTATAATTGTCAACGATCTTTAAACTCTCTTCGAATATCTCGATTTACTTCTCGCTTTTTTATGTCTTCGCGTTTGTCGAATTTCTTCTTTCCGCGAACGACGGCGACTTCAACCTTGATTTTCGTCCCTTTACTATACACTGAAATAGGCACTATTGTCAAACCATTTTTTAATTCAAGACTTGCTAGTTCTTGAATTTCTTTTTTTGAAAGAAGAAGTTTTCTATTACGTTCTGGATTGTAATCTTTTGGAGTATTGTTCACTTGAAATGGGGGAATGTTCATCGCTATGATAAAAGCTTCGCCACCTCGAATAGTTACGTGTGATCCTAGAAGTGAACCTTGGCCTTTCCGAAGACTTTTTACTTCAAGACCAATAAGTTCAATTCCAGCCTCAAAAGCCTCGATAATTTCATAATCGACACCCGCTTTCTTATTGTGTATCAGTCTTGTTGTTAATGTCTTAGACATAATAGAAATATCATAGCATTTTTCTATATTTTAAGTATAATCAAATCTATGAATATAAAAGAAGAAAATAATATGAACAATCAAGGAAATAAAAACGAGAAGAAACCGAGTCGATTTGGTTTATTGAATTCTATATCACTTGCTATACTCGCTCTTTTTATTGTTGTTAGTATTTTTTCTTTTTTTGCTGAACAAAATAGTAATGTGAAGAATATTTCTATTTCTGAATTGGCACATGATGTTGGTATGGGAAGTGTAAAAGCTATTACAGTAAAAGGTAATGACCTTATTGCAGAGTACGATGAAAAAGTAATAAAGAGTGCCAAAAAAGAAGTTGATTCATCAATCACTGAAACATTTGCTAGATACGGTCTTACTCCAGAAAAACTTAATGCAGTTAAAATAAATGTAGTAAGTCCAAGCGGAGTGCTGTATTGGTTTGTCGAGATTGCACCTTTTCTTTTGCCTATATTTTTCATTGCAATACTTCTATGGTTCCTTACAAGACAAGCTAAGGGTGCAGGAATGCAAGCATTCTCTTTCGGTCAATCAAAAGCTCGGATAATAATGCCTGATGATAATAAACAAAGAGTAACATTCA
>CAZVQB010000010.1:11379-24172 GCA_964629235.1 uncultured Candidatus Saccharibacteria bacterium | reverse complement strand
TCATCGTTTAGATTTAGAGTACCTCTTTCAACTCTTCCTGTTACTACAGTTCCTCGTCCTTCGATTGAGAAAATGTCTTCGATAGGCATTAGGAATGGCTTATCAACTTCTCGAACTGGCATAGGAATATAAGTATCAAGAGCATTCATAAGATCCTTGATCTTTGCTGACCATGTTGGATCACCTTCAAGAGCCTTTAGAGCTGAACCTCGGATAACTGGAGCTCCCTTACCATCAAATCCATTCTTAGTTAGAAGTTCTCGAACTTCTTCTTCAACTAGATCCAGAAGATCTGCTTCAGCAACCATGTCACATTTGTTAAGGAAAACAACGATTTGTGGAACACCAACTTGCTTTGCAAGAAGAATATGTTCTCGAGTTTGTGGCATAACACCGTCTAGAGCTGATACTACAAGGATAGCACCGTCCATTTGTGCAGCACCTGTGATCATGTTCTTTATATAGTCAGCGTGACCTGGAGCGTCAATGTGAGCATAGTGACGAGTATTTGATTCGTATTCTACGTGAGCAAGAGAAATAGTAACCACCTTTGTAGCATCTCGAACTGTTCCTCCCTTTGCAATATCAGAGTATGCCTTAAGAGTAGCTAGTCCATCCTTTGCTTGTACAGCAAGAATAGATGTAGTAAGAGTAGTCTTTCCGTGGTCAACGTGACCGATTGTACCTACGTTTACGTGAGGCTTTGAACGATTAAAATCTTGTGCCATAAATTATTTAAAATAAAGTTAATAAATATAATAAACCATCAAACATTCACTATGCATACTTAGAGTAGCAACTCACACCAACGCAAAAACGCGTACTCGCTATGTTAGCATGATGGGTATAACAAAGTCAATATATTAGAGTATCCATTATATTTTTAAATATAAAGTACTGCTTATTTTGATAAAATTATTAAACTACCTCCAACTTGAGAGCCACATTCTACTATTTAACTGTTCGTTATTTAATTCTAAACCATAAGTTATAGGACTGAAATATATAAAAGAGATAATGCAGATCAAAACAACAACAATAGTTGTGATTTTCCTAGTTTTTTCATTCTTAATAAAGTCTAAAAGATATGCAATTGCCATAATTGCAAAGATTAACGCAGCTTCGTAGTGATATAGGAACATTACCCTACCAATGATTATAAAAGGTAGAAAATTACATATAAATCCTGTAACTATAAAAGCTGGAGTATTGTCTTTGATTCTTTTTAATAAAATTAGTAGTGATATATATATGATTGATAAAATTCCAAATAAATATATGAATGGATTACCGAGTAAATATATAAATCTAGTTTGTTCAACATTCTGCCAATAGAATATGGGTCTTAGCATTATAGGCCAAGTAAACCACAAGCTAGAGTATGAGTGTGTTGCGGTCATCGTTGTACTCGATCTCAACATTTCTATATTTAATACAGCAAAGTTATGGAAAAATGTGCCAGGCAATTCTGGGAAAAATAGGAAATGTAAATAAAAGACAAATAGATATACAAGGGTGCCAACTGCAAGATAAACAGATGCGAATTTGAAGAGTTTCTTTAATCCAATTTTATTCTGCATTTCAATTAGAATAATAAATAAAACAAAAGCCAAAGCAGTCCATTTTATACTAAAAGCTAGAGATACAAATAAGGCTGACAATACTACAAGGTATTTTTTCTCTTCTTTTTTATATTTAAGATATAAAAGTACGGACAAAAAACCAAAGAGTAGCATTATTACATCAAATAATATAAAACGACTTTGGACAATGAGAGAGTTTTCAATACAAACAAGTATACTAGCCACAAATGAGCTGGTCCTTGAAATATTTAATTTTATACAAATCAAATATATAACTATTGGAAGTAGAATACCTGCGATGAGCGGTAGTAATCGCAGATAACCGACTTGTTCAGATAAAGCATTCCCTATCGATCCAAAGTCGATACTTTTATAATCAATTCCCAAAATTTCACCAACACCGAAACCCATAAGTTTCGCAAGTGGTGGATGAAGATCAAAATAATATTCTCCTTTTGAATATGAACTTATAAACCTTGCTGTATATACTTCATCGAATACAACTTCTTTTGGTTGTCCAAAAAATAATAAATGAGTAAAAAGACTTACTGCAAATATTATAGCTAGTGGCAATTTCATCTATATATTATACAACCTGGTTTGAGATACCGAGTAGTATTTAAAAATAAATCTAGAATCCAAATAAAGATTTTATAGCACTCCAGATTGATGCACTGTATATACTCTTATCCATGTACGCTCCAGATGAAGAACTCGGTGATGGTGAAGCTGATGTAGATGGGCTTGGAGAGTAACTAGGTGTTGGTGAGCTAGATGGAGTTGGAGAGTAAATTGGTGAAGGAGAGTATGAAGGAGTAGGTGTTGGAATTGGAGTGTAAACTGGTGTAGTAGCTGGAGTTACAACAGGATAAGCGTTGGTGCTTTCAACTGCATAAACTGTGAAGTATGAAGTAGCAATTGCGCCATTACTTCCTTTTATCTTTACAATATAGTTACCACTAGCAGTATTTGCTGGTATTGAATATACATAAGAACCAGTATTATTTACAGCAGAACGTAAGAAGATAACCTCAGAACCTTTTGAATTAAGTATTTCTATAGACACTGTTGGAACAACTCCTTCTGTCCTCCAATTAATATTTACATTTGATCCTGCATTATACTTATCACCATTTGGTTTAATAATATTGATAGGATATGGTGTGAGAGTTGGAGTAGTAGAAGCTACAGGTGGAGTTGTAGATGAAATGGTAAATGGTAAATTACTTAGATCATTACATCCTGATTCAATACAATCTATTCTAATTAAATAATTTCCAGAAATTTTTTCCACCTTTCCAGTACTTGGATTGTAGAAGGTTTCAATCAACTTCCTAACTGTCCAATCTTTAAAACCATTGTTATCAATAGCTGAGAATATTTTCTGACCTACTTTTGTTGGAGCATCTAATAACCAAATATCAACTCTTTTACTTCCTCCTGTCCAATTTATTCTGTATGATTGACCAGTTAACAATTTTTCCCATCCATTTGGGTTAATAACGGTTACTGATGTTGTGGTAGCGTTATAAGTCGGGCCACATTCGAATGCTACACCATTTGTTTCCCATTTCTTAGGATCGGCAGCTGATACGAAAGTTGTACTAGCGAAGTTTCCATTTGAATCAAGCAATCTAACTGAACTCAATCTAACACTACAAACTCCATCAGAAAGAGGCTTCCCCTTTTTATCTCTTCCTAAGAAATTGAAATTAGCTATTATTTCTTTTTCTTGACCTCTCTTTATGACCTGACTTGTAAGTGTAGATCCATCAGATGAAAGGTACGTAACTGAATACAAGCTATCACTTGTTATAGGTACATTTATATTATTTTTAAACAAATTAAAGTTCACGAAACCGGTTGGGGTAGTGGAAGATAGAGTATTTAGATTGTAAGGAATTACTACATCACTACCAACCGCTTTAATTTTAAATCTAAAAGTTGCTAGTAGTGTTGAAGTACTCATACTTGTAGTTGAGTTTATCTGGGGACTACCTTGTGTGTATATATTTTTTGAGATTAGAGTGTATTCTGGAGCCCCAAAAGAAGGAGATGTTGGATTATCATTTGCTGTCGGACCACACTCGAAGGCTACATTATTTGTTTCCCATTTCTTAGGATCGGCAGCAGAAACAAAAGTTGTACTAGCTATACGGTTATTTAAGTACACCAATTTAACAGAACTTAATCTAACACTACAAATACCCTCAGGCAAAGATTTTCCATTTTTCTCTCTTCCTCGCAAACTGAAATCTGCATAAATCTCTTTTTCTTCTCCATCCTTAATTACCTGTCCATTCAAGACACTTCCTGTTGGAGAATAGAATGAAACATTGTATATGTTATTTATTGTTAATGGTACTTCAACACCATTCTTGAATACACTAAAGAATACGAAACCAGTTGGCGTTGATGTTGATATTTCAAATGCATCTTTTGGAATAGTTACATCACCACCCTTAGCTTTAATTATAAATCTAAAATTAGCTACCATAGTTGAAGTACTTCTATCATTAGCACCGTTAACTTGAGGATAACCTTGAGTATATATACTTTTTGAAATTAAAATAAATTCTGGTACATTAAAATTACCGATAACTTGAGAATTTACTAATTTTAAACCAAAAATAAAAAATAACAGGGACACGAAAAATACAGAACCAGAAACACTTAATAATTTTTTCATAGAAAATAAATATAATAATAAATAAAACAAAAAGAACTAGTATACATTGTACCAGTTCTTTTTATCTATTTAATAATAGTTATTAACAACTACTTCCTCTCCGCAACGATAGCAGCTTCTACGTTCTTTGGTACTACATCGTAGTGATCAAATTCCATAGTTGCACTTCCTTGTCCTGAAGTCATTGATCTTAGTTGTGTTGTATATCCGAACATTTCTGATAGAGGAACCATAGCGTGTAGCACTTTTGATTGTCCTCTTTCTGTCATCTCTTCAATTGTTCCTCTCTTTGAAGAAATACTTCCAGTAACATCTCCCATGAACTTCTCTGGGAAAAGAACTTCAAGCTTCATTATTGGTTCAAGGATAACTGGCTTTGCTCTCTTTGCTGCTTCTTGGAATGCTTGTGATCCTGCGATCTTGTAGGCGATTTCAGATGAGTCAACGTCGTGGTATGAACCGAATGTTAGTTCACAACTTACGTTTACCATTCTAAATCCAGCAACAACTCCTCTATCCATAGCTTCGTGTACTCCCTTCTCAACTGCTGGGATGAATTCATTTGGAATAACACCTCCTTTGATTGAGTCTATGAATTCGAAATCATCATATCGACTAACATTCTTTGGAATCTTTTCACCTTCAACAAGCTTCTCCATAGGCTTGATATTGATCTTTACGTGACCGTATTGGCCCTTACCTCCTGATTGTTTGATGTATTTGTGTTCAGCCTCTGCAGTACCGAGAATTGTCTCTCTGTACGCTACTTGAGGTTTACCAACATTTGTCTCAACACCGAACTCTCTTTTCATTCGATCAACCATGATATCAAGGTGTAGCTCACCCATACCTGATATTATTGTCTCTCCTGTTTCACTATTTGAAGAAATTTTGAATGTTGGGTCTTCATTTGCGAGCTTCTTAAGTGCCATACCCATTTTCTCTTGATCAGCTTTTGTCTTTGGTTCTACCCTTAGAGAAACCACAGGTTCAAGGAACTTGATAGCTTCAAGTATTATAGGTTTATTCTCATCGCAGAAAGTATGTGATGTTAGAGCATCCTTTAGACCTACAGCAGCTGCAATTTCACCAGCATATACTTTCTTTACTTCTTCTCTTTTATCAGCTTGTAGACGAACTATACGTCCTAGTCTTTCTTTTTTACCTGTTGTTGAATTGTAAATATATGTTCCTGATTCGATAGTACCTGAATATACTCTAAAGAATGTAAGTTGTCCTACGAATGGATCGTTCTGTAGTTTGAAAGCAAGAGCAGCAAAAGGTTCTGAGTCTGATGGTCCTCGGAAAATTTCCTCTCCAGTATTTGGATCAGTACCCTTAACTGCTTTAATATCTGTTGGTGCAGGTAGATAGTCTACCACTGCATCTAGAACTAGTTGAACTCCAACGTTCTTTAGGGCTGAACCTGTAAACACTGGGAACATCTTATTTTCAATAACGAGCTTTCTGATTTCAGTCTTTAGAACATCTACTGGAATTTCTTTCCCCTCCAAATATTGACTCATCAAAACATCATTGTGTTCAACTGCCTTTTCTACTAGTTCAGCATGATATTTCTTTGCATCAGCTAGCATATTCTCTGGAATTTCTTTTTCAATGATATTTATACCCTTTTCACCTTCAAAAAAGTAAGCTTTCATCTTCAATAGGTCCACGACTCCTTCATGATCACCTTCTGTACCAATTGGAATTTGGAATCGTACTGCTTTTTTATTCAATCTATCTAGAATAGATGCGTATGATTTCTCAAATGATGCACCTGTTCTATCCATTTTATTTATGAAACAAAGTCGAGGCACATTACTTTCATCAGCATATCTCCAGTTTGTTTCTGATTGAGGCTCTACTCCGGCAACACCATCAAAAACTACCACTGCACCGTCTAGCACTCTTAGAGAACGCTTCACTTCTACTGTGAAGTCGATATGTCCTGGTGTATCAATAACGTTAAAACGGACCTTCTTTGAAGTGTCAGTCTTTGGCATATATGAAGGATTCCAGAAACAAGTAATAGCTGCGGCAGTAATAGTAATACCTCTTTCTCGCTCTTGTTCCATCCAGTCAGTGGTTGTCTCACCATCGTGCACCTCACCTATCTTATGAATCATACCTGTATAGTAAAGGATTCTTTCTGAGGTAGTTGTCTTACCTGCATCAATGTGAGCAATAATACCGAAATTACGTACTTTTTCTAATGGATAGTCGCGTTGCATAAATAAAATTAATTAATAATAAATTCGAATATTGAATAATACGAAGTAGGCTCTAGCTTACCGCAAAAGTCTCGGAAATGCAAAATATTTACCTAAGCAAAAACCACCTTTTCTAATTTTTCAGTTCTTTGTTCAGTATCAATAGTTTTGAATATATTATTATTAATCTTAGTCTCAACCCTTTTAATATCAACACCTAGTGTGGTAACCTGCACAGAAACTTTAGCGATTTGTTCCGCATGAGCATCAAGTTTTCTATTAACATCATTAAATCCTATTTCTAAGATAGTAATGCTTTCAAAGACTTTTGCTATTTGTTCTTTACTTGCATCAAAACTTTTGTCTATCTTATCAAGCTTTTCGTTTAGTTCCTCCTTAAATTTCGTAAAGTATTTTGGTTCTTGATCATTCATATAGTTAAAAGTTATTTAATAATAGTATAAGTTTAAAATATATTTTCCATAAAACAATACCGAAATTTATAAAAATTTTATCAAAATTTCATAACTCTGTGGATAAATTATTTTTTATCACCGTTAATCGAGAAGAATATCATCGTGCAGGTTATAAAGATAAAAGCTACGATCATATTTTCATGTGATAGATTCAAAATATCCTTATATCTTAAATACAAAACTAAACCTAATAAAACTACGGATAACTGTATACCTAAAGTAATATCTAAAATAGAATGAACAATAATGGAAAAAAGTAAAAACGTTGCCATATAAATATTATATCAAAGAAGAAATTATATTTTGAGCACCTTTAAAACTTCTATTGACAAATAACCTTCTATAATGTAGTCTCAATATAGAGTTCTTCCGAACTAAAGATTTGAGAAGGATATCTGGCATTTCTTCGGAAACAAAGATATTCTTCTCATTAAATAGCAGCTGGACAATGGTTGATTGTCTGGTATGCCCACGTGCCCGGGCCGCAAGCTAGTGATAGCTTGATGAAGCTAGGATGCAAATTCCTAGAAAGCTACCTTCTCTCTTAACCTCAGGTACCCCAGTTTAGTGAGGGTGGTGGGGCACTGAAAACTATTTAAAACGACTTGGAGACCTGGAACCTCAGGTACCCCAGTTTAGTGAGGGTGGTGGGGCACTTGAATTCTCCAATCTTTTCTTTTAATCCAGAACCTCAGGTACCCCAGTTTAGTGAGGGTGGTGGGGCACCCAGCATTAGCACCAAATTCAATTCGTATAAAACCTCAGGTACCCCAGTTTAGTGAGGGTGGTGGGGCACTCATGACTGCCCAGCAAAAATACTGGGCAGTTAACCTTAGGTACCCTATTTAGTTCTACACAATTCCGACATTATTGTCGGTTTTTTTATGCAAAATAAAACCACCTTTCGGTGGCCTTATTTTGTATTTTATGTCTATACTTATATTACCAAGCGAAGTGTGCAAATGCTTTGTTTGCTTCTGCCATCTTATGTGTATTTTCTCGCTTCTTAACTGCTTCACCTTCATTCTTTGATGCAGCAATTATTTCATCTGCAAGCTTCTCTGCCATTGGCTTCCCTTTTTTAGATCTAGCTGCAAGTACAATCCATTTCAATGAAAGAGTTCTTTGTCTTTCTGGTCTTACTTCTCGTGGAACCTGATAGTTTGCACCTCCAACTCGCCTTGATCTAACTTCCATTGCTGGCATAGTATTCTTAAGAGCAAGTTCGAAAACTTCTATTGGAGATTCTGACTTTGTCTTCTCTTTTATTATATCAAAACAATCATATATAACTTTTCTTGCTGTTGCTTTTTTTCCTGAGTCCATCACATAGTTTATAAGCTTTGAAACTTTTACAGACTCAAATACCGGCTCTGGCTTTAATATGTGCTTATTCTTTATTCTTCTTCTCATATATTTTATTTATTTAATTAGAAATATTATATTAAACCTTAGCTGCCTTTGGTCTCTTATTTCCATATTGACTTCGACCCTTTCGCCTCTTCTCTACTCCAGCGGCATCAAGTACACCTCGAACAACTGTATATCTTAGACCTACGTCCTTTACTCGACCACCTCTTAGAAGAACTACTGAGTGTTCTTGTAGATTGTGTCCTTCTCCAGGAATGTAAGCTGTAACTTCAAGACCGTTTGATAGACGAACTCGGGCAATCTTTCGAATAGCAGAGTTAGGCTTCTTTGGAGTCTTTGTAGTAACTTTTATACATACTCCTCTTTTGAATGGAGATGCTAGGAAACTTGGGCGGTTTTCAATAGTGTTGAAACTTCGTGTCAAAGCTACTGACTTTGGCTTTCTAATAAACTTCTTTCTATTCTTTCGAACAAGCTGATTTATTGTTGGCATTCGTAAATATTGGTCAAATGACCTTAATTAATAATATTCCAAAAACTCTAAATTCTATTGAATTGCTTAGGGTTGATTGTTTTCACCTAGCGGTTACTCACCCCTTTACATTTTTGGATGTGGGGTTACTCTATCACAAAAGTAAGAAAAGGCAACTATATAGTCACCCCTGTAATAACTTTAAATATATAAGGTATTATCGGCTCAACAAATCTCCAAAGGACAAATATTAGAATAAGAAAAAAGAAAATAGAATATCTCTCAAGGGTTATTCGAACATTGTTCATACTTGGGGGTAATAGAGAGAACAATACTTTTGAGCCATCAAGTGGTGGTAGTGGGACCATATTAAAAACTGCCAAAACTATATTTATAAGTATTACATAGATCGATATCTGGATAAATGAAGTTGGTAATGTATCACCAAATATTCTAACTATGAGACCAAATACTGTAGCTACCAACATATTTGAAGCAGGACCAGCGATAGATATAAGTATTTCACCCACCCTTTTATTCTTTACATTATATGGATTCCATTCAATAGGTTTTGCCCAACCGAAAGTAAAACCAGTTAATGAAGTTAGAACTGGGACAAGAAAAGAACCGAATAATTCTAGATGTTTTAGTGGATTTAAGGTCAATCTTCCCTGCAAACGTGGTGTCGGATCACCCAAAAGCTCTGCAGTATAACCATGAGAAAGTTCATGTATAACAACAGACATTATTAATATTATTATTTGAAAAATGAATATAGAATCGTTCATATACTTGCTTAATGTTTTTATTATGATAGCATACTAACACTATGGCAAAAGTTTGTGAAATAACAAAAAAGGGTTCAATGAGAGCTGGTGGCTATTCAAACGCTACTCGTGCTACTCAATTTAACCCTACAGGAATAGTTCGAAAGTATGCAAACCTTCAAAAGAAGAAGGTTTATGTGCCTGAACTAAAGAAATCATTCAATTTAACAATATCAACTCGTGCGCTTAAGACAATCCAAAAGAGAGGAGCTTTTGCCACACTAAAGAAAGCTGGGATTATATAGTATCTATATTTCCCTTTTGAAGAAATGACCATCTGATATCCATCGGGTGGTTTTTTCTTTTTTATTAAAAATATATTTAGGTTTAATCTTCTCAGTTAAATCGTTGCTTACTTTTGTATCAATACCACTATGATAGAACTCTATAATATTCTCTTTATTTGGTTTTATATTTTTTGAAATATATTTTTGAATTGTTTTAGACAGATTACCAAGTAAATACAGCGAAGTGTTGTTATAAGAAATATCTAAAGCGAGTTCAGGCAAACTTGTTTTATTAAATTTAAAATCAGGATTTGGAAAAATAACATTAACAATGATTCCATCCATTTCAATTTGATCATTCAATTCAATCTCTTTTATATGGATATTATTTTTCTTTATTCTATCTTTAAGATTTTTTAGGACTGTGCTTGTCGACATATTTTTAGTTAAAAAAACTTCATCAACTTTGTATCTATCAACAATCTCAATCAAACCTCCAATCTGTTCTGGAGTTGCGCTGGGTATAAAAATATAATTTATAGTTCTAGAATAAAAAGGCATAACTTTTGTTAGTTCACGGATGGTATCAGTATTCTGTCCCCCACCAATTAGTATTGTTTTATTTTTTGGAGTTCGTAGAAATATCGATCTACCTCGATTTAAATTAAAAAAATTAATTTCCAAAACTTGTTCTCTGAATTCCCATTTGTAAACACAGAATGAAATAAATATTAAAAATACCAAAAGCCCGGTTGAAGATAGTATCAAAATTTTTCTTTTATTTTTCATGATATTATATGCTTATGAAAAAATTTAATGAATTAAAATTTAATATACCAAGTCTAAAAGGAATTTCAGCGAAAACAATTGAAGAACATCTAAAGCTATATGCAGGATACGTAAAAAATCTAAATGAAACATTGGAAGGCAAACAAGATATAAGAAGACTCGGTTTTGAATATAATGGAATGAGAAACCATGAAATATATTTCTCAAGTCTTGAGGGTGGAAGTACAGCAATTAACAATGATGGAGAATTGATGAAACAGATCATCACTGATTTTGGATCATTTGAAACATGGATAAACAATTTCAAAATTGTTGCTCTAACAAGAGGAATCGGTTGGGTAATTCTTTTTTACGATAGAAAAGATAAATGTCTCATAACAAATTGGATTGAAGAACAACACATGAATCAACTCCAAGATTGTACTCCTATACTAGCTCTTGATATGTGGGAACATTCTTATATTGCAGACTATCAACCTTCAGGAAAGAAAAATTATGTTGAAGATTTTTTTGTGAACTTGAATTGGAATAAAGTTGAAGGCAATTTTATAAGTGCAACAAAGTAACTCAAATAAAAAGCCACGACGATAATAAAAGAGAACTTAGGTAATTCTATAGAAGCAAAAGGTAAACTAGAAAAATTCGTAACAACAAACAATTCATAGTTCAATAAGAAATACGAAAGCCATCCAAATATCTGAGAAACAAAAACCGAGACGAAACCAAATATACCAGCTAGAGTTACGAATAACATTGTCATAGGGATAATTGGTAATACAATAATATTTACAATAATTCCTATGATTGATAATTGCCCCATCATATACAAAATATATGGTGAAACAAAAATCTGAGTAGCCAGTGTCGATGCAACTAATCCTCTAATACCAAACTTTTCAGTTATAAAACCGATTCGTCTTTCTATTGGCGAAGATAGGAGTATGAGCCCGAGTGTTGCAAGAAACGATAGTTGAAAAGATGGATCATAAAGAAGTATCATTGGATTATGTATCAGCATTATTATTCCAGCAATGAATAATGCTTTGCCAACATTGTAATCTTTCCTTAATAGTGAACTGATGAGTGCTATAACTGCCATGATACAAGAACGAATAACAGTTGCACCTCCACCAACTAGAATTCCAAAAGCTACAATACCAAGACCTCCCAAAACTATACCAATATTTCTAGGTAAGAAAGATAGTATTCTTCTTATCGAATCCGCAACGATTGTAATATTGTATCCAGACAAAACTACAATATGTATTAGTCCTGATTTTCTGAAATCATCGATCAGCTCTTTCCCCAAAGCACTCTTCTCCCCTACGACCAAACCTCCAGCTAAAGCAGAATGTGGTTCTCCCAAAACTCTTTTCAAATTAAAAAGAAAACCTTGTTTTAAATCAAAAAGTCTTTTTGAAATAAAATTCCCACCATCACTACTCACAATATCGATAGCTGGTTTTTTCATCTCAAAATATATCCCATCTTTCAAAAGGAAATCTACATAATCAAAAGTTCTACCTCCATTGCTTTTAAAGTTAAATGGTACCGAAAGTTTACCTTTTAGATTTACTACCTGACCATATTTATATTCTATATATCTTTCTGTACTAACTTTGATAGATATATCTAATTTCTCTTCATCTATATTTATTACCTTAAGGATAAATGTTCGTGCAAAATCTTTAATTAAAGGTTCACTACTTATATACCCTTTAACATCGACTATTTTACCTTTATACTTTTCTATCAAATCTTCACGACCATTGTGACTTACAGAAATAAATCTAATAATAAAAATAATTATCAAGATAACAATAACAACTATATTTATAATATTCTTATTTTTGCTCACATAAAAATATTACCAGCCATGAATAAAATCTATATAAAAAGAAAATGAAATCTAAATAAAATTTTTATTATTATTTTATTAAAATTTACTGAATTCTTCTATGATTTGTTTTTCTTGTTCTTGCGATATCGCTTTTCTATATCTTGCTCCACTTTTACCTTTTACGCGAGCTTCGCATTCCGCCCAAGTCTTGTGTGTTAATATTTTCCCATCAAGTTTGCTTATATAAGAATATGCTTTTGCTTTTGAATGATTTTTCTTTTCACTTTTATCTTTTTTTAATTCTTC
>CAZVQB010000010.1:0-11279 GCA_964629235.1 uncultured Candidatus Saccharibacteria bacterium | reverse complement strand
GTTATTCCATTTATCACATAAGATGAATCTGTATTAACAGTAATATTATTTTTTTCTTTCACTATAGACAAAGCTGATATTACCGCTTCAAGTTCCATACGATTGTTTGTTGTATCGTCTTCTCTTCCACCAAGCTCGACTACTTTATCCTTTTCAACAACTACGCAACCCCAACCACCTTTTCCTGGGTTTCCTCTACTTGCTCCGTCGGTAAATATTGTTGTATTCATTGGTATCATAATAACTAATTATAGGATTTTTAATAACCTTGACATACTCATACCTCGTGATATTGTTCAAGCGGAAAATCGACCCTGTATTTTATGATCATTACAAATCTTTACTATCCCGCTAATTACAATTATCCTGGGCTCGTCCAAACATGTCAGCATATCATTGAACGGACACTTATTACTTGCATCAGTAGACAGTCACAGGAAAACCCGCGTCCTAGTGGCGTCATCATGTATCCTGATGATACAGTTAACTGGAAAACTAGCTTCCATTGTATAGCTGTACCGAATAAGGGTTTGCAAGGTATTTTTATTCACATTTTAGTCTATTGCAAACACACTCAAGAAATTAAACAGCATTTTGAAAAAGGTCAGAAATATTTCCTAACAACAATACAAAGTCATAACTACCTGAATGAACAATACCGACAGGGATATCCCCCAAGAATATTGGTTGATTTCAGAGATAGTGAGCTAAGTGTGATCATGTAATACAATCACACTATCAAACCACGCTTCATGCGTGGCTTTTTTATGAAATTTTATATTTTACATACATCCTCAATCCTCAACCTCAACTCTACCCTTCCTCTAAACATAGATTTTTCAAGAGTTGCAATTAGATCTATTTTGTCACCAATCTTTATATCTTCTCCATTTTTATTTTTAAATGTTTTACTATCCATAAAAAATCCCATCGCATTTATCAAACTACCATTACCTTTCTTGAAACTTAATTCCAAATGATTCTTTTCTTTTCCGAATTCTTTTATTCCAAATATCTTGATATCTCTTAAAAGAAAAAGTGGTTTTTTATTCCCTACACCAAAAGGAGCAATCTTTTCTATTTCTTTATACATATTCCAATCTATTTCATCCAAAGATATTTCCATATCAATATAATCAGGTTCAATGTTTTTTTCTTCTTTTAAAAGTAAATCAAAAGCAGAATTCAAATGATCATCAAAGAAATGTATTTCTTCATCTGATACAACAAAGCCTCCTGAAGCACTGTGTCCGCCATATTGAATCATTACTCCCTGTTTTACTTTATTCATAATATCCACAACACTTACTGTTCCACCAGAACGGCAGGAACCTTTTATCACTCCATCACCATCTCTTCCCCAGAGGAATGCTGGCCTACCGAATTCTTCCGCACATGTGTTAGCAACAAGACCAAGGAGTGATGGTCGCCATTGTGGATTCCCCGCTACAATTACATTTCTCGGATTGTTATTGTATCTTTCAGAAATAATCTTTTTTACTTCTTTTACTATCGAAGCAACTTTTCCTTTTCTCTCATTATTTATTTCATCTAAATGTAAAACAAACTCATGGGCCTCATTATCATCATTAGTTGCTAGAAGCCTGAAAGCATCCATAGGTACTCCCATTCTAGAGGCGGCATTTATTCTTGGTGTTATCATGAATCCTATATCATCTTCAGTGAGATATTTTTGATTTATTTTTAAATGATTCAAAAGTCTCATAAGACCTTTACGAGGACTCATCTTTAGAACTCTTAAACCAAAGTGTGCCAGTGCCCTATTCTCACCAACTAGCGGAACCATATCAGAAAGAGTCGCCATTCCAACCATATCAAGAAACCATTTTTCATGACCCTCTTTCACATCAAATCTTTTTATTTTAAGAATTGCTTGAATCAATTTGAAACCAACACCAGATCCACACAATATCTTTTCAGGATAGTCACAATCTTTTTGTTTATGATCAACAATCGCAAATGCTTGTGGAAGTTCTTCATGAGGTTCGTGATGATCTGTAATGATCACATCGATGCCATTTTCTTTCGCAACTTTAACAGCTTCAATATCAGAAATCCCACAGTCCAGAGTAATTAACAAATTTACTTTATCTTTTATAAATTGATTCACAGCATCAACATTCAAACCAAAACCTTCATCATGTCTATGAGGAATATAGTTGATAAAATTCTTAAAATTTATTTTCTTAAAAAAATCATGAAATAAAACTCCAGCGGGAATGCCATCAGCATCGTAGTCACTATAGATCACAATACTTTGATTTTCTTCAATAGCCTTTATTATTCTTTCTGCTGCTTTCTTTGCATCTTTCAAAAGAAAAGGATCATGAATATGCTTTTCATAATTTGGATTTAAAAAATCCTCTTTTTCTTGCGGAGTCTTTATATTTCTATAAAAAAGAAGATTGTCTAGCATACTTCCATTCACTCTCTCTCGTACAGAATATTTCTTCATGCAACAAGTATATCATCTGATATAATGTGATTATGACTCACGAAACAAATTGTATATTCTGTAAAATAGTTAAAAAAGAGATCCCTTCGTATGTTGTTTATGAAAATGAAAACTTCTTAGCCTTTTTAGATATAAATCCTCAATCTCCAGGGCATGTCCAAGTTATTCCAAAAGATCATTATCGTTGGGTATGGGATGTTCCAAACTCTTCAGAGTATTTTGAAATAGCAAAAAAGATTGCTCTCGCACAAAGAAAAGCTTTTAACACTGATTTTATTTTAAGTAGAGTCGTCGGCGATGAAGTTCACCATGCTCATATCTGGGTATTTCCAAATAGAGAGGTGAAAGGTAGTCCGAAGAATTTCGAAGAAAATCAAAAGAAAATCATTGAGAATCTTTAATAATCAAAATTTAAAATCATTTAGACAATACTCTTTTCTAGAGCTTGTATTCCAGGTAATGTTCCCTTAGCAAGAAAATCTAACATTGCACCTCCCCCAGTTGATACGAAAGTAAAAGAATCTTCTAATTTCAATTCTGCAATAGTTGCAAGTGTATCTCCACCACCAACAATAGTTTTTGCACCCTTTCCTGTTGCTTCAGCAAGAATCTCTGAAAGTTGTAATGTTCCGGACTTATACCCTGTTTCATAAGCACCCAAAGGACCATTCCATAAAATAAATTTTGCTTTATCAATTTCTTTTCTCAATTGCTCAATAGTATTCATACCAACATCCATTATCGCTGTGTCTTTAAGAATATGATCAACAGGTAAAGAGAGTTTTTTATTATTTAAAAACTTATTCAAATCCAAATCTGTAGTTGATGTTAAAGAACTACCAATATCCTTGCCTTGAGCTTTAAAGAAGTCATTTGCCAAAGCACCACCAATAAATACTGAATCAGCAATGGATATAAACTTCTCAACCAAAGGAAGCTTCGTCTCAAACTTTGCTCCACCAAGAATAAATAGAAAAGGATGTTCAGGTTTGAAAGCTAGACTTAAATTCTTAACTTCTTCTTCAAATTGAAGTCCCATATAACTTGGAATAAATTCAGTGATTGCACAAACAGAAGCATGTTCTCTATGAGAAACTGAGAATGCTTCATTTACATAAATATCCGCCAATGAAGCGAGTTCTTTTGCAAAAGCTTTATCATTCTTCTTCTCTCCTTCATGTTCACGGAGATTCTCAAGTAAAATTATCTTATTTTTATTATTTAAAGCTTTTTTATAGTTCTTCTCAAAAACGCATTTTATACCTAGTTTGTTTAAATATTCAGCAACGGGCTTTAGTGTAGGATTTTCTTTTGTTTCAATATGACTAATAAGGATAAGATGAGCACCTTTTGAATCTAGAAAGTTTATAAGTGGCAGAGATTTTCTTATGCGGAAATCATCAACAATATGACCATTCTCTATAGGTACATTGAGATCTAGTCTCACTAATACTTTCACATCTTTTAAATTCTCAACGTTTTTTATAGTTTTCATATTATATTGAATCTACAGCTTTTAATAATTCTTTAAATCCCGAAATATTTACACTTTCTCTACCGACCAGTAACCCATCAACTTGCCCTTTTATAAAAATATCTGAAGCATTCCTAAAGTTTACCGATCCACCGTATAGCACTGGAGTTGCTACAGCATCATCATGTCCGTAAAGATCAGATAATACTTTTCTTATAAAAATAGTCATTTCATAGATATCGGATGGTTGCATTGCGTCTTTTGCACCGATTGCCCATATTGGTTCATAAGCAATAATAAGGTTGTTTATATTCTTTCTTGAAACTTTATTTAAAGAATTTTTAATCTGGTTTTTCAAAAAATCTAAATGGGAACCATCTTCACTTCTCTCTTTTTCTCCAAAACATAAAATAGGTTTTATTCCAATCTCAAGAAGCATTGAGACTTTCTTTGAAATATTTTCATCACTATCCCCTTTCGCCCTCTTCTCTGAATGACCGATTATAGAATATTTCACTCCCATATTCTTCAACATAAGTGGACTTATCTCACCGGTAAAAGATCCTTGTGATTCAAAGAAAGAGTCCTGTGAACCAATAGATACTGAATCTGATTCAGTTTTTAAAACAGTTGGTAAATAAACAAATGGTGGACAAACAATAACATTTAGTGATTTCGATTTTTCAGCTATGTTCTTGGTCGCTTTAAATATACTTTTTGCATCCTCAATAGTAACAGGATTCATCTTCCAATTGCCGATTATAATCTTCTTTTTCATTCAAATATTATAACACCTACTTTACCTCTTCCCAAGAAAGAATAGAGTATTGACTTGATGTTAATGGGAAGTTTGGAGGTGGCGCATAAAGGAAGTTTGCGTCGTATGTTGCAGGTTGATTGTTATATCCACTAACATTTGTACCGTATGAAAAGTATCCTTGGCCATTGGAACCGAACATTCCGTAAGTTGTAAGAGTATTTCTTACACCAGTACCACATGATGAATTGTAATAGTACCTTCTTGTAGAACCATTCTGAGCAATCAATGCACCATCAATAGTTAAATTGTTTGCACTCGAAAGTCCGATTAAGAAATCACCTTGTGCAATAAGTCCAATAGCGTCTGTTCCATCAAAATTTGTATAGAGAAGATTATTATTTACAATAATATTTTTATAAGTACTTGAATTTACTGGGAATACTCCAGCTGCAATAGTTAATCTGGCGACATTTATTTGTCCTTCTACCCATACATGATCCTCGAAAAACATAATTCCATTCGATGGAAAAGCATAGTTACCTAAAAAAGTTGTTGCACTTCCAGTGGTATTTATACTCCAAGTACCCCATCCTGTTTGATTCTGTGAATTTGTACAACCACCTGGGGCTGGTAAGAGTGAATTAACTTTATACAAGTCAAATGTATCATTAGTCTTTAATACAACTTTGTAACCACTACCACCAGATGATGCTCTATAGAAGCCTGAAGACTGTGCAGATGTTTTTAATCCAGATAGATCACTAGTAATACTGGTAAAATCAACCACCGCTACTGGAAACTGTCTTCCGCCCATAAATACATCAGGTCTATTTGGTATTACTTGAGCAACGGTAGTTGTTGGATTTGGGTCGGCTGTAGGTACTGAAGTATATACCCCTAATTTCAAACCGCTTCCAGGATTAAAGGTAGATAAAGCGCTTGTAACTAGATTGTGGACTTTTGGTGCAGGTGTACCACTCAAAAATCCTACTCCATTGTTTGAATGTATAGGACCAAAAATTTCTTCTCCGGCACCATAGTAGACAACACTATTTGTAACCATAGCGAATCTAGCTAGTGATGGTATAGCCATTGAAACCTGAATACTTCTTTGTACACTTGGGTCAGACAAAACTGTTCCAGTTGATTTAATTTTTATCAAAGTAGAACCAGTAGGTGGTGGAGTGATCATTAAAGAAAATTTTCCAATTATATTCCCATCCTTATCTTTAAAATCGTGAACAAACGGCCCATTGGTGGTTGTAGCAGTACCGTCTTTATAATCATTTGGTGAATGTGCCAAATGCCATCGATAATAATCTACCCCTGCTTCAGCGATCTGTATGGCTTGTTCCCTAACACCCAATTGCCTGGTATTTTTTAGCATTACACCTGCCCAATTCGCAAGTGAGGTTGTTACAATTACCGCGACAACACCGAACACTAAGACATTTATCAAGACCAATCCCCTAGTTTTACTATTTTTTTTAATCATAAATTATCTTTCAAATTTCTTAAATTGACTTGAGATGTATATGTTCTAACGGTTGGAGATTTATTTGGATCAACATCCACAATTAAATTTATTTTGACCAATCTTACATTAGATATATTAACTGGTTGTGTTAGTGGACTACTCGTTCCAGCATAAGCATTATCGTAATATTCAAAAAGTGGAGTGCTAGTAGAGTTCTTTAAATTATACGCTAAAGTGCTAAAAACTTCATTTGCCGCAACATATGTTAAAGGACTACCCGTTGGTTTTATCAGTCCTTTTTTCAAAGTTGTAGTTGCAATATAATATCTAACTTTATCTTTTAAACCATCTGCATCTACGTCGCTATAGAAAGATATTGTGCTTGTTGCTGCTGAAATTAATGGGTATGAACCATCATTACCAGAAGACGATGTTCGAAGTTCGCGTACCATCATTCTAAGTATATTTCTTGAATCCTGAGTTG
This sequence comes from uncultured Candidatus Saccharibacteria bacterium, assembly GCA_964629235.1. GTDB lineage: Bacteria > Patescibacteriota > Minisyncoccia > Phycocordibacterales > PALSA-1337 > CAIOGI01. Next base: position 4,608 of record CAZVQB010000010.1, on the reverse strand, counting down.
TAGACAATGAATCCATAGCAAATTTAGTGTTTACAAAAGTATCTCTTTGAAATCCACTTACTGCAACCATAATTATGCCAAGTATGCCAATAACGACAACGATTTCTGCCAAACTAAATCCTTTTGTATTATTCTTATACATATTTATGGTGATAATAATACTTCTTGTTCAATAAAATCACTACTTACATCTACATCAACAGATTCTGTACTATAACCAGTCTTAGTTACTTCAACTTGGTATGTTCCCGTAGATAAACCTGAAAATACTACTTGCCCAGGCGGAGTACACTGCGTAGTTTCGGTAAAAGAAACATCTGAAATGTTTGGAGTTGAAGTAGAACTTGTCGATGATAAGAAAACTTTATATCGAGCATATCTATCTCCATTATGAACATTTGATAAAGTTGAATTCGAATTTGTATAATAAGTTCCTGCAGTACCATCAGGTCCTTTATAATCCCATGTAGTTGTCGCACCGATATTTAGATTGGTAGCAAATTGGAATCTAACGCTATTTGCACCTGCTGAGGTTGGTTGATCTGTTGGGGTCCAGCTAAGATTATAAAAGTTGCTAACTGATCCAGTATCAAAGGTTGAAGATTCCAAAACCCCACTTGGATTGTAGCTTCCAAAAACATTTTTAAGTTTTATTTCCCCAGCTGGACTGTTCGTCTCTATACTACCATCATCAAAGAAATACATCCTTTGATCAACATACATATCTTGTGATGCACCACTCGACCAATCAGTTTGATTTATTGACCCGCGACCTGTTGTTTTACTTGTATCATAAGAACCTCTAGTTACTCTCACTACAGCATCAGTTACAGGAAGTTGGGTTGCACTATCTTTGACAGTAACAAGTAGACTTTTTGAATTTTTCGGATTAACTACCAATTGCACACTTTGTGTGGAATTTGCAATAAGACTTATCGGATTTAATGGATTTATTCCGATAATATCGTATGATCCATCTGTACCAGACACAGTATAAGTATCCCATTCCATCGACGAATTTGAATAAGTCCCTGAGACATTTGTTGCCAAACTTTGTAAATACTTATAGACACCAGAACCAATTGTCTTGCCTCCTTGAAGATTAAAATCTATATTCGCCACTGGTGTACAGTCCAATTTTACACTTGAAAAAGAAAGAGTTGATAGTCTATCAATTGCAAAACTTACTTGAGTAAGTTGCTGAAGTATTACTGTTGCATGTGGTTTTGTTGGTGTTGGATTACCACCTGCACCTGGAGTATATGTTCTATCAGTTGAATATCCTGATTTTGTAACTGTAATTTGATAAGCATCAACACCAGGTGGTGCATCAACTATTTGTAATACACCATCAACATTTGTAACATCATCTATTACTATATTTGGTGTAACTTGAGAATTTACAACATGGACTGAAGCATCAGATACGGGGACACCATTTGAATCAAAGACCTTTATCACCAACGCTCCATTTGTTGATGCTGTCTCAAGATTCTTTGGAGCGACATTTGTAGTAAGTGTAACTGATGTAAAACTACCGCAAGTTGAACATGATACTTCTACTTCCACAACCTTGTTATCAGCTGGTGAAAGATCGTTTGTAGTACTACCTATTTGTCCATCGAAAGGTAAATCTATATTTCTTATAGTTGTTGTAACCGTAAAGGTAATATTACTTCTAACCAAAGTCTGCGTATGCGGTATCTTACCACTTGGTATACTTCCTGGTATTCCAACATCTGAATAAGGTAAATTCCTGATTATCTCAAATTGTTCATTTGCTAAATTTAGAGCAGCGATTTTATATTGATTTTGGTTTATTACCTTGAATAGACTTATATAAGCTTGATATGATGCACTAGCAATCAAAACAAAAACTGCCACACCTATGATAGTCTCAATAAGAGTAAAGCCGCTATTATAAACTTTTTTTATTTTATTAAATAACATTTACTAGTGAGTACATTGGAGAAATCATAGCTAATGCAAAGAAACCTACGGCAGCACCTATAAAAACCATTAGGAATGGTTCGATGATTGTAGACATATCTTTTGTCTTTTGATCCACATCTTCTTCATAAAATGAAGCCACACCTAGAAGCATTTCTCCAATTTTACCTGTCTCTTCACCTACATTCATCATTTCACCGAGGAATATCGGGTAGAATTTTTCATTTTGAGTAAATATTTTTGATATAGGCTCACCTTTTTCGATAGCCTGCCCAGCTTTCTCAAGAATTTGTTTATAATAAATATTCTGCATAACTTCAGTAGTAATTTTAACCGATTCAACTACATCCACCCCAGAATTTAGAAGTGATGAAAGTGTTCTAGCGGTTCTAGCTGAATTCATTTCTTTCAAAAGATTTCCTACTACTGGAATTTGCAAAATAATGTAGTGAAAAAATTTTTTACCACTAGCCTTTTTTGACCAAACAATCATGCCAGATATAACAACAACTAGTCCTAAAAACACTACCAGTCCATGATCTCTTAATGTATTACTAATAAAAAGCACAAATCTAGTTGTCGCAGGCAAATCCAGTTTCATATCTGTAAATGTCTTCATTAAAGTAGGAACAATAAAAGTAAGCATTAAAATAGCGACGACTATCATTGCACCCATAATAATAGCTGGGTACATCATCGCTCCTTTTACTCTCCTCTGAAGTGCAAAAGATTTATCCATCTGAACCCCAACAATCCTTAATGATTCTGCCAAAGTTCCACTTTGCTCACCAGCAGCAACCATAGATATAAACAATGGTGAAAATACACTCTTAAATACACTCATTGCTTGACTCAGGGTCTTTCCTCCTCCAATATCACTTTGCAGAGCAACAAGAACTCTTTTCATCTCTTTCCCTTTTGCTTGTCTTTCCATAACATTCAATGCTCTAGACATAGAAAGACCAGCAGTGATCATGGATCCGAGATTTCTAGCAAAATTTATTTTTTCTTGTGGTTTAACTGAATTTAAAAAAGGAAGATTTATGGTAAATCCCTTTAGAGAGAATCCTTTTCCAGACTTCTCATCAACTTCAACAACTTCATCTCCTGATTCTTTTAGAATTTTATATAGCTGATATCGGTCTTCAGCATCCTTTTCACCTTTATAAATTTCGCCAGAAGGCTTTTTTGCTTTATAAATAAAATGTGACATATAAATTATTCTGAAATAACTCTTAGTACTTCTTCGATAGTAGTATTACCTTGTACTGCATTAAATATACCATCTTCAAGCATTGTAAGCATCCCCTCTTTTTTCGCCTGAGCTTCAATTTCTGCCGTTGTCGCACCTTTCATTATTAAGTCTTTAATACTTGTAGTCACCTTTAATACTTCATGTATACCAACTCTACTCTTATATCCATCATCATCCTTTGAAGCAATTGGTTTCCAAAAAGAAATATCATCCCAATCTTCATTGGCTTTAACAATTTTTTCATCTTTTAATGCCTTCAATACACGATCAAGATCCACGGTTTTTCTCAATGCTGCAAGTTCATCTTTTGATAACTTATATTTTTCTTTTTTATCTGACAATCTTCTAACAAGTCTTTGAGCAATAATTATATTTAAAGTAGAAACCAAAAGAAAAGGTTCGATTTTCATATCCAAAAATCTTGGTATCGCACCTGCCGCGCTGTTCGTGTGCAGTGTCGAGAGCACCAAGTGTCCTGTCAGCGCGGCATTCACTGCCAAAGCAGCTGTTTCATTATCTCGAATCTCCCCCACCATAATCACATCAGGGTCTTGTCGAACCAATGTTCTAAGTCCGGACGAGAAAGTAAAACCAATTTCTGGCTTTACTTGAGACTGATTTATTCTCTTCATTTGATATTCAACCGGATCTTCAATTGTAGAAATGTTTACATCTGGTTGATTCAAAATATCAAGGATTGTATATAGAGTTGTGGTTTTTCCAGATCCTGTTGGGCCAGTTGTAAGAATCATTCCGGTTGTAAGCTTCGTTGCAGCATGTATTCTTTCCAGTCCTTCGCCATGAAAACTCAAATATTCTAGTGTAAATCCTGATACACTCTCTCTCAAAAGACGCATAACTGTCTTTTCACCATAATATGTTGGAAGTATCGATACACGGAAAGATACTTTTTCATTATTCATTTCAATCTTGAATCTTCCGTCTTGTGGCAAACGCTTTTCATCAAGTTTGAGGTTTGAAAGAACTTTTATACGCGCAGTGATAGATGCTTCAGCATTCTTTGGTAGTACCATGGCATCATGCAAAAGTCCGTCAATTCTATATCGAACGAGTAGTTGATCATCCATCGGCTCAATATGGATATCAGAAGCGTCTTGTATGATTGCATGCTTCAGTAAGGTATCCACGATGCGAATAACCGGCAAATCTTCAGCAATCTTCTTCAAATCTTCTTCCGAAGCTGCCTCGCCTGATTCTTCTGCAATAGTCTTTAGTGTTGCAGATTCTTTTTGAATGATATCTCCGAATTCAGCCTTCAAACTCTTTTGATATTGAACAATTGAATTCTTCATCGATTCGACATCAGTCAATCTAGGAAGGATCTTGAGGTTTACTTTCTTTTTTATAAAATCAATTGCAGACAAATCGTCCACATCAAGCAT
>CAZVQB010000009.1:0-24405 GCA_964629235.1 uncultured Candidatus Saccharibacteria bacterium | reverse complement strand
CACAATGACTGATGCTTTTCTTATTCTCTTGGTTGTATTGTTATTTTCATTCATACTCATTTAAATTATTTTTTAATTAATAACGTCGAAATGACCTCATGGCGTAAATACGCGATTTAAGATTCTTTCGGGCATTGGCGAATTCCAATGGATGCACTTCGATCTTGTTGGACCAGAAGGCATCGACAGCCGCTTTGATATTTGGTTCCTTGCGGAAGATAAACGTAGCTTTTGTCTCGCTTATCTTGTTGATTGAGGCAAGCTGATAACCTTTTGCTACCAAAGTCGCCGCTATCTCAATGTCCGTACAGTGATAGAAGTTTTTGTAATCATCTGGAGAAATGTCTTCAAATTCCTCCACAGTTTGCGTTGTGTGCGTCATGTAGATTTACATTGAGCTGATAAATTTTCATTGGCCATTCGGTGGCAATGTAGCTCTATTGAAACCTGCACAAAAAGTTCTGGAAATTTCTGGTGATTTCCAGGCATACGAAAAATAGCTAAGATTTTCTTAACTATTTTTAGACCTTATCTATTTAATTTTCAGGAATAAACAAGAACTAGCTCGGAATGTTATTGAAGACGATGCCGATGCCACGTTTTACTGAAATGAGAGGCTTGCTGTTGTCTTCCGTAGCCGGAATCTCGGCATAATGGATAAAACCATTGCTGCGGTCCGTAAGATTGGTCTGAATAAATTTCTGCATCTGACTTTTGCCATATCGCTTGGTCTTCGGGACCCTGCTTTGTATTTCTCGGCCGAGTCTTCCATACTCAATTTCGCCGCCATGACCGAGAAGGGTGTAGAGGGCAGAGAAAACTTTGTAATAATCGGCTTTCGGTGAGAGTTTGAGGAGTCTGCCTTTATAAAAATAGTCAGAACCACGTTTTGTAATGAGTAAATTCTCCTTATCGGGTGATCCATTGAACTGATTATTTTTTGTAATCGCCGTCTTGAGTTCAATCATCACATCTTCTTTAATAAGATAGATGATTTCTAAGAATCCGGCTTTTTCTAGAGAGAAAAGGGTCTCGTAAAATCGATAATTAAGTTCGCTTATCGCATACCAATCGCCAGCCTTAGCAAGCATTTCGGAATTGATGGTTAGTCTTCGGCCGAATTTCTTTTCCAGACGTCCTAGAGCAACTAGAAAATCATTCATCTGCTTCTCTGGGTCGATGTAGTAGACACCTTTTGGTGATTTGAAATTACCAGCTGTCCAAGCATCAAGATATTTGTCCAATAAACGCTTGAGATTACGAGGAAAAATTGTGAGATTAAACGTCAGGTAGTTAAAAAGTGCTGGATAAGCCTGTAAGTCAAAAACTTCTTTTACGGTGAGCCTATCTGCTCGAGTAATTTTTGTGTAAACAGATCGACTCAATCCTTTATACGGATCGGTATTTTGAAATATCCGTAAGAACGCTGGGTCAATGTGAATGTCCGTAACTTTTGCCGCAGCCGGCTTATGAGACAAGCCTGCGAAAAGCATTAAAAAAACATTGAGTGGGTTGAAATGAAAATATGTCTGACTTTCTTGTATAAGTTGGGTGCTGGTATCAATGAGTGACCTTGTCTTGGCCGCAATTTTTAAGACACTCATATTTTTGAGGAATATTTGCTTTTGTGCCGCTTTCTGTTCTTCACGGGTAAAAAACTGAAAGTTCTCTATTTCAAGTTTGCCGTTAAATTGATCGGATTTATTGAGGAGTAATTTCTTCCAAAGGTAAATTATCCATTCGGGTAGGTAGTCTGTATTCATACTCATTTTCATAGCGACGTTCACATCTGGCCTATTTCCTATCTGCTTTCGTGAACAACGTGAACGTCGTGAAGGTCATAATATCATGGAAATTAAAGAAATATAGTGATACGAAGGGTGGGGTAAAAACCGTAAAGTCCGTAATTCTTGAATTTTGCCCGAACGGTGGTGAATAGGGCTAAAGCGTTAAGAAGGGGCTTACCCGGACCAGAAAAGCGCACACAGGGGCGAACAGGTGGCAAGAATGGGGTGAATTTGTCGCAAATGTATCCTATTTCGAGATTTTATGGTATTATTTGCCTAATGCATAAGAAATACCTGGAATACGCTGGTTTATCTGAAAAAGAGTCAGAAATCTATCTTGCCTTGTTAAAAACAGGGGCAGTTTCTGCTATGGATCTGGCCCGCACGACTTCCTTAAAGAAATCTATCGTATATATCACACTCGAAACCCTTGTAAAGCGAGGACTGGTCCGAGAAGTTACGGTGGGCAAAAGAACTCAATACGAAGCTGAATCTCCAGACACTTTGCGTATGGTTATTCAGGATAAGAGAAACCGAGTTGAGGAAGAGGCGCGTAGACTTGAAACTATCATTTCTGAATTGAAATCAATCGAACGTGATCTTGGTGAACGTCCAATAGTCCAATACTATGAAGGTCGTGAAGCTGTGAAGCAGGCGATTGATGAGTATGTTGCCGCTGAAGATTTCTCAAGCGGTAAAGATTACGGCATTTATTCGTACGATCTCCTCAAGAAGATATTTACCGATAAAGACATAAAGATTATTGATGAGAAACGTATTAAAAACAACATACAATTCAAAGCCATATACACTGGTGTTGAGAAAGTTATTGAAGGTGACAAAACACAGGCTTTAATGAAGATAGACCAGGACCGTTTCCCGATTTTGTGCGACATCGGCATATTTAATGACGAAGTCCGTATTCACACTTTAGGCAAAAAACCTTACGGAATCTTCATTAAAAACAAAGAATTAGCGACTACACTTAAAAGCATCATTGAATATGTTTTTGCACAAAAACAATAATTTATTGCTAATTTTCCAATTCTAATTGGAATATAAAAGCTAATATATGTTGAAAAATAAAGCGATTATAAAATCGTCTTATTTTTTGTATTCATTTTTCGATTTTTATTTGCCAATCAGTTAAATTGATGGTGTAAGTTCATTGAAAGGGTTTTAAGCAGGTGCACCCTTGAGCACCAGAAATGGAGTAAACATTGCTTGCGACATTATTCAAAAAAACAAAAGTTGAAGATCAGGTAAAACTGGCGTCGGGATTTGCTCGAAAACCTATCCCGCAACCTGCCCTGATTGAAAGACTGTCTCTCGAAGTAGACGCGACAGCTCGCCACATGAAGTCGTATCTACCCGTTGAGACCCTTGGACACAAGGAGGCAGACCTTCATTTAGCTACGGCTAAAGACACTCTGACGAAGGAGCAGAATGTGCGGAATGTTGTGAACAAGGTTGGTACACGCTGGCAGATATTCGATCCGTCACCGTTATCGTGGTTGAACAAAATCACCCACATGCCAACCTTCGGAGTGTTTCCAGTGAATGATCAAAGCGGAGAAAGTTGGCTTCAGAGCCGATGGGATATTGATGTGAACAAGGGTGATGAGGTCTTCTACAAAGGCTTTACTTCGAATATGCCCCCGTCGTATTTCAAGCAATATCACATCATTGAAAACTTCTTTGCTGCGAAGCTCCGGCAGATCACTTGGAGATCCATCCATGAAAGAATCGACGGTTATACACGGGGTTCAATTGAACTTCGCATTGGTTCTCGGTTTGCAGGAGTTATTCCACCGAACGTTCGCCAAGAAATAGCTTTGGCACAAGATGTTGGTCTTAAAGACATCTGCATCGTTGCGGAAGTCCCTGAGTGGTCCTTCAGCCAACAGATATCCCACGATCCGACGAGCCACGTTGTGGTGAAGCCGAGTAGGCGTGGTGATCCATTAGTTTTGGCTCATGACGGTTCAAGTTTCTGGCTTATCAGTGTGTTCGATACCACAAGCATTGAACAGTTGGTGGCAGATGAATTTGCCACAAAGCCATAAATTTACGGTTTGCAGGTTTACCATAAAACCTGCTTCGTATACAGATGTGTATCTGTACTGAAGAGCTCTATCAGTAAAAGCAGAGCGAAACGAAAAAGTTCTTTCAAAATGATACGTGCGATTATTCGGTTGTTAAAAGTGATGATCTTATTCTTACTGCCTGTGGCGTGTGGAATAGGAGTCATACTGACAGAAATCTGGATCAGTAGACGTCTGTCCGTCTTTCTCGGAGGAAGTGATGGCGCTTCCTTCCTTAGTGCTTTTATTTGCCTAGGCATGTTTGGTTTCAGCATCTGGATTTTTATTGATTTTATATATGATCCAGGAGCAGAAGCATATAAAAACATGGTGCGCGATGCGATGAATGGAACAGAGCGATCTAAAAAAGAATGGTGGAAAGTATGAAGTCGTTGGACCAATCGACTTAAAACTGATCTGAAAGCACTGTGGTGCTGAAAGGAAACATGTACATTGCAAAAAGTATTCTCGCTGTTCTTCTAACAGTCATAATCTGGTGTCTGTACGCAAGATTTATGATGTGGCTGGAAGACAACCATTCTGGTAAGTGGTTTACCGAAAATAGCCCTCTCACGTTCCCGTTAGTTGTGTGCGGAATCGTTGCTCTCAATATTTTGATTGGCACAGAATTGAGCGGCATGCTGTTCGTAGGCTTCATTGGACTAGGAATGATATGGGCACTTGGCACTACCAGATTTCGCTAGTCAATCGACACAATCAGTTTTTGCAGATTTATCTTAAAAATCTGCACTTTATCAAACTTGCGAATGAATCGTGAGTTTGTAGAGAAAGGAATTATTTATGAGAACATTAACACTTACGCCGAATATTGTCCGCCGCGATCCAACTTTTCAGGAAGTGAAGGATCACATGGAGAAGAAAGGTTTGCGACCACTTCGTGAGGAAGAGGTCAAAGAGAAAGATCCGATGTTGATTTTTCTCGGCGGGAGCAGGCCAATGTGGCACAGAGGTGGTTTGGATTGGGACCAGATCGCTTTTACGACTGGATTTCATTATCCCGTCGAGTAGTGTGGTTTTCGGAGAATTTACCCTCAAAATTCTCCACCTTGTTCAGTCGCACGATATATTCGTGGATTGATTGGGTGAACCCAATGTTCTTTAAAATACTAATAAACAATTAGTAAAACATGAGAGGAAATATGAGCATGTGGAAAGAAGTCATGGCTGTTGTGCTGACTGCATCAATCTGGTGTGTCTATGCTTACTGTGGCATGAAGATGGAAGGAAATTTTGATTGGCCAGAGTGGTTTCAGTGTCTCGCAGCTCTGTCGTTTCCAGTCATTGTTTGTGGACTCGTTGCTTTAAACATCTGGCTGGGAACGTCGTTTAGCTGCGGCATATTCATTGTATTTATTTGCTTTGGTTCTTTGTGGGCTCTTGGTTCCATGAAGTCCGGGTGAGTAAAGAGGTTTTGGAGAATTATTCCTAAAAATTCTCCACTTTATTGAGTCTATGATGTAAATCATGGATTCACAGGGTCGGTTCTTTAACACATTGGCTTTAAACAGGTGTGCCGTTGAACACCAGTAAAGGAAAATATATGCTCTCGATGTACGCCATCGCAAGAAAAATATTTGGCACCGGAAAACAATATCAACCTGTGCCAGAGATTCCTAAACGTCAGTTAGCCAAAAGTGGGCCTTTAAATTTACACGCATTCAACCTGAAATTCATTGCAGCAAACAAAGCTTTGACTGGGGGTAATACCGACGCCCTGAAAGCGGGTATCAGTTTACTTATCGAAAGTCTCGATGAGGCTGGTGAGTTTGCGCCACACGTAGTATCGGCAATTCAAGAATTGCATTGTGCTCTTTCTCACCATGACCGTGCTGATATAAAAGGTCCATGGAATCGCGATCTGAGCGGATACGGTGTATCCAGTTGGAAAAAAGATCTTTATGATCGTGACGATGCCTTGCGCAGAGCTTGGCCCCATATTGAAACCATCAATAACGCTCTCAAATCCAATGGGCTTGGCTGGCATTATTGAGCTTCTAGACACTAGTTGACTTTCGTGTCCTAGTATGCTAGACTTGTGTCAGTACTTTGAGTCAAAAACAGCTTTAAATAGGTGGGCTAAAGTAATCACCGGAATGGAGGAATTATGATCATCCTAAAGATACTTACCGGATACGAACCGGAAGAAGGTTGTGAGCCAGAAATTCACCATCTCGTCGCTCTTAGTGGGACTACCTGTGTAGTAATGCAACGTCTTCATCATAATGTTGACCGTTGCGACCACGAGCGACAGGAGATAGTATACAAAGATGTATATGGTTTCATCAGGCAGGAAGATCCTTTTCACTCGGATCTTCCAAAGGAAGTAATCGAGGCTCTTACACAAGCAGTTGAGGGAAAATTTGATGTATCCCAGGCTGTTGAAGTTGAGCTTCGAAGGCGACCTTTCACAAAAGCGGAGAAAGAAAGATTTGAGTTTCAGATAAAGGTTGCCGAAGCGAAAGCAAAGCAACCGCCTGATCCTGATCTTCAGTTTCTGCCAGAGTGGGCCAGAGGTGATTCTCAAAGCTAGAGAAAACTAGCTCGATAAAAATCAGGAGTATGGCAGCGTACTCCTTCCGATCCGAGAGTGTAACTCTCGCTGATGATGGTCCTCTGCCTTGTGGTAGAGAACAAGACCGAAATCGGAACTGCTCCTTGAAAGTTTCAAGGTCCAAAACAATGGTGAGTATGCATTGCATGCCCCAATTGAGAAAGATCAGTTATGTTTGTAAGCATGAAGTTTGTCGGTGTCACCCCTGATGCCCTCGCAAAACTGCATAAGGTGGTTAAATCCCCCGAGTGCATGACGCAATTAGAAGGCGTGGAAATAAATAAAGCTGTCGGTGGAGGCGACGCAACCACGAGGCAGGAATCTTACGTCGAAATTCAAGAGTCAAAACTTAGTCCTGAACACGAGACATATAGTGTAACTGTGAAGGTTGCATTACTCTTGAAATCCAGTAGAAATGTCGGGAGAGATGGCCAGCGAAAGGCTACTTTCAATCTATTCACTCCCATGAGAGTATTCGATAGTCTCTTGAAGGCTATCGAGCCGGCCCTCGCACAAGATAAGGAGTATCTGTTACCGGCCGACGCCTCATCTGAAGAAGCTTTGGCCAAGGCGAAGCTGGAGGACAAGCAACACGAGATTCTTGATGCTTTGCGTTCCAAGCTCAGCATAAACACGTGTCCGGTTAATCTCTTTACCTACGGAGATTCGAGTGAGCCTCTTCTTAGCAAAGGAGTGGTCCTTGGAAGTTATCAATGGCACCGTATTGCGGATAATATCCGCTTCATTGATCTCGATGACCATCCCAATACTGAGTTCATCAATGTCTTGCGAGAAGCTCGTGAGCAGGTGAAGGCATTAGACGAAGAGATTCGGAAATAGTTATCCAACGGTCATAAAATAATTTCAAAGAGCCTGACCAGCTCTTTTTTGTTTATCCGTATCAATCGTCTGGTATAATAGTCCCAACATGAAAGATAAATTTTTCAAATTATATGCTAACTTACCGCTCAATCTCCGTAGAGAAGTGGTTCTGGATTTAAGTGAGACTTACGGACCAATTACTTGGGAAGTAGCTTACAGAGAGATAAATGGTAATACTAAAATCGGTGAGAATATTTTAAATAAACTGATTGAGCTAAGGTTTGTACCAGCTTAAAGTGTGCTATAATCCACGCATTACGTACTCGCATATTTCCCAAGTGCGGGTACTCGGCTAGAATCATGACTTCGAGCAGTCATCTGGCTTAAATAAGGATGAGTGCAGAACTTGATCACTCTGTGCAATTCCGAAAGCTTGCACGGCCAAGCATACCAAACCACAGGGAAAGTGGGCGGAAGCCGTGGATTAACTTCATCATTAGAAAACGCCGACCAGTGCGGCGTTTTCCTTTGGATAGCATCGGGTTATTTAAAGCTAGATGAGCTTTTGTTGGACCTTCTCAAATTCAAATAACTCTGAGTTTCTAATGAGAATAGTACGATTCGATGTGTATGAAATACCCTTATTCGGTTGAGATTCAAATCCAAGATAAACACAACTCACTTTTCGATCCCTAACTTCCTTAATTGCCGGTTGCAGATCCGAGTCAGAGCTACCGAGTATGATTTCTTTAACTTTTTTATCACATGATAGGCTCACCATATCTACAGCTATCTTTACATCGACACCTTTCTCTTTAAAGACGAGGACTTGTTTACCATCTCTACCCATTTCCATTTGTCCCCGAACTCGTCCACTCAAAATAACTTCAAATCCTTGTGCTTCAAGATGAGTTTTGAGTAATCGCTGTTCCTCGATCAGCTCTTTTGATTTCTTCCTACTGCTTTCGTGCTCTTTAATACGAGCAAAGTAAAATACTCGGCGAGTGATTGCTATATCCTTGAGAACCTTATTAAAAAGACTTCTGAAATCATATTCATGCCATACCGGCTTTTCCTTACCTGCTTCTTTAAAAACAGTCTTGATTTTACCTTTTAAGTTTTCTCCATCTATGAGTAGAAAAGTTTCCATTGAGGCCTATTTTAGCAGGTAATTTGAATATTGGGAACGTAAAACCCCAGCGGACCTTGCGGCTAGCTGGGGCGTGTATGTCATTACTATACTCCTTCACCGACAAAAGTCAAATGAAGGGTGGGGATACCTAGGGATCCCGTAAATTAAGACGGATCATATAGACCGAGGCTTACAAAAGCATGGTGAACATGCGAACATTGTGTACTTTATCCAGGAAGCACAGCACTTAGAGATTGTAGTGCGAATTTAGTATAATCCTTAACACCCGATAGTTCTGAAAGCCAAGTTGAGGGGTCACATATACTAATAATATACAGCTCGATTTATGGATAATAATATTAAAGAAGAATCAAAAAAGACTATAGAAAATGAAGTAATGAAACATATAAAAGTTCTTCGTGAGAAGATCACTAAATTTTTATCAACTGATAAACCATCTGATGTTTTAATTATTAAATCTCATTTGATTTGTGAGTATTATGTAAATCAAATTCTAATAGTTAAGGGCTTATGTACAGCGAAAGAACTTCCGAGTCTTTCGTTTTATGATAAAGTAAACAAATCTTTCGATGCAAGTAACCCTGAGGATAAAGTATTAAAAGAAAAGATGATTGGACTTAACAAACTTAGAAATAAAGTAGGGCATGAATTGGAATACGTTCTATCTGAATCAGATGTAGATACTCTTGGATATATTTCAGGAAAACAGTACGTATTTGAGAAATATGATTATCCAGAAAAAAATGATTTACTCAGAAATACTCTAATTTTGATTGTAATTGATATTTCAATGTTTTTATTTAGATTGATTGAAAACGAAAAGGTACCGACATCAAACCAAAAGGTGACGTAATCTACTTTGATAATGTATGATTACTACTCACATATCTGCTAAACTTAATTTATTTGTATTTGTTTTTATACAGGACAGTAATAAAAAACCGTAGAAATATTATTTCTACGGTTTTTATATTGTGCCGGAGAGAGGACTTGAACCTCCATGGGTTACCCCGCTTGCTCCTAAGGCAAGTGCGTCTGCCAATTTCGCCACCCCGGCATATTCCGTTATTATATATCAAAACGGGTGCGCTCAGTAGGGATCGAACCTACGACCTTATCCTTAAGAGGGATCTGCTCTACCAGCTGAGCTATGAGCGCATATTATATTTACTATTGCTTAAGCTGTATATCTACCAAAACAGCTATGAGCGCATTTGAACATAAAAAATATAACAGAAATATGGATATTTAGCAATTTATTGTCTAGTTTTATTGTGTAATAATTGAATTATGAAAAGTAGGAGTTGGACTAAAGAAGAATTAAGGAATGCTATTGTAAAGTCTAAAAGTATTAGACAGGTCTTACAATGTCTAGGATTAGTTGAAGCTGGTGGTAACTATGAACAAATAAAAAAGTATATTAAAGAGTACGATTTTGATACAAAACACTTTACAGGTAAAAGTTGGAATAAAGGGTTAAGGGGTAGATTTAGTCCTGTAGTTAAAACCAACGACATTTTAGAAAATAACATATCTTTTCAAAGTTATAAATTGAAAAATAGATTATTCAGGGAAGGGATGAAAACTCCGGTATGTGAAGAGTGTGGCTGGGCAAAAAAATCAGAAGATGGTAGAATCCCAGTTGAGTTAGATCATATAAATGGTGATAGGTATGACAATAGAATATCTAATCTAAGGATTCTATGTCCCAATTGCCATAGTTTAAAATCTACTCATAGAGGTAAAAATAAGAAAAAAGCTCGGGTGGCGTAATCGGTAGCCGCGTAACACTTAAAATGTTATTTCTGTAAAGAAGTGTGGGTTCGAGTCCCACCCCGAGCACAACTGTGTTAATATATAAACAATATGGAAAAAGTAAATTTAACTGATCAAATAAAGAAAATTAGTGAACAAATAAATCACGAAGCTAAAGAGATACAAGAGATCGAATCTAGCCTAAGAACAAAAGAAAATGAAGTAAGAAATGCAGAAAAAGAATTGGCAAAAGCAAAAGATCACCATGACAAGCTTGTAGCTGAAGTAGTAGCTTTAAAAGCAAAAAAAGAAAATCTACTATCACAACGTCGTAACCTAGATGGAGAATTACAGAAATTCCAAAGAGAAATTCAAGAGTTAGATAGAAACACAAGAAAATAATTGAGGCGTAGACCGGGTTCGAACCGGTGCATGGCAGTTTTGCAAACTGCAGCGTTAACCAACTTCGCCACTACGCCATAAGGCTATTGTACAATATTTCTAGCTATTTCGTCTATTTTTTGACGATTCTTTTCACCTTTATCTATTTCGAAATCAAAAAAGGGAAGTGCTCTCATTCTAGATCTAGATTTGAAGTATTCTCGAAATTCTGCTCTTTGTCTTTTTGCGAAGTCTAAAGCACCTTTTTCTTTATTCTCTGGAAGCACGGTAAAGAAGATTGTGGCTTGATTGCCTCGATCAGAAAGAGAAACATCAGTTACAGTTAGAATAGAAGTATAATTTCCTTCTTTCTGTAGGAACTGTGCTGCTGATTCTCTTATTACATCTTTTAATTTTTGATCTCTATTTCCTGACATATTATTTTTTCTCTACTGTTATAAAACCTTGTATCTTGTCTCCAAGTGCGATTTCGATTTTTGATTCTATCATACAACCAAATTCGAAACCTTCATTTACTTCATCTGTTCTAAGTTTAGTCTGTTGTAGTTCTTTTATTTTTCCTCTTCCTATTTCTGCATCTCTTCTTAGTATTTTTACTTCAGAACCAACCTTTATGCTTCCTGTTTGAACTTTACCTCCAAGAATCTGTTTGTCTTTATTTTTACTAAATATAGCAAGAATCTTTGCAGTTCCTGATGCTTCGTCTATATATTCTTTAGGTACTTTTGATAAAACAGTCTCTTTAACAAAGTTAACAAGATTGTATATGATATCAAACATTTTAATCTGAACATTTGATCTTTCTATAAGAGTTTGAGTTTTTGGATCTGGCTTAGTGTTGAAAGCTACAATTATGATGTTTGGATCACCTTGAGTAGATTTTATATCGTTTTCATTCACATCACCAATACTCTCAGAAACTATCTTTATTTTTACTTTATCATTCTTTATTTTTGCTAGTTCATGCTTTATACCTTCAAGACTACCGATAACATCAGCTTTTAGGATAAGAGGGATGATTACATTTGTATCTCTTTCATCTCTTCTTGTTGAACTTGATTTGTTCGAACTATTCTTAAGACTAAAATCAAGAGCCATTTTCTCCGCTTCTTTTTTATCGTATGTTGTAACAAAACTTGATCCAACTTTCGGAATTTTATTAAAACCAATTACTTTTACAGGACTTGAGAAACTAGCTTTTTTAATAGATTTACCTTGATAGTCTTCTAGAATTCTAACAGGTGAAAGAGCATCTTCTGCTACAACATACATTCCACTTTCTATTGTTCCGTTTTTTATAAGAAGAGTTGCTGATATTCCTTTTTTATTATCTCTATATGATTCAATGATAGTGCCTTCAGCATTTACATTTGGATTTGCTTTTAGGTCTGCAATATCTGATACAAGCATAATCATATCCAGAAGCTCAGGAATACCATCACCCTTTAGTGCTGATATAGGAACAACAGGTATATCACCTCCATATCCTTCAACATAGACTTCATTCTCAGCTAGACTTTGTTTTGTAACTTCTATATTTGCGCCTGGTTTATCAATTTTATTTATTGCAACGATATACGGAATTTTTTCACTCAGTATGCACTTTAAAGCTTCAAGAGTTTGAGGCTTCACCCCGTCTTCTGCAGAAACTACAAGTATAGCAATATCAGCAACCTGACTTCCTCTTTCTCGAATACCACGGAATGCCTCATGTCCTGGAGTATCTAGGAAAGTGATTTTTCCTTTTGCATGTGGGACTTCATAAGCACCAAGGTGTTGTGTTATGCCTCCAGCTTCACCACTTACAATATTTGATTTGCGGATATAGTCGAGAAGGGTAGATTTACCATGGTCAATATGCCCCATGATCACAACAACAGGAGGGCGTGAAATCAAAGTATTATCTGTATTTTTTTGTATAGATTTCTTTGCCATAGATAAATTTTATAGGGTATTACTATATCAGAAAAAACTATATTTGGCTAGGAAATAGCTATTTTAGTGAATTCTTTGCGTTTTCTAGAGATTCTTTTTCTTCGTCAGACATTTCATATTCTGAATTACCACCTTTAATTGGCTTTGAATATATACTTATATGTTCTCTTGAATATAGACTAGAAATGACTACACCATCTTTTTCTTCATTCAAAAATGCTGTTGAGAAACTTTGATTACTTCCTGAACCTGTACCTTTAAAAGGATTGAAACGAACTGTGTTTACAGCTTGAACACTTTTTCTTAATCTTTTCTCTACTGTTGTCAGATACGCCTCCATTTCAGATCTAAATTTTTTGAAATCCTCAAGAGATGCATTTATTGAACTGATAGAATCATCGAGATTTGAAGAACTCGAACCAATTAAGAATTTATCCAACTTTTTATTTAAATGAAAAATATAATAGAGAAGTCCAAGAACAATCAAAATTAAAATTATTACTAGTATAGTTGTCAGGTCGAAATTTATATTCATTTTGAAATTATATACTATTTTAATTCATAGGGAAATTTTATTTTATATTTCTACAATTTATCTGTACAAAAGTGAATATTTGATGTACTATATTTAAACAATTTATGTCAAAAATTTATTTAGACTATGCATCTCTAACACCAATTGATAAAGGTGTAATGAAGATAATGAAAAAATACTCAAAGGGTGAATATACAAACCCTTCTTCTTTGTATACATCGGGAGTAAAAGCAAAAAGAGCGATAGATGAAGCAAAGACTGATATTGCAAAACTTATACATGCTCATCCAGACGAACTAGTCTTTACATCAGGAGGAACTGAAGCCAATGATCTAGTATTCCGTATGTGCCAAGGTAAAAAGGTGATGATAAGCGCTGTCGAGCATTCATCAATCATAGAAAATGAAAATGCAATTTTAATTCCAGTAGATAAAAATGGAATCGTAGATTTAGATTTTATAAAAGAAAATTTAAATCCGGAGATCTATTTGGTTTCTATAATGTATGTAAACAATGAGATAGGAAGTGTTCAACCAATAAATGAAATTGCAAAAATCATAAGAGATTTTAATAAAAAGAATAGTACAAATATACTTTTCCATACAGATGCGAGTCAGGCTGTGAGTCTAATGACTATTTTTGTAGAGAAGCTGTCTGTAGATCTAATGACTTTTGATGGACACAAAATATATGGACCAAGAGGTATGGGAATGCTTTATGTTAAAAGGGGAATCGAGATTAAAAGAAGAGGTACAGAGAATGTTCCAGCAATAATGGGTTTTAGTTATGCACTTTCGATAAATGAAAAGATAAAAGAAAAAGAAAATAAAAGAATTTCTGAGATTAAAAGTTTTCTTTATAAAGGATTAAGAGAAATAAATCCACAAACAAAAATAAATGGAAGTCTAGAGAATTCCACACCACATATACTAAATGTTTCAATTCCAAACATAGATAATGAGTTTTTCTTACTTCAACTTGATGTAAAAGGTATAGAAGTGTCTACAAAGAGTGCTTGCCTACGTGATGAGGATGAGTCTTATGTACTAAAGGCAATATGTGCAAATTCAAAGAATTCTATAAGGTTTAGTTTTGGGAGAGATACATCGATGGGGGATATAAAATATACTCTTAAAGTTATATCAAAATTGTTAAATAAGTAGTTCGTTTAACAAAAAAGTCTATTGAATTTATTTTGACATAGAGCCATTTTTTCGTTATTATTGATTTATGCCTCCACTAGGAAGTTTTACAACAAAAGCAAAGGAAGCCCTACGCCGTTCACATGAATTGGCTATTGAACGTGGTATGAATCACGTGAATCCAATACACCTTATGTGCGCTCTCATCCTTCAAGAAGAGAGTATGGTTACTTCTATTCTTGAGAAGCTTGAAATAGATACAATGCTCCTTACTGACCTTATCTTGGAACAAATAGAGGCTCCAGAAGCAGGTAAAACACTTTCTCCTTCATATCAAATATATATAACTCCTGAACTCGCTTCAGTTCTTGAGCACGCTGGAAAAGTAGCAAAAGGAATGAAAGAAGAATTTACATCTACAGAACACCTATTCGTTGCACTTTTTGATGTTGCTGGGCAAGCTAGAGATTTACTTTCAAGATTCAAGATCGATAGAGCAAGTGTGATGAATATAATTGAAGAATTAAAATCTTCAGATTCTGTTGGAGAAGCGAAACCAAAACAATTCCGAACTCTAGCAAAATATACTAGAAGCCTAACAAAGCTAGCAAAAGAAAATAAACTAGATCCAGTTATCGGTAGAGATACTGAGATTCTTCGAGTTATACAAATTCTTTCAAGAAGAACAAAAAACAACCCGATTTTGATAGGTGAAGCTGGAGTTGGAAAGACTGCAATCGTTGAGGGTCTAGCTATACGAATGGCGCAAGGTGATATTCCAGAATCTTTGAAAGATAAAGAATTGGTTTCTCTAGATCTAGGTTCTTTGATTGCTGGTACAAAGTATCGTGGAGAATTCGAAGAGAGACTAAAAAATATTTTAAAAGAAGTAGAAAGAGCAGAAGGCAAAATCATACTATTTATAGATGAAATACATACTATAGTAGGCGCAGGTGCATCTGAAGGTTCTATGGACGCTTCAAATATGCTAAAGCCAGCACTTTCTAGAGGTGAGTTGAGAGCGATAGGTGCAACAACACTAAGAGAATATCAAAAGCATATAGAGAAGGATCCAGCGTTAACAAGACGTTTCCAACCTGTTATGGTAAATGAACCATCTATAGAAGATGCAATAACAATATTAAGGGGATTAAAAGAAAAATACGAACTTTTCCATGGTGTAAGAATCACTGACGATGCTATCGTTGCGGCCGTGAATCTCTCTTCAAGATATATTTCTGACAGATTCTTACCTGATAAAACTGTTGACCTTATCGACGAGGCTGCATCTGCTTTGAAAATTTCTCTAGAGAATATGCCACCAATGCTTGAGGAAACTCGAAGAAAAATAATTCGTCTAGAAATAGAAAGAGAAGCTTTGAGAAAAGAAAATGATAAAGAATCAAAGATTCGAATACAAAAAATAGAAAAAGAAATTGCTGATTTGAAAGAAAGTACATCAGAACTAGAATTGAAATGGAAAAATGAAAAAGACACTATTTCAACTATGAAGAGTATAAAGAAAGAGCTTGAGGCTCTAAGAATCGAAGCTGAAGCTGCAGAAGCAAAGTCAGATCTGACAACCGCTGCTGAGATTCGCTATGGAAGAATTCCAAATCTAGAAAAAGAATTGGAAACGAAAGGAAAGAGACTGAAGAAGTTACAATCTTCAAGAAGAATACTAAAAGAAGAGATAACAGAACAAGATATTGCAGAAGTTGTAGCAAGATGGACAAATATTCCTGTAACTCGAATGATGGAAGAAGAAGCAAAGAAACTTTCTCAAATGGAAGAGAATCTAAAAGCAAGACTTGTCGGACAAGACAATGCTGTTAAGAAAATATCAGATACTATCAAGCGTTCAAGAGCAGGTATAGCAGATCCTAATCGTCCAATAGGTTCGTTTATTTTCCTAGGACCAACTGGAGTTGGAAAGACTGAACTTACAAAGTCACTAGCTGAATTCCTTTTCAATGACGAAAAGTCACTTATCCGTGTTGATATGTCTGAATTTATGGAAAAGCATTCAGTTTCAAAACTGATTGGCTCTCCACCAGGCTATGTTGGACATGATGAAGGTGGAGGTTTGACTGAACTTGTAAGACGAAGACCATACTCTGTAATCCTATTTGATGAAATAGAAAAAGCACATCCTGAAGTATTTAATATTCTTCTTCAGGTTCTTGATAATGGAAGACTTACTGATTCAAAAGGAAGAACTGTGAATTTCAAAAATACAGTTATCATAATGACATCAAATATCGGTGCTCAGTATATAGAAAAGATGGAGAAGATTGGTTTCGTAAAACAAAGTGAAACCGAAGAGAAAGACAACTATGATCAAGTAAAAGACAAAGTAATGTCTAGTCTAAAGGATTATTTCAGACCAGAATTCCTAAACCGAGTTGATGATATCATCCTATTTGATATTTTGAGTAAAGAATCTATTGAGAAGATAGTGAAGATTCAAGTTGATATTGTTGCAGCACGATTGAAAGAAAAGGAAAGAGATATAAACCTAGTTGTATCTCCAGAGGTTTTGTCATATCTTGCAAAAGAAGGTTACAATCCACAATACGGAGCAAGACCGCTAAAGCGACTAATACAGAACAAGATATTAACACCAGTTGCAAATATGATGATTTCTCAAGGTATTACAAAAGGAGGTACGGTAACTGTAGATATTAAGAATGGTGAATTCACTTTTGATGTAAAGAAGAAAAAGAAGACTGATAATGCTATTTTGTTATCAGATATTGAGTTGAAGAAGTAAATCTGTTAGACTCATATAGGTTCACAATTTATACATGCGCCGGTCGGATAGCGGCTATTCCAGGAGACTGTAAATCTCCGGCCCTTTGGGCATCACTGGTTCGAGTCCAGTTCGGCGCACATTATCGTATTACCACTCTTCTAAGTCTTTCAGGTAGGCTTATTATCGCTTCATAGGGTATTGTATCTGATATTTCTGATATTGAATGAATAGAGTTTTTATCACTTGGAATATTGCTAATTACTTGAACAGGATCACCGATTTTAATATTTTTAATTTCTGTTATATCGATCGTTGTGATATTCATACTAACTCTGCCAACAATTTTACAAAACTTTCCATTTACTTTTACATACCCTTTATTTGAAAGTCTTCTATCAAGTCCCTCATAATATCCAAGTGGAATTGTAGCAATAGTCATATCGTTCGGTGCTGTGAAGGTATTGTTATATCCTACAGTATCTCCTTTTTTAATATTTTTAATTCCTGAAATTATAGTTTTCATTTCCAAAACTGGTTTTAGATCTAAACCATCAATATTCGCCAAACCATACAGGCCGATTCCAAGTCTAGAAGTGTTTGCATTTATTTTATCTGAATATCTATGACCATAAGTATTACTTATGTGTATATATTTTATTTCAGGAAAAATCTTTTTAGTTTTCTCTACCAAATCATTCCAGGTTTTGATCTGTGAAAGAGTAAAATCATCATTAGTTCCATCTGAATCAGCAAAATGTGAACATATGCCTTCAAGTATTATATTTGAATTATTTCTAATTATATTAAAAGCTTGATCGACTTCACTTAGAAGTAAACCTTGTCTATGCATACCTGTATCTATTTTTAAATGGATTTTTATTTTTTTATTTATTGCTTCTGACAATTCCTTTAGACTATCAAGGTTTGTAATTGTAAAACTTATATCCTTTATTTTATTCTTTACAATCATCTCCAAACTCGAAAAACCTATTATAAGTATTGGAGTTTCAATACCATCACTTCGTAACATCTTCGCTTCAAAGTATGAATCTACTACAAAGAAGGGAATATTTTTATGCTCTAGTTCACGTGCTATTAGGGATATTCCATGACCATAAGCATTACTTTTCAGTGTCGGAACTACATTTTTATGTGGAGTAATTTTACGGAATTGATTCAAATTGTAGATCAAGGCGTCAGAGAATATATCAATAGTCACTAATGTGGAAATATGGTCACGGTGAGTGAAAATATACCTATAAAGTGATTTTATGCTGTATCTTAGCCTCCAAAACATAGCTGTATTGTACATCTTTTTAGTATCATAATGTCTATTGACATATAGTCATATAATATGATATTATATAAATTGGTAAAAAAGGGCAAAAGCCCTTGCACATTAACAAACAACATACTATTGGCGTGTGCCAGTGTGTTCATGTATGTGTTAAAAACTGGAGGAACCATGAAAGATAAACAAAAGTACGTGATTGGTGGATTGATTTGGATTGTTGTCATTGGCTCTGCCGCTCTGTGGTGGAATCGCTCGACACAGCCGAAAAACTACTCCATTGAGGAATCAGTGGAAGTCTCTTCGTCCACGAATATCGAAGTCCGTGTTGACGGGATCAATCCCGTGATCAGGGACTCGAAGTAATTTCGGTGCGGTAATAAAACAAACAACAACAAAAGAAAAACAAAACAAAACTCAGAAAAGAAAGACCAAAAAATGAAAAAGTTCATTATCGGCATTCTTGGTATCATCACATTCGTCCTTAGGTTGTTCGGCGAAGTGCCGAGCTCGCTTCCGATTGGAAGTCGAGCACTTCTGCAGGCCTACGCCTTTGAGAATTCAGCTGAAGCGAAGGCTGGTATTGGTAGTGCGAGTGCAATCAGTGGTGGGAATACGTACTTCTCGAAAAGTGTGAGAAATGGTTCGCATGCGATTGAAGTACTACGTACTGCTCGTTTTACATTCAATGTTGAAAACGTGAAAAACCCCGCCAACTTGTGGGCCCAAATCGAGGATAAGGATGGTAACGTCCTTATGAGTGGTTCAGATCAGAAGGAGGTCGTTATGAGCCAGTTCGGCTTCTACCAAGTCAAGGACAAAGCATTGACCATGTCCTACTCGCCAAGTCTACCAATTCGTTTCCCAGGTGTGCAGTATGCATATGTGTACATCAGGGATGAGGAGGGTAAAACAATCCGTCAGGACAATGTTCCTGTTAGGAATGGAAACATTCTGTTCCCAAGCGCTATCGCTGGGGAAGTTTCCCTCAAAGTTACTGCAGTTGATGAATCAGGAAAATGGGTTGAATATCTGTACAGCAAAGATGGCTGGCGGAATGTCGATCCTGACAGGGTTTTTAGCGGACTTGAGCCGAAGGTGGAGAATACAGCGTTCGTGACTGACTCACATTTAAATAATGTGATTGTCGACAGCAAAAACGGTTACGGGAACAATACATTGTTCGTCCTCACCCTGAATCAAAATCAATTGGTGAACTTCTTTGCGATGACATCCGAGGGTTATTTGGCCACCGGGTATTACATCAAGAAGGACAAGCAACCAGTCAATTACTGGGAAATCCCCAAAGGATTCGAGGTTGCTCAAGACCTCGAATGGGGGACATACTATGTCTGGTTCACTTGGAACAAAGATGAGTTCCAGGAGTACCAACAGTGGTACGCACCGCCCCAGAATGATGGGGACGGTTATGGTAAGGGTTCTTCCGAGAATCCGACCTACTAACAAGTAGGAAAACAAATTGCGGGCTACCTTTCGAGGTTGCCCGCTTTTCTTTTATGGAAATCACCCTTTTCTGCAATTTTTAATATTAAAAAATAGATGATTGCTCTTTTTATTGAAATAGGTTATAGTAATCCAACTATGTCACAGATTCAACTTATACAATTAAAAAACAAGGAAACAGGCGAGATTTATATGACTCGTAAGAATAAGAAGAAAGTAGAGAGAAAGATCGAGCTTAAGAAGTTCAGTAAGAAGCTACGAAAGCACGTTACTTTCAAGGAAGCAAAGAAATAATACAAAGAAAAATTCGCTTTAAAGCGAATTTTTCTTTAATATGCTATAGTATTTCATGAATATATGGGCGATTAGTTAAGTGGCATAACTGCGGTCTCCAAAACCGCTGTCGGAAGTTCGATTCTTCCATCGCCCGCTTGTGTTATAATATCTATAACATACTCAAAGAAATATTAGTTTTTATTGCATCTTTACTGGCTCTAGTCGGGAATTTACCTTATCTATTTGATGTAGTTAAAAATAAAATAAAACCGCATCCATATACATGGTTCGTCTGGTCTATTGTGTCTTGCGTTATTTTCTTCGGACAACTAGCAAAAGGTGCGGGTATAGGTGCTATACCGACTGCGGCATCAGAAGTTTTTACTGTAATAATATTCCTTTTTTCTCTTAAATACGGTTTCAAGAATCCGCCGAGATCTGATAAATTCTTTTTAGCTTTAGCACTTCTTGGACTTATACCTTGGATACTTACAAATGATCCGACTATATCAGTTATCATTGTTGTTACTATCGATCTTATTGCTTTTATACCAACACTTAGAAAAACATTTAAGAATCCCGAGAGTGAATCTGCATTACTTTTCTCTACAAATGTGATTAGACATATTCTGATTCTTTTTACACTTGGTTCTTACAATATAGCTACAACTCTTCATTCAATCGCTATGATAATCACAAATACACTTATGGTAATCTTTATTAAATTTAGAAAAAATAAATAACTATTTTATATCTTTAAACCAAAGAATCTGTCTTTTTGCATAATGCCAGATTTCATTCTTTAGATTCTCAATCATTTCATCTTTTGAAATCTTTTCTTGTAAATATTTCGCTATATATCTATATTCAAGTCCTAGATCATCCATTCTTTTCCATGAAAGACCGTTCTTGTGGAGATTTATTACTTCTTCAATCATTCCATTGCCTATTCTTTTAATTAACCGATCATAAATTCTTTGTTTCAGGATTTCTGGTGGAAGATTGAGATTTATCCAAGTCACATCGTAAAGAGATTTACCTTGTTTGATCTCTGGCATTTCACCTAATGCTGTTACAATCTCAATTGAACGTATAAGTCTATGGGTATTATTTTTCTCTGAATTATTTAGTGAATCAGCGTACTTATTATCTAGTTTTCTTAATATTTCAAAAAGCTCCGCACTCTCTTTTCCAAAAAGACTTTTTCTTAATTCATTGTTATGTTCTACGTGAGGATATGAAATATTTTTCAGTAATGCATCTATATAAAAACCTGTACCACCGCAAATGATTGGTAATTTTCCTCTATTTGAAATATCTTGTATCGCTTTCTCTGCGAGATTCTTATACATCTCAACATTGAATTGTTCTTTCGGATCACATACATCCAAAAGATGATGAGGAATACCAAGCATTTCTTCTTTTGTAATTTTCCCTGTACCAATATCAAGTCCTTTATATACTTGTCTTGAATCAGCAGAAATAACTTCGCCATTGTGCTCAATTGCATACTTTACTGCATAGTCACTTTTGCCAACTGCCGTAGGACCTACTATCGCTACTAGTTTTATTTTCATTGTGCCGAAGGAGAGACTTGAACTCTCATGGGTTGCCCCGCACGATTTTGAGTCGTGTGCGTATACCAATTCCGCCACTTCGGCATATGTTTAGTCTACTAAATCTAGCGAGAAAATCAATTGTGATATAAAATAGTCACATGTCATCATCACAATTTTTCGGAGATTCAGTTTTTTGGATTGAAGTAGATAAAATAAAACCAAACCCTTTTCAACCTAGAAGAGATTTTGATGAGGCTAGATTAAAGGATCTCTCTGAGTCTATACGAATGTATGGAATACTCCAACCTCTTACTGTTACAAGAAAAGAATTTGAAAAACCTGATGGAGGTCTTGGTGTTGAATATGAATTGATAGCAGGTGAGAGAAGGCTACGTGCTTCAAAACTTGCCGGATTACAACAAGTTCCAGCTTTGATCCGTTCAGGAGAGCAAGATGATAAAGTAAAACTAGAATTAGCAATTATCGAGAATCTTCAAAGAGAAGATATAAATTCTGTTGATAGAGCAAGAGCATTCAAGAGACTTGCTGATGAATTCAATATGAAGCATGCACAGATTGCTGAAAAAGTTGGTAAGAGTCGTGAATACGTTTCAAACACTCTACGTATTCTAGATTTGCCAGATGAAATACTTACAGCACTTTCTGAGGGGAAACTTT
Organism: uncultured Candidatus Saccharibacteria bacterium; assembly: GCA_964629235.1. Classification (GTDB taxonomy): domain Bacteria; phylum Patescibacteriota; class Minisyncoccia; order Phycocordibacterales; family PALSA-1337; genus CAIOGI01. The sequence goes on along the minus strand of CAZVQB010000009.1, from coordinate 2,195 downwards.
CTGAAGGTCATACTAGACCCCTACTTATGCTTTCTGATAGAAAAGAAGAACAAATGGTTCTTTTTAAAGAAATTGTAATAAGAAAAATCACAGTTCGAGAAGCAGAAGCTTTTGCTAGAAATACAGCAAGAGATAGAGTTAGAAAGAAGTCGTTGATTGATCCGGCGCTTGCTGAACTTGAAAGAAAATTCAAAGAAACTCTTGGTACAAAAGTTTATATAGAGAAAAAAGAAAATGGGGGCAGAATCATGATTGATTTCTTTAATGAATCAGACATTCAGGTGCTTCTTGAGAGATTTGCAAATGGGGGAGCGGTTGTGAATACAAATATTCCTAGTCAACAAATAAGTGATGCAACACCACTTGAAGTTAGTGAACCTGTAGATGATAGAGCTCCAGCTGATGTAGCAGAGGAGGATAATAATGAAGATCTTTACTCAATGAAGAATTTCGGAGTTTAATCCTTCTTAGCTTTTCTTGCAAATCTACCTTTTCTCTCTGGTTTTGGTGTATCAAGAATTGCTATAGCTCTATCAAGGGTTATTGTATACGGATCATCACCATCCTTGATCTTAAGTGATCTGAAATCTCCATCATGAACAATATATGGACCAAAGCGTCCAATATTTGCTGTAATGTTTTTACCAGTTTTTGGATACACACCAAGTACAGCAGGGAGGCTTAAATATTTCATAGCATCTTCCACAGTTACCTTTGTAATATCTACTCCTTTTGGTATTGAAGCCATACGAGGCTTGATAACGATTGGTTTTGGAACAACTGGATCACCTTTTTTTCTTCTAGGCTTTTTTACTCCGGGCTCTGGTTTTGGTTTCTTTGGAGCTCTTTCGCCGAGTTGTACATAAGGACCGTATTTACCAACAAGAACATAGATTGGCATACCAGTCTGAGGATCATTACCAATTGGTTCATCCTTTTTTATTTCTGTACCATCCATCATAAGTGCGCCTTCACAATCTGGATATCTTGAACAAGATATGAATTTACCATTTTTGCCAAGCTTTATGATCATATCTGAACCACACTTTGGACATCTATATTTTGGATCCGCATCGCCTAGGTTTGTGATTTTTGCTTCTTTCTCCATTATCTTTATTTCTTTTGCAAAAGGAATATAGAATTTCTTTAATGTTGAAACATACTCTTTTTCTCCATTTGCTATATCGTCTAGAGAATCTTCCATTTCTGCTGTAAATGAATCATTTATATAATTCATAAAATTTGTTTCAAGGAAAGTCGAAACAACATCACCAGTATCAGTTGGTTTTAGAGCTTTATTTTCTTTTTCTACATAACCTCTTTCTTCTATAGTACGGATAATAGATGCATAAGTAGATGGACGACCTATACCTCTTTTTTCAAGTTCTTTAATTAGACCTGCTTCACTATATCTTCCTGGTGGTTGTGTGGCTTTTTCTTCACTGTTTATATCTTTTAGATTTATTGAATCGTCTTTTACAAGTTTTGGTAACTCAACATCTTCACCACGAGCTTCTGGATCAGCTTTTAACCAACCTGGGAAAAGTAGTCTTGAGCCATTTGCGTAAAAATCAGGAATGATTCCTGGAGTAGTGATGTTTGCTGTTATTTTTGTTCTCAATAGTTCTGCATCTGCCATCTGTGAAGCAACTGTTCTTTCCCAAATGAGATTGTAGAGAACTCTTTGTTCTTCATTTATTCCGGCACTTAGTACTGATATATGTGATGGTCGTATCGCTTCGTGAGCTTCTTGAGCATTTTTACTTTTTTTAGCATAAGTTCGAAATTGTAGGAATTCTTTTCCATAATTCTTTTCAACTACTTTTGCAATCTCTGCCAAAGCCACCTGACTCAGATTGGTACTGTCAGTTCGCATATATGTGATATGTCCCGCTTCATAAAGTCTTTGTGCAATAGACATTGTTCTTGATGGAGCAAAACCAAGTCTTGAACTTGCTGCTTGTTGTAGTGTTGATGTTATAAAAGGTGCGCGAGGTGAACGCTTTATATTGCTCTCTTCAACATCAGTTATACGCCAAGGATTTTCTTTTGCCTTTTTTAAAATATTTTCAACTTCTTTAAAATCAGTAGGTTCCTCTGAACAGGTAAGTGCCAGATTCATTTTTTGATTTGAAGTTGTCTCTGTATTTGCTGTTATAACCCAAAAGGCATGAGATTTGAAAGCCCGTATCTCT
>CAZVQB010000008.1:0-25748 GCA_964629235.1 uncultured Candidatus Saccharibacteria bacterium | reverse complement strand
GCATTCGGATTCAAATACGCTACTCACTCTGGTACAACATGGGGTATTGATGATGTTGTTATTCCAGAAGGAAAGAAAGAAGTTATCTCTCAAGCAAAAATTAAATCCGAAGAAGTAATGAATCAATTTAATGAAGGCCTTTTGACAGAAGATGAAAGATTAAGAAAGAATATTGAAATCTGGCACAAAGCAAAGAATGATGTTGAAAAACTGATTCCTTCTTCTCTAGATAAAATGGGTTCAGTTTATGACATGGTCAACTCTGGAGCTCGAGGTTCATATTCTCAGATTACACAGATGGCAGGTATGAAAGGTCTCATCGCTTCTACTTCGGGTTCAACAATTGAATTCCCAATTCTTTCTTGCTCAAAAGAAGGTCTAACACCTATTGAATACTTCATTACAACTCACGGTTCTAGAAAGGGTCTAACTGACACAGCTCTAAACACAGCTAAAGCAGGTTATCTAACTCGAAAACTATTCGTTGTTGCTCAAGACGTTATGGTTTCCGAAGATGATTGTGGTACAAAGGATTTCATAACAGTAAAGAAACAAACAGCTAGTGGAATAAATATTCCTCTATCAAAGAATATTCGAGGAAGAGTTTTGGCTGAAGATCTAGTTGGTCCAGATGGTAAGGTACTATTTAAGAAAAACCATCTATTAACAAAGATCGAAGCTCAAAAGGTTGAAGATGCTGGTGTTACAGATGTTCATGTTCGATCTCCTCTTTCATGTAAGAGTATAAGTGGAGTTTGTGCTCAATGTTACGGAGTTGATCTTGGAAATAATAAACTTGTAGATCTAGGAGAGGCTGTAGGAACAGTTGCAGGACAAGCGATCGGTGAACCAGGAACACAGCTTACAATGCGTACATTCCATGCCGGAGGTACAGCGTCAGTTGGAGGAGACATCACTCAGGGTCTACCAAGAGTTGAAGAAATCTTTGAAAAGAGAAGACCGAAGAATCCAGCGGTGGTCGCAACAGTTACAGGTACAGTTACAGAAGTAAAAGATCTTGGAAAAGAAAAGGTAATAAAGATTATGCCTGAACTTGAAGATCGAGCAAAAGGAAAGAAGATAAGTGAAGTTGAATATCTATTCAATATCAAGCGAGTTCCTTTCGTTAAAGTTGGAGATAAAGTAAATAAAGGAGATATAATAACAGACGGTTCTGCAGATATCGATGAGGTATTCGAATTTGGCGGTCCAGAAAAAGCTAAGAACTATGTTATCGGTGAGGTTGGAAAAATCTACGAATTACAAGGTGAAACTGTAGCTCGAAAGCATATCGAAATCATAGTTAAGCAAATGTTCTCAAGAAGAAAGGTTGTAAGTACAGGAGATACAAATCTATCTGAAGGAACAATAACTGACGATCTACAACTACAAGAAGAGAATACTCTTGCAAAAGCAAATGGTGGTTCAGGAGCAAAAGCAGAACCAGTAGTGATGGGTATAACAGAAGTGTCACTATCAAGAAAGAGTTTCTTGTCAGCAGCTTCATTCCAGCACACAACACGAGTTCTAATAAACAGTGCTGTACGAGGTAGTGAAGATGATCTAGTCGGACTAATGGAGAATGTTATAATCGGTCGTCTAATACCTGCAGGATCTGGATTTATTGGAAGTCCAAAGCAGAGAATGATCGAAGAAGTTCAGCCAAAGGAGGTGGAAGAAGATTTATATTAAAATGTATAACAAAATGAGCCGAAAGGCTCTTTTTGTTTGTGTAAATATGTAACTATTTAAAAGTTAGTAATTTTATCAAAATTTTATTTCCTTTTTATAAGGATTTTATTAAGCATTGTTAATCTTAATGATATTAATAATTATTTTAAAATATGATAAATAACAATTTAATTCCAGAAGATATAATTCAAAGTAAGATTATTCAAATAAGAGGTAGAAAAGTAATTTTAGATAAAGACATTGCTTTGCTGTATGATGTTAAGCCAATAGTATTACGTCAGCAAATAAAAAGAAATCCCGATCGATTTCCAGAAGATTTCATGTTTACTCTAACTGAAGCTGAGATAAAGATTCTGGTATCACAAAATGTGATACCATCAAAAAGCTATTTCGGTGGCTCGTACCCCTATGTATTTACTGAACAAGGAGTTGCAATGCTTTCTAGTGTTATAAATAGTAAGTATTCTATTCAAGTTAACATTCAAATCATGAGGACTTTTACTAAACTAAGGGAGATCATGATTACAAATTCAGAATTAAAAATTAAAATAGAAGAGATGGAGGGGAGGTATGATAAAAACTTTATTGTAATTTTCAAAACAATAAAGGAACTACTAGAAGTACCAAAAGAAAAAAATACTAACTTTAAAATTGGATTTAATAAATCAAGTTAAAATAAAAGGTATCGAAGGATTCTTTTTTTATAAGTACATTACTTGCGCTATTGACTAATATCTATAAATGGTATATGGTTTTAGAAGAATGAATATTACAATTGAGGTGGTAAAGGATGTGCGTGCTTGGCGAAAGGTCAAAATCATGATGGATGGACCAATTGTTAATTTTGGTCCTGTTTGGGATCAGGGAAAAACAATTATCGGATCGGATGACTACATTGTTATGGCTGCTTATGGCCACGGTGAAATCCCGGTTGGTTACATCATACATAGCCTTTCCAAGAAGGAAACGTCTGTTGGTCTAAGTAAAACGGTATCAGAACAATCAAAAGAAGAAATCGAGACCGCTTTGAAGGCTGAGCTAGAAAAGATTCTTGAAGCTCAGAAAAAGTAAAAATCCTATGAAAATTGAATTCGGCACTGTCATAACTTTGACGGTATCAACGGTTACGTATAACAAGATTCGCGACCTTGCTAATAAGGAATTCAGCTATTGGGTGGATGATATAGGTCCAATTGAAGGTCTTGATGATAGAAGGATGATCATCAATATCTCAAGACTTATTAGAGATTCTGATTTTCATCATAGTGATAACGATGATGAAAGTTTGGATCATCAAAGACATCTCAAAGAATTCAAGGAGACTTTCTCCAATATCGTCTTCGGCAACAGCTCGTTCGATTTTAGTTGCTTGTCGTTAATCCAAGTAGACGAAGATCAAAGTATGGAGTAAAAGTAAGCATGACTGCCCAGCGTAAATACTGGGCAGTTTTTTATTTCAAATAAGTAATATCTCTTGGATAAAATAAATTCGAAGTCCATTCTGAAGCTATTTCAAATCTCTTTCTCCATGATAGGAAATTGAATAAATATGCAGTTCTCCATATCCACCACATTATTTTGCCTTTGAAAGTCATACCAAGGAAGTTTCCAAGAGCAAACCATTGCCCAATAGATAGTAGCAACCCCTTTTGAATAAATTTGAATGCAGTCAATTTGTCATTATTAATCAAAGCTTTAATGTTCTTTGCAACTACTTTTGCTTGCTGTACTGCGACTTGCGCAAGCATTGGATGATTGCCCGAAACATCTCCAAGTGAGAATATGTTTTTATCATAAGAAGTCTGTAAGAATTCATTTGTATCAATTCTTCCTTTCTGTCCTGGTATAAGGCCTTTTATTTCGGAAAGAATAGGTGATACACCAGCAACCCAGATAACCGTGTGTGACTTTATGCTTGCTCCATCTTTGAATGTGATTTGATTTGGTTCTATCTTTGTTACAAAAGAATTGGTTATAACATTTATACCTCTTTCTTTTAGTTCTTCCATTGCATAGTCTCGCATTTTTTGTGGAAACTGAGATATAACATCAGGCGTAGTAGTAATTATATTTACTTTTATATCCTCTTTTTTAAATCCTGAGTTTTTATAATACATACATAGAGTATGTTGCATATATTCTTGTAATTCTGCAGAAAGTTCAACACCAGTTGGCCCAGCACCAACGATAGATGTGACCAATAGATCTTTATTTTTTGTTTTGAATGCAGTCTCACAAGTCTCTAGAATATGATTTCTAAGTGATATTGCATCTTCAAGATTCTTTAGGGTAAAGCTATGTTCTTTTGCACCTATTGTATTGAAATAGTTTGTTTGTGCGCCCGTTGAAATAACCAGATAATCATATTTATATGAATCAGAAGTAGTCTTAACTAGCTTTTGATCTTTATCGATTTCGATTGCTATATCTTCAACAATATTTACACAACTACCGCGAAAAACTTCTCTAACTGATTCAATAATACTATCTGGTGTAAGTCCTCCAGTAGCAACTTCATGTAAAAGGGGAGTAAAAAGGAAATAATTTGTCTTATTTATTAGAGTTATTTCTACTTCTTTTTTATTTAATATTTTATTTAAATTTAAGGCAGTATAAACTCCTCCGAATCCTCCTCCAACAATTACAATTTTTATTTTATTCATATCTTAGTGCTTCGATTGGGTTAAGTCGTGACGCACGACGTGCTGGATAATATCCAAATACTATACCAATAAAAGCTGAAACGCCAAAGGCAAGAAGTATTGATCCCATAGATACACTTGTTTGTAAAATCCCAAAATATGATATTCCAAAAGATATAAGCCAACCAAGTACAACTCCTATGAAACCACCAATGAAAGTAAGCATAATTGCTTCTATTAAGAATTGAAGATTTATATCTCTTCTTTTTGCTCCAATTGCTTTTCTAAGCCCGATCTCTTTTGTTCTTTCTGTAACTGTTGTTAGCATCATATTCATGATCCCAATACCACCAACGATAAGTGATATTCCAGCGATGCTAGCAAGGAATATTGTGAATGTATCGGTGATCTGTGTTAATGCTCCTAAAATATCGGATTGAGATACAATAGAAAAGTCTGGGTTTGCTGGATCGACCCTATGTTTCTCTGAGAGTATATCGAATGCACTACTCTTTACTTGATCCATTTGATTTTTATTTTCTACACTAATAGATATACTCGAGAGATAATCCGCTCCAGTAAGTATTTTCTGCATTACATTTAATGGAATAAAGACTGCATCATCAGGATTAAAGAATCCACCGCTTCCTTTTTGATTTAGAATTCCAATTACTTTAAAATTGGATCCATTTATTCTAACTGTTTTATCTATTGGATCTTCTTCACCAAAGAGATCTGAAGCAGCGGTTGGTCCAAGTATGGCTACTCTACTTAAACTTCTATTATTTACTTCAGAAATAAATGATCCATCTTTGAGAGTAAGATTTCTAATTGTCATATATTCTGGAACAGTTCCAATAACTGTTGAGTTTGTATTGTTACCAATATTTGAGACAATCTGGAATCTTCTATCAAGTTCTGGAGCAACCATAGTAGCGCCTTCTATATTTTTCAATAATTCCGCATCTTCATTTTTTAGATTCTGCGCAGCACCTCTTCCTGAAGAAACAATACCTCTACCTGGTTGTAGAACACCCGGAACCACGGTTAATAGATTTGAGCCTAATTTCTCTATATTACCCTCTATACTAGCTTTAGCACCGTTTCCAATGGATATTAGGGCAATTACCGAGCTAATTCCTATAACGATACCCAGCATGGTTAAACCTGACCTTACTTTGTTGGCTGATAGGGCACTATGTGTTTCTTGTAATATATCTAATATTGTCATTGTTTTATTATTTTTCTATTTGTGTTTTTCTTATCACTAAGAATCAAACCATCTTTTATATGTATTATTCTTTCTGCATGTTGAGCTACATCGGTTTCGTGGGTAATAAGTATTATAGTTCTCCCCAAATCTTTATTTAATTTTTGAAAAGTTCCTAGAACTATTTCTCCAGTCTTTGAATCTAGATTTCCTGTAGGTTCATCTGCAAGTATTAGTTTTGGATTGTTTACTAGAGCACGTGCTATAGCAACTCTCTGTATTTGACCTCCAGAGAGTTGATTTGAAAGATGAAGGAAATGAGTTTCATCAAGTCCAGCAGCAAACAATGCTTCACGCGCACGTTTCTCCCTTTCTTTTATTTCAATACCTTCATATACAAGTGGGAGGGTAACATTTCTAAGTACAGTTGCTCTAGGTAAAAGATTAAATGATTGAAAGACGAAACCAATTTTTTCTCTTCTTATATTTGCAAGTTCATCATCTGAAAGTTTCGATACATCTTTTTTATCAAGAAAGTATTTTCCTGAACTTGGTGTGTCTAGAGCACCTAGTATATGCATTAGTGTAGATTTACCAGATCCAGACGGTCCCATAATAGCTACGAATTCTCCTTCTTCGATTTCAAAACTGACCCCTCTTAGTGCTTGGAAGCTAGTCTCACCACTACTGTAAGTTTTTGTAACATTTTTAATTTCAATCATATTTTTATCAGTTTCTAGGTGCTCCTGTTGTACTTGGTCTAGTATTCCCACCGAAATTTCTATTTCCAACCCCTGTCGCGCTAAATATTGTCGGAGTCGTATTTGTCTTTGCTACAGTAGAAGTTGTAATTGTTCTAATAACAACTTGATCCCCCTCATTTATTCCAGAAATTATCTCAGTAAAAGAATCGTTTGATGTTCCTATTTCTACCTTCTTTTGAACTGGAGGAATACTAGATGTTATAGGTGTATTTCCTTTTATCGTTGGAAGAGGGTTTTCAAATACTTCAACATAACTCATTCTTCCTTGAGTTTTAACAGAACTATTTGGAACTATTATTACATTTTGTGTTGTCTCAGTTTTTATATCTGCTGTAACACTCATTCCTGATTTTATTCTTTCATCTTGTTCATCTAGTGAAAGTTCTACATTATAATTGACTACACCTTGTGATACAGTACCTACTAAGTCTACTGTTATTACAGTACCTGCAATTTTTAGATCTTGTATTGCATCAAAAGTTAACTCTGCTTTTTGACCTACTCTTACTTTCTCTACATCGACTTCATTTAATGTAATTGTTGCAATCTTTTGTGATGATACCAAAGTACCAATCACTGTTCCGTTACTTACAGTATCTGTTGATTTTACTGATAGTCTAGCTAAAACACCGTCAAAAGGTGCTCTTATGAAATAGTCGTCGTAATTGTTTTGTGCTTGTTGTAGGTTTAGCTTTTGAGCAGAGATATCTAGACTGTCCGCGCCTGTCTTTAATTTTACTAAATCAGCATTCTTTTTCTTTACATTCTCTGTCGTACTTGTGATTGTTGTTTTTGCAGATAATAGATTTGCTAGATCAGTGTTTATAGTTGATGACCATGAACTTATATTTGTTGCTTCGGTTGATCCACTACCATCATTCTTCTGTTTCCTAACATAGTCTAGTGTGCTTTGAATATTTTTCACTGCATCAGATACGTCTTTTGTTAAAAGATAAACACTGTTCGTAAAAGATTCAATAGTACTTGCTGAACTTGTTCTAGAGAAATTTTTATACTCTAAAAGTAATGATTCATATTTTTTCTTTGCTTTATCGTAACTTATACCTGCTTTGCTTTGATAATCTACTGCAAGTTGAGAAACGCTTCTAACTTGAGCTTCACTCAAATAACTTCCTTGACTGTATATAAGATTGTCTATACCAGTCATTATTGTTGGTAAATCAGTGAATGTGTCTGCAACTGTATTCCAAGCATCATCATATGATTTCTTGTTTGATGAGATTGCATCACTCAATGAGTTTTCAGCCTCGAGTGTACTAGGTATATCCGCTGGCTTTACCAATTTTGCATAAGCAATTTTTGCATTTTCAAGACTGATAGCTACATCTCTAGTGTCTACTTGTGCAATCAGAGTCCCTTTTTTTATTTCTGTACCATTGTCTTTTGTGTTTAAGAAAACTAGATCTCCAGACGCCTTTGATTTTATATCAGTTTGACTTGATGCTGAAACCTGACCAGTTCCTGTGACTGATTTTACTATGTTTCCTCTTTTTGCATTTGTTACTATATAGCTTGGTTGTGGAGGTTTTGAAAAGAATTTATTGTATGCCCAATATCCAATACCAAGTATTACTAATAGTATTGTTATTGATAAAACTTTTCTTGTTTTTAAAAAAACTTTTGTCGCTTTCATTCTTCCTATTATACTACATATATCATATAATATGGGAATGAAAAAAATAAAAGTTGCAATAAATGGTTTCGGAAGAATCGGACGAGCATTTTATAAATTATCTAAAGAAAGTTCAGAATTGGAAGTTGTAGCAATTAATGATTTAACATCAATTGAGAATATCGAATATCTTTTAAAATACGATACAGCTTATGGTAAGACAAACTATGATTTAAAAGGGGTAAAATATATTAGCGAAAAAGATCCTACAAAACTTCCTTGGAAAGATATGGATATAGATGTTGTCGTTGAATCTACAGGACTTTTTACATCTAGTGACAAAGCTCAAGCTCATATAGTTGCTGGTGCAAAGAGAGTAGTTGTAACTGCCCCTATAAAAGACGAACCAAATTCTGCTATAAAAGGTGAGACAGTGCTAATGGGAATGAATGAAGACAAGCTAAGTACTTGCCAAATCTCTTCAAATGCATCTTGTACAACAAATGCGGGAAGTCCATTGCTTGCAATACTTGATGAAGCTCTAGGTGTAGAAAAGGCACTCCTAAATACTGTTCATGCATATACAGCTAGTCAGGCTATAGTAGATGGTCCAAGTAAAAAGGATATGCGAGAAGGTCGTGCAGCAGCACAAAACATCGTACCTTCGTCAACAGGTGCAGCAATTGCTGTTACAAAAGTAATGGAGAATCTAAAAGGACTTTTCGATGGTATATCTATAAGAGTTCCAGTAGTTGTTGGTTCTATCGTTGATATAACTTTTATTTCAAAGAAAAATACAACTGCTGAAGAAGTAAATGAAATATTAAAAAAAGCTGCAGGGAATAAAAGATGGGAAGGTATATTTACAGTTACAGAAGAGAATCTAGTTTCTTCAGATATAAAGGGAAGTAGTTATGCTTCAATAGCAGATCTAGCTTTTACGAGAGTAGTTGGCGGAAATTTAGTAAAAGTTTTGGCTTGGTATGATAATGAGATGGGGTATACGCACACTCTGGTGAGACATGTGGTGGAGGCGGGGAGATTGGTCTAAAAGAATTCGCCGACCACAGTGAAGTGATCGGCGGGGAAATCCTGAGTGACTTGTTTTGTTTAAAGGTGTCACTACATAACCTTGTCTAATTAGATTTTCAGTCTGAAGCGGCCGCCCCACACACTGAGAATTCCTTCTGCCTTGAGAAAGGAGAATGTTTCCTCTGCGGTGTCGGTCACAATAGTTCCGGGCTGCTCATTCTGTAGCCTATGCTTCACCTGGTCGAGAATCTTCATTCGTCGAGCGATACTGGCATCATCATTGCCATAACAACGGGGGCAAATAACAGCGAACTGTTTACCTTCCTTTGTTAGTTCAATAATACCTTGTGAATCGCAGGAAGAATTTAGATTACCAGGCGTGTCGTCCACACGGACAACAAGTCTGCGTCCGGAGGGCAGGGAAAGGACGATATAAATCGTATCCTGACCCTGATTCCAACGAAGTATTTCGTAGTTCATCCGTCATATATTATAGCATAATATATGTATATGAGTCAAGTATTCAAAATACGGCCACAATCCGTTGTAATTGGTCATATGTCATATGGCGTATTCAGCTTGCTATTCATCAAGAGTAGATTTATGATTACTTTGTACCTTGATAATGAAATAAGAACACCAACACGCCACCTCTCAAGCACTTAAACCGTTGAGTTTTTAAGAGGTGAGTGCGGGGAGGTTTTTTAAAAAAATGTAATAAAATGTGCCTACAAAGTCAGTGTGGTACGATAATAAACCATGTTATACTTAGTCAATCGCATTATTAAAACTAGTTTATTTATAAAATAATTTATGCAATTGTATCAAGAAAATCAAACTTATAAAATTTTTAGTATTATTTGGGTATTAATGATCCCTTGGAATTTATTTATAGCAATTGGAGCGGCTCTGACGAATCAAGTCGCACGTTTTCCTGATGTGTTAAAGAGTACATTGTTAATTTGGGTAATTATTGGTATTGTAGGTTTAATAGCTTCTGGTCTAACCATTAAAGGTACTTCAATTGTTAAAAGTAAGGGATTAAAATTATTAATCATGATTCTAATGACAATCAGCTCACTGCTACCTTCATTGGTAGTTTTTCTAATTTCTCGTTGATATAATTTATTTATGTCTTTGACATCCTTCTTAATATTTAATTAAAAAAGTGTAGAGCAATATAATGAAAATAAAATACATTGTTTTAATAATTATTTTAATTCTATCTGCCGGTAGTCTCTATTTTATTAAGCCTATTCAAGTTAAAGTAATCGATGGAGATTATCCTTTAAGTAATAATTATGTCCTTCATACAATTCAAGATTTAAAAAATGGAAATAATGAGACTGGATTTTATGATATTGAAGGATATATTGTGAAAGATTATATTTGTCCATTTTGTCCTGAAGGTGACCAGTGCAAACCATGTATGAAAGATAATATAATTGTCTCTGAGAAAAAAGTATATTCAGATAATAATAGCTTGTCAGATGATGAAATTTTATTATTTGTTAACGGTTCAAAAGAGTTTAAACTGGGTGAAAAATATAGATTTTCAATAAAGTTACTTAATTCAAAGAATATAAATGGGAAAATAAACTATGAATTAGTAGGCATTAGTCGTATTGTAGAATAGTGTCTGTTTGTTATTTTTACAGTAAGATATTACTTGCTTTTTTCTATAATATATGATATAAACCTTAAAGGTAGTATCAAAGAAACAATCAAAAAAAGGTCAGAAAATGAAGAATACTCTGTCGGTTTTTGCGCTCATCATTGCGTTCCTGTTCACCTCGGTGAATGAGACTCAAGCCGGACGGCTTGGGTTCAATAAGGACAAGAAAGCGAAGAAGGAATTCCAGGCCCAGGGGTTCGTGTTCCAGCCCCTCAACGGTATCAAGTTTGCTGTTGTCGATGATGGCCAGAAGTTCAACATCTTTTACACTGCTGATGCTGAAATCACGATCGTCACCGCCAAAGAAGGTGCCGATGTTAACATTACATTTGCTGATGGTAAGAAAGGTGTCATCAGGATCGAAGAGGTCAAACTCTCGAGTAAGAGGAATAAGGTTCTCGCTCAAAAAATCACTCCCGAAAAAATGAAGGAATTCGAGGAAAGATTCCCCGAGGAGTAAAATACTCCTTTGCAAAGACCCCGTGCCAAATGGCCGGGGTTTTCTTTTATCTATTCAAAATGCTAGAATCATGACATGAAAATAATATTGGCTAGTGATCATGCTGGATTTGAATTGAAGAATAAAATAAAAGATTTTTTAAATCAAGAAGGTTTTGAAGTTGAGGATTTGGGAGCTCATGTCTATGAAGAAGGTGATAACTATCCAGAACTCATCCTACCTGCGGCTATGGGAGTGATCAGTGATCCAACTAATACTCATGCAATAGTTTTCGGAAAATCTGGCCAAGGTGAAGCAATAATATGCAATCGTCTTCCAGGTGCTAGAGCAGTTGTTTACTATGGTCAAAATTTAGAAATCATACGCTTGGCTCGAGAACACAATGATTCAAATATACTATCTATAGGTGCAGGTTTTGTAGGTCTTGAAGAAGCAAAAGAAGCAATAAGACTTTGGATATCTACACCGTTTAGTAATGATAAAAGACATGTTTTAAGAAATGAAATGTTAGACACTATAGAATAATTTTATGGAAATAATACCTGCAATACTACCAAAAAATTTTAGAGAAATAGAGGAAAAAATTGATTTGATTAAAGATTTTTCTAATAAAGTTCAGATTGATATTTGTGATGGTAAATATGTACCAACTATTACTTGGCCGTATTGGAAAGCTGATGTTAAACCTGATGAAAACTTCGAAGCAATTCTAAGAGAAGATAGAGGAATGCCTGAATGGGAAAGAATGGATTATGAATTTGATTTAATGATAAAGGATCCAAGTGAAGATGATGCTCGGAAATGGCTTTCTGCGGGTGCAACAAAAATAATTCTACATTTGGAATCATCAAAAGATCTAAATCCCGTAATAGATGTATTAAAAGGTTTAGTAGAGATCGGTATAGCGATCGGTAATCTAGGGAATGTTGATGATTTGAAGAAATATATTGATAAAATAGATTTTGTCCAAGTGATGGGTATTAGGAAACCTGGTTTTCAAGGTCAGAAATTTGAAGATAGCACTATAGATAAAGTAAAAGAAATTAAAAAACTATATCCCGATTTGAAAGTACAAGTAGATGGCGGAGTAAGTCTAGATAATGCAAATATATTAAAAGAATCAGGAGTTGATAGTCTAGCTGTCGGATCAGCTTTGTTTGGGAATAATTCACTTGAAGATATTGTGGATACTCTAGGAGAGTTTAGGGGGATTTAAATGCTATAATATTGGCATAATGCCAGTTCAACCTTTAACAGATGAAAAAGCTAAGTTTCTCTTTGAAAAAGCTTATGCAATAAGAGGTTCGATAATTGAAATGCTCATACATGCTAAGTCTGGTCATACTGCTGGACCTCTAGATATGACAGATATTTTTACCTATCTATTTTTCCATGCAATGCGACATGATCCAAAGAAGCCGAATTGGGAATATAGGGATAGATTGATACTTTCAAATGGGCATATATGTCCAGTACTCTATGCGACGATGGCACATTCAGGATATTTCCCGATATCAGAATTAAATACTTTGAGAAAATTTGGTAGTCGATTGCAAGGACATCCACACCGTGAATATTTGCCAATGCTTGAGAATTCTTCTGGACCTTTGGGTTCAGGCTTATCACAAGCTGTAGGAATGGCTTTGGCAGAGAGAATGGATTTTGGAAAAACTTCAGGGAAACAATTTATTTGTCTTGTTGGTGATGGAGAATTGAATGAAGGACAAAACTGGGAAGCGATTATGCTTGCAGGAAAAGAAAAAATACAGAATCTGACAGTAATAGTTGATAGAAACAATATTCAAATAGACGGTTTTACAGAAGATATAATGCCTTTAAATCCTCTAGGGGATAAATGGAGAGCTTTCAATTGGCATGTGCAAGAAGTCGATGGACATAACTTCAGAGACATTGATGCTGCTTGGGGACAAGCTCAAGCGGTGTTCGATAAACCATCGGTGATAATAGCAAATACAATATCTTCAAAAGGAATTCGAGAATTTGAGAGAAAATATGAATGGCACGGCAAACCACCGACAACGCCAGAGGAAATAAAAATAGCGACGAATGCTTTTGGGGTTAAGATATAAATAAAATGTTGAATCCAAACCAAAAATTAAATCCAAAAATTTTCGATAAAGATGTCGAGCAAGTTCCTATACGTAAGGGATTTGGAGAAGGACTTTTGAAATCTGCTGAATTGGATAAAAATGTGGTTGGACTCTGTGCTGATCTTACTGATTCAACATATATGAATCTTTTTAAACAAAAATTTCCAGATAGATTCGTAGAGATCGGTGTTGCAGAACAGAACCTAGCTAGTGTTGCTTCAGGTATGGCTGCGATGGGGAAAATCCCTTTTATGACTTCTTATGCAATGTTTAGTCCAGGAAGAAATTGGGAGCAAATACGTACTACTATTTGTTATAACGATCGACCTGTTAAGATAGCTGGTTCACATGCTGGAATATCTGTAGGTCCAGATGGAGGAACTCATCAAGCAATAGAAGATCTAGCAATAACTCGTGTTATACCAAATATGGTAGTTATTTCTCCTTGTGATTCTATAGAAGCGAAGAAAGCAACGATAGCTTGTGCAAAGACTAAATTCCCAACATACATAAGACTCGCTAGAGAAAAAACTCCGGTTATTACTACTGAAGATAGTCCATTTGAAATAGGTAAAGCACAATTACTTTTTTCTCCAAAAGGGGATAAAAAAGCCGATGTCGGAATAATTGTTACTGGTTCACTTGTTTACAAGGCTTTGAAAGTTGCAGAAAATTTTGAAAAGGAAGGAGAGAAATTGGGTCTAAGAGTAAAGGTTCTAAATTTAAGCACAATAAAACCATTGGATGAAGAATCTGTATGGAGATTGGCACATGAGACTGGTGCAATAGTTACAGTTGAAGAACATCAAATCGCTGGAGGTATGGGATCAGCAGTTTCTGAATGTCTTGCTAAGCATTATCCAGCACCTATAGAATTCATTGGTGTAAAAGATAAATTTGGCCAATCAGGAACACCTGAGGAGCTGATTGAACACTATGAAATGGGTGAAAGTCATATACGTGAGGCAGTGAAGAGGGTAGTGTTGCGAAAGAAATAATATCTGCTAGAATATCAAACAATGAAAAAACGCTCACAAATACATTTTATCAAGTACATTCTGGTTACTAGGCTTTGTTCTAGGGTTGGTATTTGTGATATATCCATATAGATAAATCTTAAATACGAGCTCTGGAACAACCCAGAGCTCTTGTTTTGTATGTACAAAACAGCACAAATAAAAAATAGATTGGTATTGTATGAATACTAAGATTAAAGTACTTCGTTCGAAGAATGGAGAAATTTTTAAAAACCCAATCAACGGTTCTCCCGGGTGGATTTGGAGGGAAGGTAATTTTGTAGAAATGAGATATTACATTATGGGCGAAGAAAAGGGATGGATTACACTTGATGAGTATATCAAAAAGAAAAGAGATAGAAAAAATGCTAGGACACAGTATTTGAAAAATCATCCAGAAGAATTGAGAAGAATAATCGATTCAAAAAAACGGTCTTCAAGAGGAGACTTTCATCACATGACAAGTATATCCGCTTGATTACAGTTTGTCGGTCTATCAGCCGTTCTCGTATGAGACGGCTTTTTTATTTATTTTTGTAGTATTAAACAGGAATTAGATTTTTTGGAATTAAAAAATAATTTATAAAAAGAAACCGCCAGTCACAAGTGACTAGCGGAGTTTGAAATTGTTTGGATCACTTGATCCATGTCGCGAGCCAGGCTCGCACAAGAGCTTTTAACGCTGCGCCCTTGTCCATGTTGGGTGCGGAAACGATGATATTTCCAATCGCCCAACCGTTCTTGAGGAGAATCTCCTTCTCCTCTGAGGTACAAATTGCGATCTTGTAACTTTTATCCTCACAAACCGCACCGGCATCGTGTGGGTTCATTACCGGAGTTACATCGGTGTAAATTCCAGCCATCCGGATGTCAGCAATAGTTTTGTACCAACCATGCCGATCATGAGCCTTTGTGCTCATAAAAATCACAAGGGATGGCATGGTGCTCACGCTATGAACGAACCTGTCACCAACATCATGTCTCCGTGGTGGGCTAAGAATCCCGTGCTTGGACATGGAACGGGATATTTTCTGCAGCAATTCACCGTACGTACGATCGATTGCCTCCAAATATGTATTGCTCATTTTTTTCAACTATCTATACCTTCCCCAGGCCATGGAATTACAGTGTGCACATACACACCAGACATTTCCGTGAGCAGGCAAGGTGTTAACTAACCTCTAATATATTACCATATTTAACATATATAGTCAATCCTTATAAAACCTCTCATTTTGATGTATAGTAAAAACAAATGTCACTATTCAATCTCTCAAAAAACATGTCTCCAGCTGGGGATCAACCAAAAGCGATAAAAGCCCTTACTCAGGGCCTTAAAAAGGGTATGAAGAAGCAAACACTTTTTGGTGTTACTGGTTCTGGTAAGACTTTTACTATGGCAAATGTCATAGCAAATAACAATAAACCTACTCTAGTAATCGCTCACAACAAAACTCTAGCAGCTCAGCTTGCTCAAGAGTATAAAGAATTTTTCCCTGAGAATGCTGTTCACTATTTTGTATCATACTATGACTATTATCAGCCAGAAGCTTATATGCCTGTGACTGATACATATATAGAAAAGGAAGCAATGATAAATGAAGAGATCGATAGACTTCGACATGCTTCGACTCAAGCGCTTTTGACTAGAAAAGATGTGATCATTGTTGCTTCAGTTTCTTGTATTTATGGTTTGGGTAGTCCAGAAGAATATGAAAAAGAGAATACAAAACTTTCAGTCGGAATGGAATTCTCAAGAGCTGACCTTATACGAAGATTAATCGATGTGCATTTTGAAAGAACAAATGCAGATATAAATGCAGGTCAATTCCGAGCTTTAGGAAATATGATTGAAATAATGCCAGTAAATGAAAGAACTATTTATCGTATTCAATATGATATGAATACAATCTCCCAAATCATTGAAATGGACTCAGTTACTATGGCTATAAAAAAAGAACACAATTCTATTTTTATTTTCCCAGCAAAGCACTTCATAAGCACAGATGAACAATCAAAGAAAGCTTTTGAAACAATTAAAAAAGAATTGGAAGAGAGATTAAAAGAATTGGAAAAGGCAGGGAAAAATCTGGAAGCAGAAAGATTGAAGAGAAGAGTAAAATACGATTTGGCCTTGATAAAAGAAGTTGGGTATTGTAATGGAATTGAAAATTACTCAAGACATTTCTCTGGCAAGAAACCAGGCGAAGCACCTGATTCACTTTTATCATATTTCCCTCATAAAGATGATGGTAGTCCAGATTTCTTAACTGTTATAGATGAATCACATGTTACAGTTCCACAAATCGGTGGTATGTATGCTGGTGACCTCTCAAGAAAGACCACGCTTGTAGATTATGGTTTCCGTTTGCCATCAGCAAAAGACAATCGTCCGATGAAGTTTGATGAATTTGAAAAAGCAGTTGGACAAGTCATATACACAACGGCAACTCCAGGTAAGTTCGAAAAAGAACATAGTGAGCAAATAGTTGAACAAGTCATCCGACCCACTGGACTTATCGATCCTGTGATTGATGTAAAACCTGTTGCAGAAAAAGGAAGTTATAAAGGACAGATTTTTGATTTTATAGAAGAAGCAGAAAAGGTAATAAAAAATGGGGATAGGGTAATAGCCACGACTCTTACAAAGAAAATGGCTGAAGACCTAAGTGAGTATCTAAAAGAGAAAAAAATAAAAGCGGAATATCTTCACAGTGATATAAAAACTATTGATAGAATAACAATCCTTACAGATTTTCGTAGAGGAAAATTTGATGTTTTGGTTGGAGTAAACTTACTTCGAGAAGGATTAGATCTTCCGGAGGTTTCGCTTATCGGTATCCTAGATGCGGACAAAGCAGGTTTCCTTAGATCTGAAACATCGCTAATACAGATCATTGGTCGTGCGGCTAGAAATATTAATGGAAGAGTAATACTCTATGCAGATTTTATGAATGATGCATTAAACTATGCAATAAAAGAGACAGAACGTCGTCGAAAGATACAGATAGAATATAATGAAAAAAACGGAATTACTCCAAAGACTATTATAAAAAAGATTCAGGATATTACGGATCAATTACAAACTGAGCATGATAAGGCTGTAAATGAATTGGTAAAACTAGATGAAAAAATGCTCTCGGAAGATCCAAAGAAACTAATTAAAATGAAAGAAGAAGAAATGTCTGAAGCAGTGAAAATATTGGACTTTGAGACAGCTGCAATACTACGGGATGAAATTGCTATACTAAAACAAAGGGTGGTATAATGGGTTCAAATGAAAGAAAAAATTTTAATTGCATTAAGTGATTTAAACCTCACGAAAATTTTAACGGAAAAGTTGAATGATGCAGGTTTTACGGTTGATAATGTAGTGAGTGGTAATGAAGTCATAGAAAAATTAAAATCAAATTTTACGGATCTACTATTGATAGATACTGTTTTGCCTGATAAAAATGGATATGATGTTCTATTTCAAAAAAGTCTCGATAAAGATGTAACTAAAATTCCGGTAATAATTATTTCTAACTCTGGTGAACCTATACAAATGAAGAAGATTCCTTCAACCCCAACAATACGAGATTATGTAATAAAGTCGCATGTTGAACCAAATGAAGTATTAGAAAAAGTTAACAAAGTTTTTGGTAAGTTTGAACCAATTGTAGATGATAGATCGATAGGTAGTATTTCAAAAAAAGTAAAAAAAATTCTTTGGGTAGAAGATGACAGACTACTCAGTACTATTTTAGCTAGAAAAATTGAAAGTAGTGGTTTTGCTTTGCTTAAAGCAAATAGTGGAGACGAAGCAATGAGGTTTTTGCAAGCTGAAATGCCAGATGTTATTGTTTTAGATATTATGCTCCCTGGAATGAATGGAATGGATATATTGCAAAAGATTAAAATGGAAGAAAGGTTTAGAAAGATTCCAATTATGATGCTCACAAATCTAAATAGACAAAGTGATATAGAAAAAGCAAAAGTTTTAGGTGCTAATAAATTTATGGTAAAAGCTGCAGCTTCACTTGATGAAATAATAAATGCCGTAAACGAGCTTATACCTGCTAGTGCCAAATAATTTGCCTATTATCTACAGGTTGGTATAGTTATAGGAAATGTCAAAAAAACCATTAGAAAAGGGCTTAGAAAGCGATAAAATCATCGTAAAAGGGGCAAGAACACACAATCTGAAGAATATCAGTGTGGAAATGCCAAGGAATAAAATGATAGCAATAACAGGTCTTTCTGGATCAGGAAAGTCGTCTTTTGCTTTTGATACTATATTTGCTGAAGGTCAAAGAAGATATGTGGAATCTCTTTCTTCTTATGCAAGACAATTCCTAAAACAAATGCAGAAACCTGATGTCGATGAAATCATCGGCCTCTCTCCAGCCATATCTATTGATCAAAAGTCTAGGTCAAATAACCCACGTTCAACAGTGGCAACTATTACCGAAATATATGACTATTTACGTATCCTTTTTGCTAGAGTTGGTAAACCACATTGTCTAACTTGTGGAAGAGAAATTCACCGAATTTCTAAAGAAGAAATTTTAGAGACAATAATAAAACAAGTAAGTACACACAATAAGGGTGGAAAAAAAGTAATGGGTGTTGAACTTAATGAACAAAAAGTAAAAATATATGCGCCTATTGTTGTTGGCAGAAAAGGTGAATACTATCAACTACTTTATGATCTTTTAGGTAAGGGTTATGATCGCGTTAAAGTTGATGGAAAAGTAATGCGGTTGCGTGAGCAAATCATTTTGGATAAAAATAAAAAGCATGATATCGATGTTCTGATTGATGAAATGTTTTTGAGTGAATTCAAGTCTGCACCAAAAGGCAATTCTGAGAGGAATAAACAAGTTGATAATGCAAGAGAAAGACTTTCTGAATCATTAGAAAAAGCAATTGAAGAAGCTCAAGGGCTAATAAAAATAGAATTCCCGGATGAAGAGAAGCTAATGTCAGTAAAGTTCATGTGTCCATACGATGGATTCTCATATCCTGAAATCGAACCAAGATTGTTTTCTTTTAACTCACCTTACGGTGCTTGTTCTGCTTGTAATGGTCTTGGAACTAGAGAATTCTTTAGTAATGAAACTTGTCCAACATGTAAAGGTGCTAGACTCCGTGATGAAGCATTGAATGTAAAGATAAATAATATAAATATTATCTCTGTTACTTCGATGTCTATAGAGGAATCAAATAAATTCTTTAAAGAAATAGATCTTACTGAAACTGAAAAGGAAATTGCTAAGATTATCTTGAGAGAAATAGAATCTCGTCTGCAATTTATGATAAATGTAGGTATTGAATATTTAACATTAGATAGACGCGCGCATACTCTTTCTGGTGGAGAGGCGCAGAGAATTCGTCTCGCTTCACAGCTTGGTTCTGGCCTTGTTGGAGCACTCTATGTACTTGATGAACCAACTATCGGTCTACATCAAAGAGATAATGATCGTTTGATAAAAACTCTGACAAGTCTGAGAGATTTGGGTAATACAATCATAGTTGTGGAACACGACGAAGATACAATGTTCTCATCAGACTATATTGTAGATATCGGTCCTGGAGCAGGAGTACATGGTGGAAATGTTGTTGTATCAGGATATCTCGATGATCTTTTGACAGCAAAGAAAAATATTTCAGGTTCTCTAACTCTTTCATATCTTCGTGGAGAAAAGAAAATAGAAGTACCAGAAGTTCGAAGAGAGCCAAAAGGTAAAATAGTTATAAAGGGTGGAAATGTTTTTAATATAAAAGATATGAATGCTGAAATATCTTTGAATTGTCTAAACGTAATTACTGGTGTTTCAGGTTCTGGTAAATCATCTTTTATGTATGAGATTTTACACAAAAATTTAGCCGCTAGACTTGAGTTTAGACATAGAACTGCACAGATCTTTAACTGTACAAGTTTTACTGGTACAGAATATCTTGGAAGAACTATTCTTATAGATCAAAGTGCTATCGGACGTACACCAAGATCAAATCCTGTTACATATACGGGTGCTTGGACTCATATCCGTGATCTTTTTGCTGGATCTGCTGAAGCTCGAGCTCATGGTTGGGGGGCTGGAAGATTCTCATTCAATGTAAAAGGTGGTAGATGTGAAGCATGTCAGGGTAATGGTGAGATTGCAGTTGAAATGCATTTCCTACCAACTGTCTATGTTCCTTGCGAAGTCTGTGGAGGTAAGAGATTTATGAAAGAAACTCTTGATGTTAAATATAAAGGTAAAAGTGTTTATGATGTTTTGGAAATGACAGTTGAGGAAGGTCTAAAATTCTTTGAAGATATTCCATCTGTATCTGATAGACTTCTTACATTACAAGAAGTTGGCTTGGGATATTTAAAATTGGGACAATCAGCAACTACACTTTCTGGTGGTGAAGCACAAAGAGTGAAGATTTCTTCAGAACTTTATAGAGCGCACCTACAAAAGACGATCTATCTATTAGATGAACCAACTGTAGGACTTCATTATGAAGATGTAAAGAAGCTTATAGAAATCTTGCAAAGATTGGTTGATAAAGGGAATACTGTTGTTGTCATTGAACACAACTTAGATCTTATAAAATCTGCGGATTATGTTATTGATATTGGTCCAGAAGGTGGAAGTCGTGGTGGTAAAATAGTTGCGAAGGGAACTCCAGAAGATGTAGCTCGAAATGAGAAATCATATACAGGGCAGTATTTGAAAAAGATACTAAAAAAGTAGTACAATCTATTAAATGAATATTCAAGACTTTAAACATTTGAAACTTCCAGAAGCTCCAGGGGTGTATTTTTTTAAGGATATAAAAGAAGAAATATTGTACATAGGTAGAGCTACATCTCTCCATGATCGTGTTTATAGTTATTTTTCAAATGACCTTATTGCTACAAGAGGTCCTTTGCTTGTAGATATGGTTACAAAATCTAGTACAGTTGATTTTATCCAAACTGACTCAGTACTTGAAGCAATTATTCTTGAAAGTAATGAAATAAAGAAATATCTTCCGTATTTTAATACAAAAGAAAAAGATAATAGAAGCTATAACTTTGTAGTTATAACAGATGAAGAATTTCCAAGAGTTGTAATCGCTCGTGGTAGGACTCTGGATAAGCTTGATGAGAAAGATTTGGGGTATAAGATAAAATATCAATTCGGTCCATATCCACAAGGATCACTTTTGAGAGATGCACTGAAGATCATTAGAAAGATATTTCCTTTTAGAGATGCAAAAGCTATTTTAAAGCACCAAGAATCATTCTACAGATCTCTTGGTCTTTCTCCAGACACAGATTCCCCAGATGCAAAATCTGAATATCAAAAGACTATTAGGAATCTAGTTCTTTTTTTTGAAGGGAAAAAGAGTAAGTTGATTAAAACTCTAGAAAATGAAATGGATGGATATGCGAAGTCACAAGAATTTGAAAAAGCTAGGAATGTTAGAAATACTCTATATGCTTTGAATCATATTCAAGATGTTTCTTTAATAAAAACAGAAGAAGATAAAAATATAGAAGGATTTAGGATTGAAGCATACGATATTGCCCATATGTCTGGCAAAGATACTGTGGGAGTAATGACTGTTGTTATAAATGGTGAACCTCAAAAGTCTCAATACAAAAAGTTTAAGATTTCAAAAGATGCAAACAATGATACAGCGGGTCTCAGAGAGATTTTAACTAGAAGATTTACACAACCAGAATGGAAATTCCCAGATCTTATCGTGATAGATGGGGGAGTAGGGCAGATAAATACAGCAAAAGAAGTAGTAAAGAATATACCGGTTATTTCTATTGTAAAAAACGAAGCTCATAAACCAGATCATTTCCTAGGTGATGATAAAATAGTTGAGCAATACGGTAAACTAGCTCTATTGGCAAATAGCGAAGCGCATAGATTCGCAATAGCGTATCATAAGAAGCTGAGGACTAGAAGGTTTATAAAAAGCTTATAATTTTTGCCATTTTCTATAAATATGTTAGTATTTGAGCGTGTTTGTGGTTATTTGGCCCTATCGTCTAACGGCTAGGACAACGGGTTTTCAATCCGTTAACCAGGGTTCGATTCCCTGTAGGGTCATGCGTGAAATAAAATACCAGCTCGTCTGGTATTTTATTTTGCGCACATGACTGCCTAAATGGCAGAATCGAAAGCCACAGGAGACGAAGGTCTCCGAGGTGGGGTCGAGAGACGAGCCAGCAGGCGAGGACTCGTGACCGATTCCCTGTAGGGTCACCATTTTTTAGATTAATAGAATTATGAATATTGAAGATAGAATTAGAGAAATCGTCTATAGAGGCGAAGACAGAAACCATACTCTAATTCTGGAGGATTCCAATAATATAAGAAATATATTAATACTTGAAGTAACATTCTTAACTGCGTCATTCCTACTTATTACACAATCTAATCTATTAGAAAAAATAAACTTAACCTTAGAGATGGCTATCTTTTTGTATACCATAAGTATCTTATTCTACTCGTTACTTTTAAAAGAGAAGACGGAAAACGCACTTTCAGGTAATTTTTTGGATGTTGAAACCCAATTAAGTTTGTTTAAAGACTTTGAAAAATATAAGGCAGAACATCCTGGTATAGTAGGTAAGCAATTAATAAGCAAATTAAACCAAACTTTTTCCTCAGGAAATTTTAAAAAGGTAAGAGAAGAATTATTTAATCGTAAATATATAGATCAAGGAGATAATCTAATTCCAAAATATGTAATAAAACTAGAGCACGGGATAAGATGGACATACCTCTTTGCGTTGTTTGGAAATTACTGTTTTTTATTTGCTACAGGAGCACTTATGCTAGCAATAATTTTTTACGTTACCTCGTAAAATATAATCTAATATCATGAATAAATTTTAGATACGAATGGTAAATTCTACCTGACCCGACTAATACCTTTTTGATCTGGTCCCGCACATTAGTGGTTATATCGCGAAGATTCTCATTATTTTAAGGGCTGTAGAAGGTCGTGGGTGAAGTTGTATATGGAAATAATAATGCTATCTAAGTCTAATTAGAATAATAAACTTTTTGCCATTCCGCCTTTAACAAATTGTAATCACTTAGATATTTTGAGTTTAAGTAGTTTATTGATGAACTCTTACCAGATTCGGTTAGGCCCTTACTATCTAAAGATTTTATGTCTGTAGCATATTTAGTATTAAGGTCAGCAATTTTTTGGTTTATTATTTTTAAATTATTTTGCTTTGATAGATTTATCTCATCCCTAACACTTTCTATTATTTCAATTTTATTAGATTTTTCGATTTGTATATCCACACTGAAACTTTTACTGGTGGAATAATAATCATTTTTTAATTTATCCAATTTTAATGCATAGATCTCATTAACATCTGGGCGTGGATTCCAACTCTTTATACTAGCTAGATAGCCAATATCACTAACGATCTTACTAAGCAACTCACCTAAATATGAGAAATACTGCTTTTCTAATGGTAGTGTAGAACCGCTTAAATTGTTTCTTTCAATTGAAATCTTAGATTTAAATTCCTCATATTCTTTGACTATATTAGTGTATAGAACATCTTTATCTCCTACAGAAGGTGCTATAGGCGTCGTTATAATTTTTGTAGTATCTGGTAGTGTTTTTAATAGCTTTGTTGGTGTAATGGAATTATTTCCTGTTTCTTTAGTAGTTTGCCTCCTTAATTCATCCATTTCTTTTTTAAGTTTTTCAATTTCTGCTTTCTGGTTAAATAGTTCAGATGACTCAATTGGGGTGGTCGTAGCAATTCTCCGGTTTTCAATCTTATGTTCTGGTATTTTTTTAAACGGCTTCCAAGTAAAAATATTCCACCAAGATGCAGACGCTATTTGTGGTATACCAATAATCCCAATCACTGTTAAAATAAGTATATTTTTTTTCATTCTAGTCAAATTTAATAATAAAAGTATATCACACAAAACTTAGAAATATATTTTTTCAAGTTTTGTTTTATAAAATCCAACTACTATTCAATATCATATATTGTTATAATCAACCCATGACATTTCCTGAAACGCTAGGTTTGATATCTGGTCTATTTTTAATCTCTGGGTACATTCCATATACCTACGAAGTAATTAAGGGTACTGATACTCCAAATCGTGCAAGCTGGTTCATATGGGCACTTTCAACGGTAGTTATTCTCATAGGAGTAAAGGAAACAGGTACAAATGAAGCTATATGGGTTCCAATCGCTGATGCTGTAGGATGTTTTATTATATTTATTCTGTCTATTCGCTTTGGTGTTGGCGGATGGTCTAAAACCGATAAAATTTCTTTAGTAATAGCAATCTCCAGTCTGGTTATTTGGTTAATTACAGGGAATGCATTTGTGGCTTTTCTAATGAATCTTATTATTTATATTAGCGGTTACATCTCTACAATTAAAAAAGCTATGGTTAACCCTGAAAGTGAAAGTCTGTTTGCTTGGACTCTATTTTTCATTGGAGTTGTTCTTAACCTCACTACTGTTATTATTGGTACTGATACCAGTTTTGAAATATGGCTTTATCCAATAGTGTTGATGGCAACAGTTGGAACATTGTACTTTTTTCTAATAAAAAGATTTTTAAGAAATAAATAATGCATTAAAAAGAGGCCGAAGCCTCTTGTGTCATTTCGCAGCAGTAAGTGTTATACTTACCTTCCTTTCCCAATTTGCGACACCATTACTACAATGCCACAATGAAATGCGATTTACGGTGAAAGGGTATCTTAATATCGCACTTCCTTTCACTTTATTAACCACACTCTTTCTCGTTTCCTTAGGTACTTTGCCATAAAGTAATGACAAATGAGGAAGGTAAAAAAGTGATGGTTTCTCGAATATTCTCGTAGCTCTCTGGTGAAGCCTTGAGAGTTGAAAATTCTGTTTAGCAAAAAGAGATATTACATTCAGCCAGATGGGTTTCGTTAGGATATAAACGAAATTTACATCAAATACGGTTGAATCTTCTGCCAGCTCATAGAGCTTTTCTTCTATCGTACCAACATCCCACTTATTGATGTTACCTACAAGTGTAATGTGCGGTGTGAATACTTGAGTATTGGTAATACTCGAAATACCCAAGATCATTTTTCTATGCTTACAGTCATCTCCTCGATCTGTTTCAAGCCAGATTGAGTAGTGGTCAATTTCATCATATTTCAATAGATCCTCCTTTCTATCTTAATATAAAATAACACAAGTTCACACAAAGTCAATGATTATATAAAATTTTATAGATTTTGGAGATTTACAATATGGTATAATTAGTTAATGAACACAAAATTAATTTCATTGGTAATAGTTGTTTTAATAGTTGTTTCTGGAGTTTTTGTTTTTAGAAAAGGGGAAGTTAAGAAAGAAAGTATGAATGTAGAAGCAGATAGCGCAATAGATATTGATAATTCTAATGATCCTTATGTTCAACCAAAATCGGTAACTGAATCAAAACCATTCGAAAATACTAATGCTGACGTTAAGGCGATAACACCGGTTAAGGATAGTATGC
>CAZVQB010000007.1:13299-26459 GCA_964629235.1 uncultured Candidatus Saccharibacteria bacterium | reverse complement strand
GATGGTTTTGGAATTGGAGGAAGTTTCGATAAAGAAGATATATATAATTCTGTTGGTTGGGTAAATGATATTTTGCCAAAAGATAAGCCCAGACATCTTCTAGGTATTGGTGAACCAGTAGATTTATTTGGTGGTATTGAAAATGGTATTGATACTTTCGACTGTGTTACTCCAACACGTATAGCTCGCAACGGCAGTCTCTATACAAGAGACGGAAGAATAAATATCATGAATTCTCAGTATATAGAGGATACTAGGAAAATCGATGATGAATGCGCTTGTTATACATGTAAAAATTATACTAGAGCATATTTGTCCCATCTATTTAGGGCAAAAGAAATACTAGCAAATACTCTAGCTTCAATACACAATCTCTACTTTATAGTAAATCTAGTAAAAGAAATTAGAAATAAAATGATAGAAGGTAAGTTCTATGATTTCAAAAATGAATGGTTAAAGAGGTATTATAAAAACTAATCTTTATATTTCTCTAGGTCTATAATCTTCCGGTGCATTTTTTAAATGCCACTCAATACTTTCTTTATCAAGTAATCCTTCTTGAGCTCCAACATACTGGACAACCGACATAGGATTTACAGGTGCCCAAGTCAAAGCTTCGAGTGGCGATTTGCCGAGCATCATAGCGCCAACAAAAGTCGAAGCAAATGCATCACCGCAACCGGTTCTTTCTACTGGTGGTTTTGGATCTGGGTAAATAGGCATAAAATAAAAATGTTCACCATCAAGCATGTACGCGCCTTTCGGACCATCTGTAATAATTACAATTTTTGGACCATTCGCATGTATTTCACCTAACAGGACTTTGATATCTCTTGAATCTGAATGCAATATTCTCTGACTTTCTTCAAAATTACAAATAAAAACCTCAGTCCTTTTGTATATATCTTTTAATTCTTTAATACCCAATTTCATTTGAAAAGTTCCTGGTTGAAAAGCTAGTTTTACATCCGGGTTTTTATTCAGATAGTCAGATATTTCTTTGTGATAGTCTTTTGAATTTGAACTTAAAGAACTAAGATAAATCCATTTTGGATTTTTCCTAATCTCTGGGAATTTGTAAGGGAACTCTGTGTGATTTATTAGAATTGTTCTATCTGATTCATACCAGAGTACGAAATGGTAGTTTGTAGATAGACCTTTGTGAGTTTTTGCATATCGAGTATCTACCTTTTCTTTTACTAGATTTGCCAAACAATCTTTACCATTTTCATCGGCACCGACTTGAGTCATAAGGGCAGATCGTAGGTTTGATCTTATTCCTAATCTCGCAATAGAAACAGCTGCATTTGCAGAGTTACCAACCCCTTTAACTATCTTTACGTATTCAAAAGGAACTTTGTCTCCGAAGCGCATCGATATCTCGCAATCCTCATCATTTATCTTACAGTGAACTTTCGCCTCTTTTAATCTAATAAAAGCATCCGTGGTAATATCTCCAATTGCTAAGAAATCTATATTTTTATCGAACATATGTGTTAATATTATATCATGAAAAAAATACTTAAAGATTGTGTAGAAGAAGCAAAAAGAAAAAAAGTTGCAATCGGCCATTTTAATATTTCAAATAGTGATGGTTATTGGGCGGTTGTGCTAGGAGCAAAAGAATTAGGTGTGCCAGTTATCATCGGTGCATCGGAAGGTGAAAGAGATTTTATTGGAAAAAATGAATTGGTAGCTATGGTTCATGCTTATAGAGAATCAACTGGTCAGGAAGTCTATCTAAACGCCGACCATACTTATACTTTTGAAAAAGTTAAAGAAGTAATAGACGCGGGATACGATTCAGTTATATATGATGGTTCAGCATTACCGATGGAAGAAAATATTAAAATAGCGAAACAATGCGTTGAATATGCTAGAAGTGTTAATCCGAACATAATAGTTGAATCTGAAATTGGCTTCATAGGCAAATCTTCAAAGTTGTTAGATTCAGTTCCGGAAGGTGTAGGGAGACTTACTGAGGTACAAGAGGCGGTTGATTTCGTAAATTCTACAGGTGTGGATATGCTTGCACCTGCTGTTGGCAATGTTCATGGTATAGTAAAGGGAGGAGAGCCGGCACTAAATATATTAAGAATAAAGGAAATTGCGGATAATGTTAAAACACCACTCGTTCTCCATGGTGCATCTGGTAATTCAGATGAAGATATTAGAAATGCAATTGAGGCAGGTATTTCTATAATACATATAAATACTGAGTTGAGAGTTGCATTTAAGTCTGGACTAATGAAATCACTTTCTGATGATCCAGATGAGGTCGCTCCTTATAAATATTTGAAAGGAGCAAGGGAGGCAATGCAAAAGGTCGTAGTAGAGAAGTTAAAATTATTCAATAATCTTAAATAATTTTTATGTCAAACGTTCAATTTGAAGAGGATAATATTGGATTTGGACAAGTAAGGCCTAGTGTCAATCAATATGGCTCTTTAACAGCCTGGTTGATGAAGATGGGAATTATAAAAGATGAATCAAAATCAAAAGGAGTTTTGATATCAGTGATTGTTATAAATGTTATTGCAACTGCATTAGTAATTTATTATTTTATTTAATTTATATGTCTAAGGAATCACAAAAAATAAAGTTACCAAAGTCAATTTATATTGTTATGATTACAACAATAATAGCAAATTCGATAGCGACTTATTTTATTATAAATATACTTTTAAAATAGAATGAATTTATTTAAAATTAATACAAAGATGAAAAAAGGTTTTACCCTAATTGAACTTTTGGTAGTTATATCGATAATAGGTCTACTTTCATCTGTAGTCCTTGGAACAGTCGGTACAGCTAGAGCAAAAGCAAGAGATGCCAAGAGAGTATCAGATATGAGACAGGTGCAACTTGCTCTGGAACTTTATAGAGATGCAAATGGAACTTATCCTACTGGAAGTTCTGGTGGTAATAGAGAAAATTCTTGTGATACTGGTACCGGCACTAATACCATGATAGGGAAATGGGATTCCGCATTGTCAGTGCTAGTCACTCAAAAGTTTCTTCCTGAATTGCCAGAGGATCCAACGGGTAGTGCTTATAATAGTGCAGCTCCACAATTTTGTTATACATATCTAACTGAGACTGGACCAAGTACTTGGACAAGTTGTGGTACACAAACTGGTGCAGGTAATATGTTGGAAGCAAGAAATTATAGCTATGTACTCTATTATTCTACTGAAGCTACACCCCCTGCAGGTAGTATGAGACCTTGGTGGAGTGGAAGTAATAGTAATTGGGGATCGCCACCTGTAAACCGTTGTATTCTAGGTCCATCAAAGTAAAAACTATATTTCTCTTGCCTTTTTATTAATTCTGTATATAATAGTCTGAACATGATTACATTAAACACTGAAACAAGAGATTTGAAGATCAAGCCAGAAACTCTAAGAGAAATGGGCAAAATGCCTGCAGTTTTCTATGGTCCAAAGCAAAAATCAACTTCTGTTGTAGTTTCTATGATTGATTTTATCAAGGCATATAAAAAGGCTGGAGAATCATCTATTATTATTTTAAAAGAAGGCAACAATGAACACGAAGCGTTGATTCACGATATTGACGTTCACCCAGTAACAGGAGCTCCACGACACGCTGATTTTTATGTAATTGAAAAGGGAAAGAAGGTTAAAGTAAATATCCCCCTAGTATTTGAAGGTGTATCACCAGCTGTAAAGGATAAGGGTGCTATTCTAGTTAAAGTGGCTCGAGAATTGGAAATCGAGGCTGGAGCAAGAGACCTACCACATGAATTAAAGGTAGATATATCTTCCCTTGTAGATTTCTCAAGTACAATTCTAGCAAAGGATATAAAACTTGGTGCAGGAGTAACTCTAGTTTCTGGACCTCTAGAAATCATAGCATCAGTGTCTGAAGCAAAAGACGAAGTAGATGAAGTAAAGACTATCGATATGTCAGCTATTGAAGTTACAAAGAAAGGTAAAGAGGCTAAAGAAGGAGAGGCTCCAGTTGAAGATGCTGCTGAAGCAAAGAAATAATCTATCGTTCTGTTTTCTAACTGTGCTACAATATATCAATGCGAAAAATTCTGTTTTTGACATTAATTTCAATTTCAGTTCTTTTTCCTATTCATATATTTGCTCAGACTAATGAGACAACGGATCAAAAAGAAGCGAGGCTGAGAGCTGAGCTAGCACAGGTTGAAAAGGAACAAGCTGAAACAGAAAAGATACTTGCTGATACAAAGAATCAGACTGCTTCTATTTCTAGAGATATTTTGATTTTGAATACAAAAATTAAAGCAGCTCAATTGAATATTCGTGCTAAAAATCTATTGATAGAAAGCCTGGGTAAAGATATAAACAATAAACAAGCAAAGATTGAAGATTTGGATGGTCATATAAATAGAGGAAAAGAGACTTTGGCTCAAATAATGAGAAAAAATAATGAACTCGATGCGATTTCTTTTGCAGAATTTATTCTATCAAAAGAAGATCTCACTCAAGTCTTCATCGATGTAGACAATTTTGATTCTGTACAACAGTCTCTTAAAGTTACATTTGAAAATATAAGAAGTGATAAAGCCCAGACGCAAGCTGAGAAAGATAGTTTAAATAAAAGAAAGAATCAAGAATCTGACGCAAGAGCTGCAATAGAAACTGAAAAAAAGAATATTGAATCAAATGAAAAAGAAAAGCAAAGACTTTTAAGTATTAGTAAGAGTAATGAAATTACTTATTCTCAAGAATTGGCTCAAAAGAAAGCCAAAGCTGCTCAAATAAAAGCGGCACTATTCTCTCTAAGAGACTCGGCTGCGATTCCATTCGGTGAAGCTTTAAAATACGCACAAGAAGCACAAAGGTCTACAGGTATTAGGCCAGCTTTTCTTTTGGCTATTTTGACACAAGAATCTGCTCTTGGTAAAAATGTTGGATCGTGTTATCTGACAGACACAAGAACAGGAGCGGGTGTAAGTATTAAAAGTGGGACGACATTTCCAAATGTTATGAAGCCAGGAAGAGACATTGAGCCATTCCTTGATATCACAAATGCACTTGGTAAGGACCCAACAAAAACTCTTGTTTCTTGTCCTATACCTTCTGCTGGAGGTTACGGAGGTGCTATGGGTCCTGCCCAGTTTATTGCTTCTACCTGGATGTTATTTAAAGACAGAATAGCTTCAGCTTTAAGTATAAAAAATCCTGACCCTTGGAATCCAGAACATGCATTTATGGCTTCATCTATGTTCTTAACTGACCTTGGAGCAAAAGCAGGTAGTTATACCGCAGAGAGAAATGCGGCTTGTAGATACTATTCTGGCAGAGCTTGTTCTGGAAATGTTAATACTTCTTATGGTAATCAGGTTATGTTAAAGGCAGATAATATACAAAGAACGATGATTGACCCATTGCAAGGACTATGATAAAGTCTTGTTTATACTAAATATTAAATAACTTATGAAGAAAGACATTCACCCAAAGGAATATAGACCAGTAGTATTCGTTGATAATTCAAACGGAGTTCAATTTCTAATTTCATCAACAATTAAAACAAAGGAAACTGTGAAGTTTACTGATGGTAAAGAATACCCTGCATACCACGTAGAAATTTCTAGTTCATCACATCCATTCTATACTAATCAAGAAAAGACACTTGATAGTGCAGGACGTGTTGAAAAGTTCAAATCAAGACAAACAAAGTCTACTGCGAAAGCAAATGCCAAAACTTCTACAAAGAAGGCATAAATGAATCTCGAAGAATATAAGAAAAATCACAAAACAGCATATCTAGCTGAAATATATGAAAAGCTTTTAAAGGACGAAGCTGATATTATTTCTATGGTTGAAAAGGATCCTAGTATGAAGGAGATTGCCCAAGCAGATCTTGATATCATTACTGAACAAAAGAAAAATACAGAAAATCAGATTAAGGTGATAATTGATTCAGAAAAAGAAGAAATAGAATATCCTACAGAAATTATCCTAGAAATTCGCGCGGGAGCTGGTGGAGATGAAGCAAATATCTTTGCGCATGAACTTTATGAAATGTACGATAGATACGCAGAGTCACAAGGATGGTCTACAAAGTCTATAGATGATCTTACTCTAGAAATTAAAGGGAAAACTGTATATACACAACTTAGATACGAAACAGGAGTTCATCGAGTGCAAAGAGTTCCAGCAACAGAGAAGATGGGGCGTGTTCATACTTCTACTGCAACCGTGGCTGTCTTACCATTACGTAAAAAAGTTAAATTTGAGATGAATCCATCAGATCTCCATATAGAAACTTCACGTTCAGGAGGTAAGGGAGGACAAAATGTTAACAAAGTAGAAACGGCAGTGAGAATAGTACATATTCCAACAGGTCTTGAGGTTCGTTCAACAGCTGAGCGTAGTCAATCAGCTAACAAAGAGACAGCTATGGCTATTTTGTCTGCGAAGTATTCAGCAATAAAAGAGGAAGAGGAAGCAAAGAAATTTAATGCAAATAAGAAGGACCAAATCGGTACTGCTGATAGATCAGAAAAGATTCGAACTTATAATTTCCCCCAAGATAGACTTACTGATCACAGAATAAAAGAATCATGGAGTAATATTTACGGTATTATGCAAGGTAAACTTGATGATATCATAGCTAAAATGCAAGAGGCAAAAAAAGAAGAAGATAAAGTTGAAGAGAAAGTCTAATTTATACATAAGCTTCTATTATCTTATACACACCGTATAAAGTATTTGTGTGTTAAAATTATTCCATATAATTATGGAAAAATATAAAAAGATATTAAAGCAGCCTGTCAATGTTCTTTATGCATTCTCTTTGATTGGTTGTATGTTCATTGCAACACTAGCACTTACTAATTTATTAGATAAAAAGATAGACGAAATATTTTCAAAGGCTGATTTATTGTCTTATAGTAATTTCCAACACGCTCAAGTAAGTGCATCACTATCAAGTGGTCTAATATCACATTTCAAATTAGATGAAGTGTCTGGAACGACAGTCACTGATTCAGCAGGATCAACAAATGGAACTGTTGTAGGTGGAAATCCTACTTGGATGGCAGGAAAGATTGGTTCAGGGTCACTGAATTTAAATGGTACTAATCAATACGTCGATGTACCTAATTTTAATGCTATAAATGGTTTAAATACCGTTTCTATTTCTTTTTGGGTAAAACCATCAGCGGTTTCTAAACCTTTTATTACTAAATGGGGAACTGGAAGACTATTCGAAATAGGATCAAATGGTACTTCTCTGTCCGTGATATGGAGAATTGGCGGTACAGGAGGTGGTGGGACTTCACTTAGTCAAACTACATCAAATAATACTCTTACTACAGGAGTATGGAATCATGTCGTTGTTGTCTATAATAGTCCGTCATCGATTGTATATGTAAATGGTAATCAAGTTGGAAGTGTGAATGGTGCAGGAGGAAGTCTGAATTCATCAGTCAATGATTCTTTAAGAATAGGTTGGAACAATATACCGAGTTTTTACTCTGGAGATATTGATGATGTAAGAATATACAATAGATCAGTCACATCTCAAGAAGTCTATGATTTATATTCTCTAAGTGGCAGTGTAGCACCTGGACCAATATCTACAACAAATAGTAGTAGTGCAAATACTCAGCCAAGTAATACAATAACTACAACAACTTCAAATAGTGTTGCTCCTACTGTTACTACACAAACAGCAAATCCAACAACTGTTGTTAATACACAAAATATTAGTGCTGGATGTGCTGGTGCTAGTACAAAATGTGTTCCAGAAGAATATGCAACAATACAGGCATGTGCAAATGTTGCAGATGCTGGTGATACATGTCTTGTAAGTGCTGGTACATATTCTGAACAAGTAATGACAAAGAAGAATGGTACAAGTGATACAAACCGAATTACATTCAAGGCAAATGGTAAAGCAGTGGTAAATGGTTTTGATATTAGAAATGCATATATTACAGTAGACGGATTTGATATTACTGGCCCTAGTGTCAATCAGCAATATATCGGTATTACAAAGGGTGGAGATTATTGTAAAGTTTTAAACAATACAATACATGATGGTGTAAAAAAAGTTTCTGGTATAAGTTTCTATTCTTCATCAAGTAGTGGAGGTATAACTGGTAATTATTGTCTTTTTAAAGGCAATACACTTACTAGAATAAATTCTACTTATTTAACTACAGACGGGACAGGTAGTAGATTTGAAAACAATGTTTTTGAAGAAGCGGGGGGATGGGATCTTGTCCGCGCTTTTGGGCAGGATCATGTATTCTATAGAAATGTATTTAGAAATTCTATACCTGCTACAGGTATAGGAAATCATCCTGACTTCATACAAACTTTCTCAGATAATGGTGGAAAAGGATTTAATATGCTTTTTGAAGAGAACTGGATCGAAAATCTTTCTGCAATTACTGAAACTGGGTACCAACTTGGTCAAATGAATAGTGGTGGTGGTATAAATGATCCTAAACTTTCTCCGAATTTCCATGATTTTACTTTTAGAAGAAATGTTTTTGCAAACGTAAGTAACAACTGGAATCTAGGTGTGCCAGGCATAACTTTTGAAAATAACACATTTTATAGAACTGCATATACACAAGATGGTTTGGTATCAGGAGGAAGTTTAACTAGAGGAGATTCTTCTAGAATGGTTATTACCAACAATGCATTTATTGGTGGTGGAAAAGGTGGTGATACTCAAGGGTTTTATTCAAGTTCAGGAGCTGGTCTAGGTCAAGAAATATTACGTTTTTATGTGACATTTGAAACAGCGACTGAAGCGAGTCCGCAAACTCCAATAGCAGCGGCGATAATGAATGAACTAATATCAAATGGATATACAGATGGAAATGGCTATCCAACCGCAAAAGCAAAAGCTCTAAAGAGTGAAAGTGATTTAAATATTTCAGCTACATACGCAACTTATAAGAGTGGTATATATAAATATCTAAAAGCAACAATCGATCTCGATAATAATATTAGAAATACTTTCGTCGCAAATTATAACTTTGTATCCGGACCCGCATCACTAGGATATCCAGCAAAGAGATCAGATGGGTGTGTTGGTACAAATACTAATTTCCGTTTTTGTGAACAAAATGGTGTAAATGGTGGTGATCCAAAACTTAAAAATGTTAATGATCCAGATGGTCCAGATAATATTCCATTTACTACTGACGATGGTCTTAAACCTATTGCCGGTTCACCACTTTGTGGAAAAGGTTTTAATGGAGTAGATATAGGTGTTTATAGTTGTGACGCAAATAAAGTTTTTGCAACAGGAAATTCTGGTACAGGTGGAATAATTGTAGCTCCTCCAACTACTCCAACTACCCCTACAAATCCTCCAGTTGTTAATCCCCCAGTATCAACTGTTGGTATTATTTATGTATCTAATTCAGGAAACGATACAAATACTGGTGCCCAAGCTTCCCCTCTAAAGACAATTCAAAGATGTGCAAATATAGTTAAAGCAGGAGAAACATGTCTTGTAAGTGCAGGTACATATCCAGAACACGTTGAGACCTTAAATGGTGGTACGTCTGGTAAGTATGTAAATTTTAAAGCTCAAGGCAAAGTAACAATGAAAGGTTTTAGAATTAAGAATCCATATGTAAGAGTTGAGGGATTTGATATTACAAAATACGATGTTGGTCTTGATCAAGGTCATATCGCTATTGAACCAGAAGGTGACTATACACAAATTATAAACAATACAATTCGTGATGGTATTTATTTAACTTCGAATTCATTTACCTTCAATGCTGCTAATAAAACAATAACCAATCCATCAGGTGGTTTTGTGGCGGCGGGTTTTGTTCCAGGAGTTACTATATATATTGGATCAGATATAAATAATCAAATATTAAATCATGATAATAATGGCGCTGTACCATATAAGTATGAGACAAAGAAAGTTATTGCGGTTACAGATACAACATTAACCCTTGATCCTTCAAATACTGTTTTTAGTGAAGGTCCTGTTTCTGCAACAATATATGTAAATAAAGCAGAGAAAAATGGTGTATGGGGAGTTATCTTTAATTCATCAACATCTAGAGGTCAACCTGACAATTGTTTGATTCAAGGTAATACATTCCGTAATCTGGCGGGTAAAGGTATACAGATTGCTGGTTCAAATAATATTGTTGAAAGGAATATTTTTGAACGTATGAATGGATGGAGAATGATTTCTTTCTACGGAAATAATAACGTTTTCCGATATAATACATTTAAGGACTCTCCACGTTGGCCAGGATTCCAGTTGCCAAAGCCGGGTACAGTTTTTGCTCTTGGTTCTGGATCATGGGATATGTACGATACATTGATGACAAGTACAGGTGCTATTGATCAACAAGTAAATGATAATGTATTTGAATATAACTTTATAAAGGATGTTGATGAACAGTTGGCGTCTGTTGAAGAGACAGCTCCAGCGGGAACAGCACTTCAAAATAAAGGATTGTATATAAGAAATAATGTATTCATTAATGTTGAAATGTCAGGAAGCTTTACAAGACCACAGACAATATTAAGTAATAATACATTCTATAAGAGTGCAAGAATATCAAATCAAAACTTTGTAATTGGAAAAAGTACTCACGGTAATCCAATAGGTAGTCAAATAGTAAATAACGCTTTCGTTGATTCAGGTGTGCAAAATGGCAATCCAACAGACGGAGGATGGTATTCAGTAAGAGGAGAAGATGGTAAAGCAACACCTGGAGTTCTAGCAGACTTTAACTTCGTAGCTGGTTCATCAATACATAATTATCCAAGTAAAGCGTCTTTCAAAAATGATAATCTAGAGGCAAACGGTATAAACGGAGGAGATCCAAAATTTGTTAATCCATCTAATCCACTTGGTCCAGATGGTATTGCGTTTACCTCTGACGATGGTCTTATACCATTATCTACATCTCCATTGTGTCGTGGTGGACAAAGTGGAACATACATCGGTGCTTATCCATGTAATGGTGTTTCTGTTCCAAATCCTAATCCAAATCCAAATACCGACACTGTGGCACCTGTTATTACTTCAATTACTGCATCTTCAATAGATGAATCAAGTGCAAATATTACTTGGTCAACTAATGAGACTTCGGATTCTCAAATCGAGTATGGTCTGACCACCGCCTACGGAAACTCAACTGCAATCGTACTAGCACCAGTTGTATCTCATTCACAAAAACTTACTAACTTGAGTTCAAATACTACATACCATTTCAGAGTTAAATCAAAAGATGCAGCAGGTAATACTCAGGTTTCTGCAGATCAAGTATTCACAACTGCAAAACCAGTAGTAATAACAGTTGATACAACTGCTCCAATTATTACAACACCTAAAGAAGTTATAGTCGTCCCTGCAGGTACATATTCAACAAAACTTAATATAACAACAAATGAGTCAGCTGTATGTAAATGGAGCAACAAGTCAGGAGTACCATATACATCAATGACTAATCAATTTACATTCTCAAACAATGTATACACTGCAGATATTACAAATCTATTAACTGGTTTAAATATCGTTTATGTAAAATGTGTAGATATGAAGGGAAATGCTAATCTAACAGATTCTGTGGTAAATATCTCAGTTGGAAGCCAAGTACCAGTTGTCTCTGATAGTGATTCTGATGGTATATCAAATGATATCGATAAATGTCCAAACACTAAAGCACATACACCAGTAAATCAAAAAGGATGTCCAGTACCAAGATTGAGTAAATTCCTTTCAAACGATATCTCATCACTCGATTTGAATTCAGTTAGTAATTTGGAATTGAAGAATTCATTAGGAAAAGTTAATTTTGAAACAGGTAACTATTCACTAGTTAAAAAGACAGGTGAATCACTCGATATTGATTCAAATCTTACAATATCTAAAGGACTCGTATATCTCGATTCAACAAATGTTCCAGAACTAAACAAGCCTGCAACTATTACCCTATACAATATTACAGTAGCAAAACCAAAGATTATGAGAGATGGAGTAGTTTGTGACAAATGTATAATCATATCTTATATAAACAACACTCTGGTGTTTACTGTGCCTGGTTTCTCAACATATGAAGTTATCGATGAACTCGCACCTCCAG
The DNA here is from genome assembly GCA_964629235.1 of uncultured Candidatus Saccharibacteria bacterium. Taxonomy (GTDB): domain Bacteria; phylum Patescibacteriota; class Minisyncoccia; order Phycocordibacterales; family PALSA-1337; genus CAIOGI01. The sequence goes on along the minus strand of CAZVQB010000007.1, from coordinate 14,377 downwards.
TTGTTTCAAATCAAGAGCCTAGTTCAAATACGTCATCGGGTTCTAGTAGAAGTGGTGGTAGTAGATCAGGCGGTTCATCAAGTGTATCTCAATCTATATTCACACGCTCTCTCTCTATCACAGCTACAGGTGAAGATGTAAGACAATTACAGATATTCCTAAACTCAAAAGGATATACCGTTACAACTTCAGGCGTAGGATCAAGAGGTAATGAGTCTACATACTTTGGCCCAGCAACAAAAGCAGCTTTGATTAGATTCCAAATATCAAAGGGTATTGCAGCAACAGGAATATTTGATACTCAGACCATGACAGTTGTTAATTCTCTATATTCTTCAACAAATACCGTATCAACTCCAATTGCACCATCTATACCATCAACAACAACTAAATACACATTCTCTAGATCATTAACAGTCGGAGCTACAGGTGAAGATGTTAGACAACTACAGATATTCCTAAATACAAAAGGCTTCACCGTTACAACTTCAGGCGTAGGATCAAGAGGTAATGAGTCTACATACTTCGGTCCAGCAACAAGAGCTGCCTTGGTCAAGTATCAAATATCTAATGGTATTAACCCTGCGGTTGGATTCTTCGGTCCTGTAACTAGAGCTAGGGTAAATTTGCAAAAATAGGCCCGATTTGCTACACTCTCCTATACAATATTTATGGTAACAATCAATAATTCACGGGTAGAAAATATGTTCAAAGCAGGTGCTCATTTTGCCTTTTCAAAGACAAGACGACATCCGACAGTTACTCCTTATATATTCGGAGTTAAAAACAAAGTAGAAATATTTGACCTAGAAAAGACAGAGGTTTTACTTGAGAAAGCAAAGGATTTCGTTGTTTCTCTAGCCAAAGAAGGTAAGACAATATTATTCGTAGGAGGCAAAAGTGAAGCAAGGAATTCAATAAAATCAGGCGCTTTATCAATAAATATGCCTTATGTTGACGGTAGATGGATTGGTGGTACACTTACAAACTTTACTCAAATCAGAAAGAGAGTAGAAAAGATGGAAAAGCTTGTTTCTGAAAAAGAAAAGGGCGAATTGGCGAAATATACAAAAAAGGA